>NZ_JASOLI010000009.1:0-77079 GCF_030215145.1 Aerococcus sp. UMB7834 | reverse complement strand
AAAGGGATAAGAGCGGCTTTAGCCGATCGTTCCCATTTGTTGAAGTCACTTCCTTTCTGCCTCTGCGAACCCGACTAGAAAGGGTGTGAGAGGATGAGGGACTTGCCGGCCACCAATTTGCTTTTGACAGCCTCTCTGCAAATTGAAGTCACCATTTTGCCTTCAAGGACTTTGAGTGCAAATAGAAAGTGACAATCTGCATCCAGGAATTCTGAGTACAATTAGAAAGCGGCTATTTGCATGCAGCAGCTTCGAACACAACTAGAAAATAGCTATTTGCATCCAGGGCCTCTGAGCACAAATAGAAAGCTTCAAGCACCATCTAATACAGAACAGCTCATTAAGCAAGAATCTGGCAAGGCAAAGTCCGTCCTTGCCAGATTCTTTTCATTGTGAAAGCCCCAAAACAAAAAGGCCAGGCCATTTCTCACACTTATAATCTGAGAAAGCCTCGCCTTTTTAAAGGTGCTTCTGTTTTTTTAATTGGGCCTTGTAATGGTGGTTGACCAGGGCATTATATTCCTTATTGGCGCTCTCCAATTCCTTAGCTGCCATCCAATCATAGACCAAGCGCCCATAACGAAGAATCTGCCGCTCGGACATCCGATCTTCCTGGCTCTCTGCTTCCTGGTAGGCAAGCAGGTAGTCTTTGATCTGAGCCATGGCCAGGTCAAAGCGGCGGTAAATCACTGTAGCAATAACGTGTTGGACCTTATCACTTGGCAGGGGACTAACAAGCTGTCTCTCCATGAAATAACCCAAAAGAATGCCCACTAAGATATAAATTTCTAGATTCTTGGGCGTATCTGCCCGCGTGCCCATGAGCACATTAATCAGGTGGTCGACTTCCTTTTGCAGGCCAGAGAGCTGGCTGATTTCTTCTTCTGAGAGGGCAAATTCCTCGCGAATCCGTCGCTCATGGGCGTGGACAAAGTCAGGAAAATGTTGGCGAAAGCTCGGATCCTTGAAGGGCAAGTCCGCCTGACTAGTGACCATTTCGACCTTTTCCAATGTATCATTGTAGACAAAGTGCTTGCCATAGTAAGCTGAAAATTGAAAATCCGCCCCTTGTGGATAATGGTAGATGCCAGAGATAGCTGGTTCGATCTGGGCCACCCGGTTGATGTCCACATAAACCATACTCTTCTCATCCATCAGGCTCACTTGGTTATCCCGCTCAGACAAAAAGCGCCAACCACTGTCCCCGTCGAAACGCCCTGCCTCGCGCCAAGCCCATAACAAAGCTCCCTGCTTCTTCAAGAGGGTACGCGATGCGGCACACTGACCACCATTTGGAATCCATTGCTTCATCTTCAATCTCCTATCACTGAAAGGCTTTTAATCATTTTAACATAAAATTTTACCGGGCAACAGACGAGGCAAAAGGGATTCATTTTCCTTTTTGGGATTATTAGCGTATAATTAATTTGTTAGAGAAATATTAATAAGGAGGAATGTATTATGAGTCTCGTTGATGAGCTGTACAAGCGTTTGGATGAGAAAGAAGATCAAATGATCGAAATTCGTCGTCACTTCCATGAGAATCCAGAAGTATCATTTGAAGAAAAGGAAACGGCCCAATATATTGCCGATTTCTATAAGGACCTTGACTGTGATGTGCGGACGAATGTCGGTAATGGTTATGGCTTAGTTGTCACTATCGATACAGGCAAAGAAGGTAAGACCCTTGCCCTCCGTGCCGACTTCGATGCCCTGCCCATAACAGAAGATACCGGCCTCGACTTCTCATCCAAAAAAGAAGGCGCCATGCACGCTTGTGGCCATGATGCCCATACTGCCTACCTGATGGTTCTTGCTCAAACCCTAATCGAAATGAAAGACCAACTTAGCGGCAAATTCGTCATCATCCACCAAAATGCAGAAGAAGTCGCACCAGGTGGCGCGAAATCAATGATTGAAGACGGCGCCTTAGACGGGGTTGACAATATTATTGCCCTCCACGTGATGACCAATATGCCAACTGGGGGCGTCTTCTACCATGAGGGCAATGCCCATACTGGCCGGTCCAACTTCAAGGTGAAGATCCACGGTAAGGGTGGCCATGCCTCATCCCCTCACCAAGCCAACGATACCATCGTCGCTGCCTCCTACTTTGTTACAGAAATTCAAAGTGTGGTTAGTCGGCGCTTGAACCCATTCGATGTGGGTTCTATCACCATTGGTAACTTCGACGCAGCTGGTGCCAACAACGCCATCCAAGGCGAAGTCACACTGGGTGGGGACGTGCGTGCCATGTCACAAGAAGTCCGTGACATCATCGAGCATGAAGTCAAAGCCAAACTTGAAGGCCTCAAGAACTCCTTTGGCATCACTTACGACCTTCACTACGAAAACGACTACCCAGTCGCCTACAACGATCCAAAAGTCACAGAATTCGCTATCAAAGCCATCAAGGACCACCCATTCGACCAACTCACAGAAGGAGTGGACACCGAACAACCTCAACCCCCATCGGATGACATTGCCTACTTCCTCCAAGAAGTTCCAGGCCTCTACCTCTGGGTCGGCGCCGCACCAAAAGATGGCGAAGCCTACCCACACCACCATCCAAAATTCGTCATGGACGAAGACGCCATGCTCATTGCAGCCAAATCCGTTGCAGCCTTCATCGGCGAATATGTAGAAAACAACGGCGTAGAGTAAGGAAGGGTGTGAGGGTGCGCGGTTAGCTTCCTTTCACTGGAGCAAGTCACCAGAGCAGTCTTTAGGATTGCGGCGAAGATTTGTGAACTGACAAGGAAGTTGCGCAACCGAGCCCAACTATAGGGTGTGAGGGCGCGCTTACGCTTCCAACACGCCACCCCCTTCAACAATACAAAACAAACTCCGCCAGAAACTAGTACGCCTAGTCTCTGGCGGAGTTTTTATATCGGTATCATCTGCTATTACTGACTATTGACAACAACTATGAGCATTAAAACTCATCATAGAACACTAGGCAGCAAGAGTCAGCTAATGTCCTACCGTATTACTGACGCCAATTTCGAATTTTCTTCTCAAGTTCACGTTGCCGGCGTAGAATATCAATCACCGTATCCGCTGTAAATACCGCAAGGGCAATGGCTAAGGCCGTAAACATAGTGGTTGCTAGCTCACTCAGGCCACGCGAATAGTCGGATTGGATGAGATACAAGGCGGTCCGATACATCCCTCCCCCAGGCACCAGGGTATAGAAGCCTGGAATAAAGAAAACCGTAACCGGCTGGTGATAGCGCCGAGAGAACCATTGGGACATCCCAGCAATCGCCAGACTCGCAATGTAGGTGGCGCCTCCAACTTCTAAAGTCAAAAAATCTAAACATATTAAATAAACCAACCAACCTGTCGCCGCAATCACTGAAGCCCGATAAATTTGACGTGGCGGAGTTTGCACACAGATAGAACAGGTATAGCCAACAAAATACGCCGCAATAATCTGCAAGATAAAATTAATCATCCTCTAATCCTCCCTATAATAATCAGGGCGATCAAAGAACCCAATGCAATCATTAAAGCTTGGAAGAATGCTTCCATCGCCCGGGCCCCACCTGCTAGATAATCTTCATGGAAAATATCGCGCAAGGAATTAGTAATCGCTGTTCCTGGCACCAAAGGCATCAGCGTAGAAACAATCACAATCCCCAGAGAAACATTAGGGAAATACCAAGCCTGCATAGCATAGGCAAAAAGCGTGATCATCATGGTACAGAAAACATTCTCGACCGGGCTAGAAATCTCATAACGAGCCGTCATATACATCAGCCCTGATAAGAAGACCGCATCAAAAGTCGTCACTATAAACTCATCGACACCGCCTCCAAAGAGAATAGCAAAGCACATTCCCAAACCAATCACGCCAATAAAACGCATGTGTATCGGGTAAGGATTACTTTCCGAATCGATCTTTAGTAATTTTAGATAAGCTACAGCCAATGTAATTTCCCCATTAGATAATTGCCTAGAGACCGTATTTACCTTCGAAACCTTGTGGAGAACACTCCCCCTGGTTTGGATCCGCTTAATGCCCACGAGTCGATTATTCGCTTCATTCAGGTCATCAAGTGACGCATAGAGCCCCGTTGCATAGGATATTGCTACGGTTGAATAAAGGTTCGAATAACTTAAGATGCGCTCCATGGTATCTTCCACGCGGTAGGTTTCAGAGTTACTCTCCGTCATAATCTTTCCAGCTAACAGGGCCGTCTCTAAGAGTAATTTCTTAGGTACTTGCTTCTCATCTACGGCCATTCCCGTCACTCCCTCCACCATCACATTATAATTACTCTTTATTTTATCATATTGTTCCTCTAATATTGTAGACAAAATATAAAAAATGAGATTTTACTCCCAATAGAACACTTACAATTACACCTTTCATAAATATTATCAAATATATATATATAAAGGGCTTACATGTTTTACTTGTGAAATCCCTAATTTAATGATACTATAATTTTGACGATAAAAGTCAGAAAAAAATTATGGAGGTATAGCATATGTCAAGAGATGTTGTATTTGATTATATTGATAAGGAATTTGAACGCCAGCAAAATGGGATTGAGTTAATCGCGAGTGAAAACTGGGTATCCCCAGCTGTTCGTGAAGCTCAAGGTTCTGTACTCACTAACAAATACGCTGAAGGCTATCCTGGCCGCCGCTACTATGGTGGGTGCGAGTTTGTCGACGAAATCGAAACCCTAGCTATTGACCGCTTGAAAGAACTTTTTGGCGCTGAATATGCCAACGTTCAACCCCATTCAGGTGCTCAAGCCAATATGGCTGTTTATTCTGCCCTTTTACAACCAGGTGACAAGGTACTTGGCATGAACTTGACAGATGGTGGCCACTTAACACACGGCTCTAAAGTGAACTCAAGTGGTAAACTCTATGATTTCGCTGACTATGGCGTAGACAAAGAAACTGAAACGATCGACTACGACAAACTTGAAGAAACAGCTAAAGAAGTTAAACCAAAATTAATCGTAGCAGGGGCTTCTGCTTATGCCCGTGAGATTGACTTCAAACGTATTGGTGAAATTGCTAAGGCTGTTGATGCTTACTTCATGGTTGATATGGCCCACATTGCGGGATTAGTAGCTGTTGGTCTCCACCAAAATCCAGTTCCTTATGCCGATGTTGTCACTTCAACAACCCATAAGACCTTACGTGGCCCACGTGGCGGGGTTATCTTATCCAATAACCAAGACCTCTTCAAGAAATTAAACTCTGCGGTCTTCCCAGGCATGCAAGGGGGCCCATTAGAGCACGTTATCGCCGCTAAGGCCGTTGCTTTCGGTGAAGCTCTCGACGATTCCTTCAAAGATTATCAAAACCAAATCGTTAAGAATGCTAAAGCAATGGAAAAAGTATTCAGTGAGAGCGGTCTCCACATGGTATCTGGTGGGACAGACAACCACTTAATCTTACTCAAGGTAATCGACCGCGACCTAACTGGTCAAGAAGTTGAAGCGGCTTTAGATGAAGTTGGCATCACTGTAAACAAGAATACCATCCCATTCGAAACTTTAAGCCCAACTAAAGCATCTGGTATTCGTTTAGGGACACCTGCCATCACTTCTCGCGGCTTCAAGGAAGAAGAAGCAGCTAAAGTGGCTGAATGGATTGTTCGCATCATTGAAAATATCAATGACAACAAGGTGAAAGAAGAAGTGAAACAAGAAGTTCAAGAGTTAGTGAAGGACTTCCCACTTCAATAGCGTTCACTTAATCTAACTAAATAAAACGGCACCGGAGCAGCTTAACCAGAAGTTGCTTCGGTGCCGTTTTTTATTATCAAAAGATGCAAGACAATTCCATCTTTTTAATCTTCAATAATATCATTCGTTGTGTAAACCCGCTGGTTGCGGAAAATATAGCTTGTAAGGAAACCAACAGCTACCCCGCATAGCAAACAGATAGCCCCAGCAATCAAAACTTTGTGCGGTGGATTATCCGCTAAGGGCGCTAAAATCCCAGGAATAATGGAAGCCGTTCCTGGCGTGTTATTGACTAAATCGGTCATCGCAACATACATGCCGGAAATAGCTCCAGTGAGGGTACTCGTCACATAAACTGGCAAGGGGTTAGCCGTTACTAAGTGGGCTTGAGTTAAGGGCTCCAAGGCCACACTTAGACTTTCCTCACGCGTACCAATCTTTAAGCGACTAAAGAGTAAATAGTTAGCCGTTGCTGAAGAAAAGATTGCCAAGCCAGCGATTGCCATTGCTTTCCCCGTCAGCCCCATCATAGCTGTTAAGGCCATGGAACTGAGTGGTGCCGTTGAAACTACCGTAAAGACGGCGCCCAAAACAGCCCCCATAAAGAGTGGACTGGATTGAGAAGCGGCTTCAATAATAGTCCCTATTTGAGCTAAAGCACTATCAATGATAGGTGCGATCAAGGCAGCAATGGCGTAGGCAATCGGTAAAGCCGTTGCCGCAACGACAAAAACATCCAAGCTCCCATTGACTTTCTCTTGAATGTACCGCACAAGGAAGGATATTAAATAGGCAGCAATAAAACCGGGCAAGATGCCAAATTGCATCATGGACAAAGCAATCAGTAAAGAGTTCACAGGACTTGCTCCTAGACGTAAAAGCACCATCCCTGCAGCTGCTACCCCTGCTAAAGAACCATTGGCTTCAGCAATTCCATTTAAGAAAGGGACATCCAAAATCGTTCCAAAAAGGGCACCGTAAACAGCTTCAACCAAGAAACTAGCAACTGCTGCATCGGCTAGGGCACTCATCGTTTTTGCCCCATAAGGTGCTTTAAAGCTAAATAGAGTAAAGAAGGATAGGATCAAAGCTAAGTAAAATAAACCTAATAGTACATCCATAATTTAACTCCCACGAGCTCTCAGACTAGTGGGAACTCCTTTCTGTAGAAGACCCCTACATAACAATCTGCTGTTTAAACCACTCCCTCATCCCCATAAGGTAGTAAGCTTATTAGCTCTTACAATTGTAGTATAACATATTTATAAGCGTTTTAAAAATATAGAATTCTGTGTCTATAAAAACCTTAACAAGTCAGCCTCAATTTGCTATTTATTAAGAAATTATTAGGACAAATAACGAATTAATTCTAATTGAAAGCAATTCGGCTCAAAAGAATAAGCTGCCTCATCAATCATTGCCGCAATAATTTCAGGATTTATTTGGTCCTCGCGAATGCCTAAGAGGTCTTCGTAATACTCTTCCACCTCGTATTGACGAGGCTTCTGGAGTTGGTCCATCAATTCCTCGATATCAGCTGGTGCTTTAGGCATGGCAGCCGTCAAGTGAATAACGACCTCTTCCGCTTCAAAGGTAATCTCAACCCTAAGGTCCTTGACCCGGTAGTTGAAGAAATAATCCATCATCTCACTTGCAATTAATTTAGCTTTCCGAAATTCTTGAGCGTTCGGCACGGTCTCGCCTCCATTCTGCAATTGTCTCTAAGACAGGGGCCATTGTTGCAGCAACAAAGCCACCTGAAAAACCATTATTGTATAAATTTAAACCGGCATGGACGCCCCCTACATTATTCACCAGGGTCGCATGTAAGGCGCCCGCTAAGAAGCCTGCTAAGGGCCCATAATGCCCTGCAATCGGAGCTAAGGTGGTTCCAAATAGCGCCGCTAGAATGGCTGAGGTCATATCAGGATCGTGGGTCAGCATAAAGTGCTGCATCAAGAAGATCCCCAAGACCACGGGCGTCACATTGCGAGGATGTTTCCCAAAGGCGGCAAAGCCCATAACCGTCAAAATCCCTCCCATAACCGGACCGTTGAGTACACCACCCAAGGCTATTAGATAAGCTATCGCTAGGAGTCCCAGGATGCCAACATTCACTAGCGTCAAAGCTGATCCATGTAAGAGAACAAAGTCTGTGACAGAAGTTCCTGCCTCGCGGTTCAAAGCTCGGTAACCCTTAAACGAAAAGCGGTTGGCACTCCAGCCCATCAAGATTAGGAAGAGGCAGAGCAAGATAACAAAGCCAAAGACCGGCCCATAGTTCACCGTCACCTGAATATTCTCCACCTCAACAGCCAGCTTAAAGGACCGCATGACGCTAGCCACCACCATAGCCAAAACCCCACTAGTAAAGCCTAGATTATAGAGGTTAAAACCCAGGTGGAAGCGGAGGAAGGAAGAAGCAATGGGACTCACCACAAAGCCAACAAAAATACCCAAAGCATAGCCCAGAGGAATTCCCCAAGCCAAGGGCAGTCCCTGACCGAAACTCACCAGACTCACAACAGGACTCAAAGCCGTTGAAAAGAGGGCTGTCAGCAGGACTTTTTTAAAAGGGATAGATAAAAACTTTGTATAGAGCCAAGCCCCCATCATAAAGGGAATAGTATTGAATAAATTTTTGCCAAAAAAAGCAAAACCTGTTACAGTAAAGAGTGCCGCAAAAAGTGGTCCTGTCATCCATTTGGCATGGCGGCTCACCATAAAAGCATTCAGTAACATAAGGATCCCGGCATTAACAAAGGTCGCCCCGTAGCCTCCGACGGCAAAATAGTCCGTCAATAAATTCGAGGGCGCGATGAGAATCTGCCAGTAGCCCTGCAAAAGTTCAGGCAGGGGCTGGATTAAAAGACCACAAACAATAAAAAATAGGGCCAAAAGGTATAAAAAGTTGCTAGAAATGAGATTCTTCTTTAAAAAATAGGCATCGAGATGTTCGAGTAGAGTGCCTAGCAAATGGATCCCCCCTTAAGCTTTACTTATTTTGTCAAAAAAACTTTTAACCGCATCCACCCTTTCTCGCGATAGGGCCCATTCGACGAAAAGCGCAACAGCCGCCCCCACCAAGGTATCCACTAAGCGCCAGAAAACATAGAGGATCCGTTCCTGGTCGGGAATGGAATAGAGGACGATCGTATAAATCGCAATGGAACCTACAATCGCTTGCGAGGAATTAAAAGCATTGCCTAAGATAATGGTGAGCATAACACCCAAAGCAGGAAAGAGATAAGAAAAAATCTGCCAATTAGGGAAGAGGGTCATCAAAGAAACACAGAGAAGGGCCATCAAGCCCCCAATAAAATTCCCAAAAATCCGGTGGCGGCCATATTTATTGGTCGACTGGAAATCCGTTCGCTGGCTAAATCCAGCAGACAAGGCAGCAATCTGGGGGGAATGGGTGCTAAAGAGATCATATAGCAAGGCGATTAAAAAGAAACTGAGACCTGTCTTAAAAGTGCGCATTCCTAAGTGAAATCTTGTCTGTCCCATGCCAAGGGCTCCTTTCATCTTGACAAAAACTTTATAAGTAACATAATAGCGGTCAAGTTAGTAATTAACAAGTCTAAATTTAAAGAAAATCTAAATAAAAGCATTTTGAAAAAGAAAATAGGAGGAGACGCATTGGAAAAATCATCCCTAACACCAAGTGAACGTGAACAAGTTGCCGACATCATTGTCAATGCCTTCGAAGACAAAATCCACTATGTTTGGATTATGACCAGCGACAAGGCCAAAGCCAAACGCCTGATCGCTAAACACTTCAATGAAGACCAATTAATCGTCGTACGCGACCAGGGCAAGATCCAAGGCATCCTCTCCTATGAAAGCCGAGACCAACCCAACTTCCTCCCCATCCCCTGGCAGAGCTTCCGCCAAGAATTCGGCTTCTTCCCCTCCCTAATCCGCAGCCTGGGCTACCACATCTACAAGCACAGCCAAAGTAAAGCCCAAGCAAGAGACTGGCACATTGACCTCCTCGCCGTCCACTCCCAAGCCAGGGGCCAAGGCATCGGTAGCCAACTCCTCCAAAAAGCCAGCCAAGCCGCCAAGGCCGACCACAAACAACAAGTAATCCTAGAAGTCGTCAACAGCAACCCCCGCGGCAAAAAATTCTACGAACAAAACGGCTTCAAAACCAGCGACCACCAAACTATCCCCCGTCTCTTCCAACCCTTCACCAAAGCCGCCAACTTCAACAGCTTCTATATCATGAAAAAAAGAGTGTGAAAAAACAGGGTGTGAGCAGAGGCGTTCAGAAAGGAATGACTGGAGGCAAAAGGGATAAGAGCGGCTTTAGCCGATCGTTCCCATTTGCTGAAGTCACTTCCTTTCTGCCTCTGCGAACCCGACTACAGGGTGTGAGGGCGCACGGGTAGAAGTGGACCTCTGGAGCAAAGCAACAGAGAAGACTGAAAGTCTTCGGCGGCGCTTTGTGAAGAGGAGCCACTTCTGCGCGACCGAACCCGACTAGACAGGGTGTGAGACTTGGCGCTTAGACTCGGATGATTGGAGCAAGGCAGGATAAGAGCGAAGTATTCGCTCGTTTCTGACTTGTGAAATCACTCCGAGTCTGCCAAGTCGAACCCAACTAGACAGGGTGCGAAGGCTAGCGGGAGAACTAGACCTCTGGAGCCAAAAGCCAGAGAAGATACTGCCCCCAAAGACTTGGACTTTTCAAAAAGAATAAATGGATACCTTTCAATTAAATAAACCAGCTATAAACCGCTCAATAACAGTGTTTGTAGGCAGTTTTATCTAAAATTTTACCGAAAATCAAGACCTAAGCTGTGAGCAAGGGCATTCGCTTAGATGAAAAACTCATCCCAAGCAAGATAGCAATCTAAACTAAAAGGCAGCTAAGCGAGAAATGATTGGTTTTCTCGCTTAGCTGCCTTTTTATCTTCTTAGCTATTCCAAATATCATTCAAAATATTAGTTTGTTCGCGATCAGGGCCGACAGAGAAGGTAGAGATTTTAACCCCCACTAATTCACTGACGCGTTCCACATAACGACGGGCATTGTCAGGTAGGTCATCAAGGCTCTTGCAAGCTGTAATATCTTCTGACCAACCAGGCAGCGTTTCATAAATAGGGGTACAATCAGCCAATTCTTTAAGGCTGGCAGGATAGTAATCGATGCGACTGCCATCTGATTTCTCGTAAGCCACGCAGATCTTCACTTCTCCCAGACCAGATAAGACATCGACACAGTTCAAGCTGAGATCGGTTAAGCCAGAGATACGTTTAGAGTGGCGCATCACCACAGCGTCGAACCAACCTACCCGGCGTGGCCGACCCGTTGTCGTCCCATATTCATGACCCACTTCGCGGATGCGGTCGCCTACTTCATCAAAGAGCTCAGTTGGGAAGGCCCCTTCCCCCACTCGTGAGGTATAGGCCTTGCAGACCCCAACAACCTTATCAATCTGGGTTGCACCGATCCCGGTCCCAATGGTGGCGCCCCCAGCTACAGGATTTGAAGAGGTCACAAAAGGATAGGTCCCTTGGTCAATATCCAACATATTACCTTGGGCCCCTTCGAAGAGAACCCGTTGCCCTTGGTCCATCAACTGACCAATCAAATAAGAAGAATCCGCCACATAATCTTTAACTTCTTGACCATAAGCATAGTAGCTTTCAAAAATAGAGTCAAAATCTAAAGCTTGTCCTTGGTAAATCTTTTCAATGATTTGGTTATGATAAGCAAGATTTGCCTTTAATTTTTCCGCAAAGCTATCCTTTTCTAGTAAATCACAGAAACGAATCCCGATCCGAGCTGCTTTATCAGTATAAGCAGGGCCGATCCCTTTAATGGTCGTTCCAATCTTTTGGTCGCCCTTAGCTTCTTCTTGGAGTCGGTCTAATTCAATGTGGTAGGGCAGGATGACATGGGCCCGGTTGGAAATCCGTAAGCCGCTCGTGTCTACACCATTCTCCTTAAGATAGTTCAATTCCTTGACTAAGGCTTGGGGATTGACGACAACCCCATTGCCAATAATGGATAACTTATCTGGCGAGAAGATACCAGAAGGAATGAGGTGGAGGGCAAATTTCTTCCCATCGAATTGGATGGTATGGCCGGCATTATCTCCGCCCTGGTAGCGGACAATAGCGCTAGCCTCCTTAGCTAGGAAGTCCGTAATCTTCCCTTTCCCTTCGTCTCCCCACTGTGTTCCAACAACAACAATTCCAGACATAATTCCAAGTCCTTTCTCGATTGGCTTATCCATAGATTGGATAGTATTTTTGACGCTACAACCGTCTTTACTCCCCTACATCTCCGCTTCATCTCGGAAACTTACCGAGGAGAATTTATTGAATTCCTTAGTGAAGATTAATTTCACTGTCCCGCGGGCCCCACTCCGGTTCTTCTCAATAATCACTTCAATAATGTTATTATCAGCATCCGGATTCTCTTCCTCTTCGCTGCCCTCTCTTTGATAATAATCCTCACGGTAAAGGAAGGCAACAATATCCGCATCCTGCTCGATCGAACCGGATTCCCGGATATCACTGAGGACAGGCCGCTTATCCTGCCGTTGCTCCACACTCCGAGAAAGTTGGGACAGGGCAATGACCGGCACACTCAGTTCTTTAGCTAATTTCTTTAATTGCCGAGAAATCTCAGACACTTCCTGCTGGCGGTTCTCGCTCCGCCGGCTCCCTTCGATCAACTGCAAGTAGTCAATCACAATCAGGTCCAAGTCTCCCTTCTCTTGCTTGAGTCGGCGCGACTTAGCCCGAATATCTGTCACCCGGATCCCTGGAGTGTCGTCGATGTAAATCTCAGACTCCCCTAAAGCCCCCATGGCAACGACTAGGTCAGACCACTCTTGCGGCTCTAAACGCCCCGTCCGCAAACGGTTAGCATCGATACTACCTTCCGCACAGAGCATCCGGTTAACCAAGGATTCGGCCCCCATTTCCAGGCTGAAGATGGCCACCCGACCATTCTGCTTGGTCGAAATGTTCTGGGCTATATTCAGAACGAAAGCCGTCTTCCCTACCCCAGGCCGGGCCGCAAGGATAATCAACTCATCCGGGTGCAAGCCCGTGGTCATCTTATCGAGATCAGGATAACCCGTTGCAATCCCCGTGACCGCCTCATGCTGCTTGGACAATTCTTCAATATGTCCAATCGATTCCTGGAGCACCTGGGAGATATGGATAAAACCATTACGATTGCGATTTTCACTCACTGCTAGGATTTGTCGCTCGGCCCCATCCAGGATGGTCGTCAAGTCATGTTCCTCACCGTAAGATTCCTTCTGGATCGTATTGGTCGCATGGATCAGCTTTCTAAGGATCGACTTCTCTTCGACAATCTTGGCATAGTACTCCGCATTCGCTGCCGTCGGTGTCTTCTCAGCAATTTCAAAAATATAGTCAGCCCCACCGATATTCTCCAGCATGCCCCGGCTCTGCAAATCTTCCTGGATCGTCAAGGCGTCAATCGCCTCATCCCGGTCATTGAGTCGCTGCATAGAGCTAAAAATCAAGCGGTGGCTTCTTTTATAAAAATCTTCTTCACTGACAAATTCATTGACAGTTGTAAAAATATCCGGTTCAAGTAGGATTGAACCCAATACTGCCTGCTCAGCTTCAATATTCTGAGGAGGAATACGTTCTATTAAGTCACTATCAGCCATGATTTCCTCCTTCGTCATAAATCAAGTCCTTTAGGCGTTAATAATTATACTAAAAACTTCAGCTCATGAAAATAAGCCAGGGCAAAAAAAGCCCTAGCCCATTCAATTCTCATTCTTTTTTAAATTTTCTATTCCTCAACAACATGTACCCGGATCGTCGCTTCAACATCCGGATGTAATTTCACAGGCACGTTCCGATAGCCAAAAGCACGGATTGGGTTGGGTAATTCAATCTTCCGTTTATCGATCTTAATCCCATATTGGTCCTTCAAGGCTGTCGCAATTTGCTTAGATGGCACAGAACCAAAGAGACGGCCATCTTCGCCACCCTTAGCCTTAACTTCAGCAACCGTTTCCTCATCTTCTAGAAGGGCCTTTAATTTTTCAGCCTCTGCCTTTTCTTCAGCGGCTTCTTTGGCTTCTGCCTTTTGTTTGCCTTTTAGGGCAGAGATGGCACTATTGGTCGCTTCTTTAGCTAGGCCTTTTTTAATCAGGTAGTTTTGCGCATAGCCGGTAGAAACTTCCTTAATTTCACCTTTTTTACCTTGTTTTTTAACATCTTGTAAGAATATAACTTTCATCCTTATTCCTCCTTATCTTTTGCTAAAACTGCTTTCAACTGGTCGACCGCTTCACTCACCGTCACATCGGAAATCTGTGTGGCAGCATTGGACAAGTGGCCGCCACCTCCCAGTTCTTCCATGATCGTTTGCACGTTGACATTTCCCATACTCCGAGCCGAAATGCCGACCCGACCGTCATTACGTTGGAAGACAACGAAGGAAGCGGCTATCCCATTCATGGACAAGAGGGTATCCGCTGCCTGGGCAGCAATCACAGTGGAATAGACTTGACCATCTGGACCCTGGGCAATCCCCATATTGGGCTCAACATACTGGACGCTCTCGATCAATTGGCTGCGGTCGATATAATCATTGAGATCTTCCTTCAAGAACTCTTGGATGAGGATGGAATCGGCCCCATTAGACTTCAGATAAGAAGCCGCATCAAAGGTCCGCGAGCCCGTACGCAAGGAGAAGTTCCGTGAGTCAACCGTAATCCCTGCCAACATGATCGTCGCTTCCAAGCGATTAACCGGACTGCCTTCTGGATTTTGGTATTCAAAGAATTCCGTAATCAGTTCGCAGGCCGAGGAAGCATAGGGCTCAATGTATTCTAAGAGAATATTACTGGCCACTTCTTCACCCTTCCGGTGGTGGTCAATAACCACAATCCCATTAACCGCTTCAATTAATTCAGGGGCTACCGTGATAGAAGGCCGGTGAACATCCACCAAGAAGACAAGAGAGTCTGGTTGGACCATCTCTTCGGCCTGGCTTGGCGAAATAATAGCCTCTGCATTATCTGGATCTTGGCGCAATTCTTCAATTACCCGCTTAATATCTTGGTTGATTCGATCTTCATTCACCACGATATAGCAGTGGCTATCATTCATCTGAGCAATACGCCGAATTCCCACGCAAGCACCAATAGCATCCATATCGGGATAATCGTGCCCCATAACAAAGATAGTCTGATTTTCCTGCATCATCTTGGCAATCGTATTGGCTATTTGCCGCGACCGCACATGGGTCCGCTTAACCATTGGATTGGTTTTTCCCCCATAGTAACGGGCCTTTTGGTTCTTAACTTTGATGACAACTTGGTCACCTCCACGGCTCAAGGCCAGGTCCACATTGGCTTGGGCTTGGTCCCCAATTTCGCTAATACTTAGCGGATCATCCATCTCACGGTAAGAAATCCCAATCGATAAGGTCAGTGGGAAGTTCCACTTAGAAGTGGCTTCTCGGATTGTATCGATAATCTGGAATTTATCCTCTTCCATCTCTTGCAAGGCCCCGTAAGTCCCGATGAGAAGGAAGCGGTCATCGTCCAATTCTTTAACAAAACTATTATACTTTCTTCCCCAAGTCGACAATTGCTTGGTCATGTAGTTATCGATCGTTGACTTGCGGCGGTCATTCAAGGCCGACATGATTTCATCATAATTATCCACCAAAATATGGCCAATAATCATACGATTGTTGCTGGCTGCTTGACTGATTTCGCCATATTGGGTCACATCCATAAAGTACATGGCCCGTTGATCGCGCAAGAGACCGACATCAAAGAAACGATCCTGCCACTGAATCCGATCCGTGGATTGACCTTCTTCTTCATATAAACGATGAAAAACTTCGGCTAAATCAGCATCGATTTCTTCAAGTTCATGGCCAATCAAGTCATTACGGTCAAAATACTTTAATAAGTAAGGGTTCACCCAGTCGATCAAATTATCATTCGGATTAAACAAGATAATACCAATCGGCATCTGCAATAAAATTTCATTCTGTACCGATTGCAAACGATTTTCGAGCCGCTCCATTTGTTTAGCAAACTCATATTCCAGGGCATTCCAAGCATAAAGCAAGACTAAAGCTACTAAGATAACCAATACGAGGATGAGAGCCCCTAATTTCACACTAGAGATAAAGGCTAGGATGGCACAAGCCAAGAGTAAGAGTGCAGCAATCCCAATCGCAAGAGAAATGCGACCATCTTTTAATTCAGGATGCTGCTTAGACTGCTTGTAATTTTTTTGCATGATCTACTCCTTCATTTCATATAAGGATATTTTAACACACTTAGCTTATTTTTAAATTAATTTCAATCATCTCTATTATACCGTGAAATAGGCAAAAAGAAAAGGATTAAAGAACATACGTTCCCCATATAAAATGTTACACGTGAAACATTTTTTAGTCAAATTTTATAATTTTTTTAGGATTTATTTTAACAAAGTGTTTCACGTGAAACAAAATAAAGTCACTTTTTTGGTAAAACAATTAATTAAGCTTCATAAGAGTCAAAACAGTAAAAACTTAAAATATTATCTTTATATATTAAATAAACACTTTCTTTTTGCTTGAATTCTCGCTTGCTATCAATCATTAAGAAATATTTTTGCTCAGCTATAAAAAAATCAGTTTTACTATTTCTATTTTTTTATAAATGTTCCACGTGAAACACTAATACTGATTCCAACTTATTCAGCACTCAATTTTAAAATGTTTCACGTGAAACATAGCTGGAAAAAGTTAATAGGAAAGATATTAATCATTACGAAAAAGAAAAACTAAGCATTTATATTACAAAAGCAATAAGATATGGACAATAGCTTCATAGTGAATTAAAGTCGATTTTGATATTTTCATTTCAAGCATTCAAAACTTGACGATAAAAAAGAAGGACTAAAGAGAATAAAGCATTAGATATCAAAGTGGAACTCTTTCTTTAACTAGACAGACCTCCCTGTATGAAATATTTTTTTAAGTCAACTACAAATTAAACTTCAGTCATCAACCAAGCTAAAGATTTCCCCATAATTTTTACCACGTATAGTTTTGTCCATAGCAATGTTAAAAGTGTCATGAAATACGGATAATAATAAGTGGTTCTATGCTAGCTAGTTAGCTGATTCAGAACTAACTACTCAACAGTAAGCAATTATAATCTGTCTAACTTAAAAGTTTTCGCCTCCTCCCAATTTCAACGATTGAGCTTATAAATAAAGATTAGCTGTCATAGATATGATTAACAATTACAATATCCAATAAGATAAACAAGAGACAAACATCTACAATCATTGTTTCACGTGAAACACAAATAGCAAAATTACTTTAATAACACGATTAAGTAGAAATAGAAAGGATCACACTTTTATTCAGTAATTAATTATTCTCCACTGGCCTCCGCTTGGATAAATTAATTTAATATTGCTGGTCTTTACAACTAAATGGTATGGAGAATTAAGATGATGCTATTTAGACCTTTCGATGACTTGAAATCACTTCAAGTCGAATCTTGCGAGCCCAACTCAACAACTATACCAGAAGTGTGAATGTAAGCTTTGTCCGCTTAGCTTTTGTTCACTGGAGTAAGCCATCAGAATTAGAACACTCTTCAAGACTTGACTGTGTATAGGAGACTTGACTTGTGAAGTCACATGAAGGTGAAGGTTGGGAAAATGAATCCAACTACTAACTATGTCCAATCCTTTACCAACAGTTTCCCATAGTTCACAGATAAGTTGTGCTATAGCTGATCGAAAGCTAGAACGAATTACAGATATATATTCCGAATTCAGGACTAATCGACTTTTGTCACACGTTCATATAGAATTAAAATTAATCGATTTAACCTACATATCACATTCAATATCCTTTTTAAAGAAGACATTTTTTAGAGAGAAGTATTAGCTATAGTCAACAATACTGTTTTCATTAACTTGAAATCTAGCCCTAAATTCTAGATGTCTTCCATATTTAGTAAAAGGCTTCTGTGGCACACACAGTCTATTGTTCCACGTGAAACATCGAAGTGGGTTAAGTAAAGCTAGCAATATATTAGCAACTAGTGGACAACATTTATTTACTAATTTTAGGAAAGCATTGTTTATTTACTTACGGCTATTAACATCACTAGCAAAATATAAAAAAAGAGAGACGATAGTTCTTGCATTCTTGAAGAAAAATCGTCTCTCTTTTATTTATTACACAATCTGATGATTCAATAATAGGTATTCTTGCTTAGGAAAGTATTATATTTAATCATTTATATTAAGATTATTTTGGTCAAAGTTATCCTAAATCTGCTAGGAAGTTAGATCTTTTCATTAACTTAAGACTAATTCAGTATTTTTCTTGGACTATGTATTCTCAAAAACTCAGCAATGGAGAATAAGCCAATTCATTATATTACGCTATCATATTTCCCTTTATAGTCCCAATTAAAAAACTTCATTTTGTTCCACGTGGCACATTAAAAGATTTACTCACATCGCTAATCATTTTTTAGCTAGAAGAACTTATACACAGCTTTATAAAAAGAAAATTTTATACTTATCCACACTAGACGAGAGGAACATTATTTTTTATTTTTATCCACAATTCAAGGATATCCACATTAGGCTTATACTTTTCCATGTTTAAGTCCTTTTTTATCTAATAATCAATAATAATGTTATGAATAAGAACATATGTTCCTATCAACGGACAAAACTCCTGTTTTACAAACATATTATCCACAAATCAACAGGCTTGTCCACTTATGAACAGTCTTGTGGATAGTTGCTGTGGGCAAATTCTAGGCTGTTTCACGTGGAACAATCCACAGTTAGCCTCATAACTATTCACACCTGTGCATAAATAGAATTAACATGTGGAAAACTTTTGTTTTAGGAACATATGTTTATACACAGGCATAAAAAAAGCACCCGGTTGATACCCGGTGCTCTCTTCTATTAGTCCTGAACGGTAAATGGTAATAGGGCCATTACACGTGAACGTTTAATAGCAGTTGCTAAAGCACGTTGGTGTTTTGCACATGTACCAGTTACACGGCGAGGTAAGATTTTACCTTTTTCAGAAATATAACGTTGTAATAAATCTGTATCTTTAAAATCAATATGATCTACATGGTTAGCGCAGAAGAAACATACTTTTCTACGTCTACGGCCACCACGACGACGATTTTGTGCCATGTTCATTATCCTCCTTTATTCCATTTTTAGAATGGCAGGTCATCATCGGCAATATTAATCGAGGCCCCATCATTGTTAGACGATTGGTTCTGGTCGTTGTTACCAGAAGCAAATGGGTTGTCATTGCCAAATCCGCCTGCACTAAACGGAGAAGAATTATCATTAGAGGCAAAAGGATCTTGATTTGCTTGGGAAGCAAATGGATCTTGATTTTGGTTTGATGAACCAAAGTTATTGCCTTGGTAAGCATTGTTACCATATGAATTATTGTTAGATTGTGGACGACTTTCAGTAACTGATTTTGGTTCTAGTAAGCTGAAATTATTAGCTAAAACTTCTGTTACGTAAACACGTTGTCCTTGTTGGTTTTCGTAGTTACGCGTTTGAATACTCCCTTCAATTCCGACGAGGGAACCTTTCCGGGTAAACTTAGCAAAATTTTCGGCTGACTTACGCCACATCACACAGGAAATGAAGTCTGTCTCAGTTTCACCCTGTGAATTACGAAAGTTGCGATCACAAGCTACTGTAAAGTTAGCAACAGCGATGCCGCTTTGCGTATAACGTAAATCGACTTCTCGAGTTAATCGGCCAACTAATACGACATTGTTAATCATATGATAATCCCTCTCTCGTAATCTTAGTCTTCATTAAGCTTCAATTTTAGTGATCATGTGACGTAAAATGCCGTCGTTGATCTTAGCGAGACGGTCAAATTCGTTGATGCCTTCAGCATCTTCAGCTTCACATTCTACGATATGGTAGATTCCTTCGCGGAAATCTTCAATTTCGTATGCGAAACGACGTTTTTGCCAGTCTTTTGATTCAATGATTGAAGTCCCGTTTGAAGTTAAGATATTGTCATAGTTTTCAACTAAGGCTGATTTTGACGCATCATCTAAATCTGGACGGATAATGTATAAAACTTCATATTTAGTCATTGGCTTTCGCACCTCCTTTTGGTCTTGTGGCTCTCCTCATTAGAAAAGAGCAAGGAGAGTATATTCATACTCACAATATTATATTTTAACAGACTGGGAAAAATGACGCAAGTAATTGCTCAGTATTTTTACATAATTATTTCTCTGATAGCTTCTGGGGCCCATCTAGCATTTTAGGGGCATTCCACCAAGCGATGGGCTATAATGGAGATAAGAGCTTTTATTGAAAGGGGTTTTTCCATGCAATTCTTTAACTATTTCCACCAGGGACAAGCTAGCTTGGGTGCTTACATAAACGACAAGCACTACGCCCTCAGTGACTGGATCTTTGACCATGAAAATTTAATAATCCATTCGATTGATGACCTCCTGCAGGCTGACCAGGCCAAGACCTTAATTGACCGGCTTAGACCTCTAACTGGACAAGACTTGCCTACTTTAGAAGGGGACTTTGACTTTTTGCCCGCTGTGTTAGAGCCAGAGAAAATTCTCTGCGTTGGGCTCAACTACCAGGACCATATCGATGAAGTGGACCGGTCGGATGCTCGGGAAGAACCGACGATCTTCTCTAAGTTTAATAATGCCTTGGCAGCGGCTGGACAAAAGATTCCTTTTCCAAGTTATGGCAGCCAGCTCGACTATGAGGCTGAGCTTGTCGCAATCGTGGGGGAAGAAATCAAAGACATCCGAGCAAAAGATTTCCGGACAGACATGATCTTTGCCTATACGGCAGGTAACGATCTCTCCTTGAGAGACCGACAATTCGCCAGTAGTCAGTGGTTGGTCGGGAAGACGGGAGATGGTTTTGCGCCAGTCGGTCCCTATGTCAGCTTGTCGGACCAGCTTGATCCCCAGCAGCTCGCCATTAGCTGCCAGGTGAACGGTCAGACGGTCCAGACCGCTTCGACCCAACAAATGATCTTCAGCATTCCTGAAATTGTCAGCTACCTGTCCCGTCATATGACACTTAAGCCGGGTGATCTCATCTTCACTGGGACGCCGGATGGGGTCATTGCGGGTAAAAAAGCTGAAGACCGAGTCTGGCTGCAGCCGGGTGATCAGGTCTGTGTGACGATTGAAGGGATCGGCAGACTGGAGAATACTATTGCTTGAGCGAGCCCTTCATTTGCGCTAGTTTGACAAAGACTGTCAGGTAGATGAAGGCTGCCACAATAAGTAATAAATAGGCCGGTAAGTGGAAGAAATAAACGATAACTAAAATAAAGGCTAGAACCGTTCCAGCAAATAGGAGGCTAACCCCCAATCCCTGGGCAAGTAGGTGGTTGTGGTCGGCCTGGTTTTGGTCAAGACTGTAAAAAGCGATCCGGTCCTGCTTCAGTGCCCAAAAACCAAGTCCTAGGGTCACTACAGCCAGGATAAGAAAGATAAGATAAAGCATCACGAGCCCTCCTTTCTTAGGCTTAACTATATTCTACCGGATTTATTCTCTTGGCTGCAAATGGGAGGACTGAGTTCTTTTATTCGCTTGCTGGCCTGGCTTGTGATAAAGTGGAGGGTACGCAATTATGATCAATAGTGATCGTTTGATTAGATTGGAGGCACTCGATTGTGCAAGTATTTGCTTACCTAAGAGCTTACCGTTGGCGAATCTTACTCGTTATTTTACTGACCTTCGGAAATGCTCTGGGTGAACTTTTTCTACCCAAATTAATGTCTACGGTGGTCGACCAGGGGGTGGCCAATGGGGATACCCAGCTGATTCTTAGGATAGGGGGCGTCATGTTGCTCGTTGTTCTTGTGACCGTCCTCTGCCGGGGCTCAGCCGCCTACCACTCGGCTAAGGCAGCTATGGGCTTCTCCCGGGACGTCCGCCACCAAATGTATACCAAGGTCAACCACATGACCTTCGATGAGACCGAAGACTTCGGGATTTCCTCTTTAATTACCCGAACAACGGATGATGTCAATCAAATTGAACAAATGGCCTTGATGGGCATGCGGCCCTGGGTCCGGGGACTCTTAATGTTTGTGGGTGGGCTGATTATGGCCCTGACCACCAATCTCCGCTTGTCTTTTGTCATTTTTCTCAGTTTACCCTTAATTCTAATCGGGACCTATATTGTCTTTCGAGTGGCCTTGCCTTATTTTCCTAAGTTGCAAGCCTATCTCGACCGCATCAACCTGCTTTTCCGCCAGCGTTTGACGGGGCTGCGGGTTATTCGAGCCTTTTCCCGTAACCGTTATGAAGAAGAAATCTTCAGTGAGGCCAATGAGGACTACTACCAAACCGCTCTCAAGGTGAACCGTATTATGATTACCGTTATGCCTCTTTTGACCATTATCTTGAACTTCTCCCTAGTTGGGGTGGCTTATTTTGGTTCTCACCTGATCGACCAGGGGGACTTGCAGATTGGAGATATGATGGCCTATCTCCAGTACATTACCCAGGTCCTTTCGGCTTTGATTATGATCTCCCACCTCTTAACCATGCTGCCGCGGACCTTTACTTCGGCCCAGCGGGTGAATAAACTCTTGACCTATCCAACGCGTGAAATTGGGGGGCAGACTTCCCTCCAAGAGCCGATTCAACGGATTGAAGCCCGTGAGTTGACCTTCTATTACCCAGGCGCCAATCTGCCAGCCTTAAAAGGGATTAACTTTAGCATCGAACGTGGCCAGACCCTGGGCATTATTGGGGGAACCGGATCAGGGAAGTCGACCCTACTCAAACTCCTGCTCCAATTCTATGATCCAAGCACCGGCCACTTACTCATTAACGACCAAGATATTGAAGACTTAGAAGCCGCTAGTGTGCGCGACCAGATGAGCTATGTGCCCCAGCAAAACTTCTTCTTCACCAAGTCTATCCGTGACAACTTGTCCTATAGTAACGAGGGAGTTAGCGACGATCAATTGCTTAATAATCTAAGCATTGCCCAGGCACGTGATTTTCTGCCCGCAGAAAACCCACTCGACGAAGCTATGATTCGCGGGGGGAACAACTTCTCGGGAGGGCAACGCCAGCGTCTAGCCATTGCCCGGGCCTTGAGTCGTCAGGTTCCTGTCTATATCTTCGACGACTCCTTCTCTGCCCTCGACTATCAGACGGACTATGAGCTCCGCCAGGCCCTCCAGGAAGCCCTAGACCAGGCCATCTTAATTATTGTCGCCCAGCGTGTGGCCACAATCCGCCATGCCGATAAGATCCTAGTCCTCGATAATGGCCAGGTCAAAGGTTTCGGCAGCCATGAGGACTTGCTAGCTCATAATCAAATTTACCGTGAAATTGCCCTAAGCCAAGGAGAGGAGGCGGCTGACCATGACTAAGAAAACACAAAAAACTTTACCCCGGCTCCTTGCCTATCTCGGCCAATACAAGCTCTTCTTAGGGCTTAGTGTTCTTTCTACCTTAGTTATCGCTGCTTGCGATATCATCGCCCCACGCATGATGGGGGACCTAACCAGCCAGCTCTTCCACGATGTCCAATCGGGCCAGGCTATTAACTTCCAGGCTGTAGCTAGGCTCTGTGTAATTTTATTGGGGATCTACTTGGCCCTTGGTATTTTTAATTTCATCCAAGGCCAACTGCTCACTTATATCTCTCAGAACTTTATCCTAAGGCTCAGAGAAGAAGTCTCCCGTAAAGTCAAACACATCCCCCTAGCTTACTTCGACCAATCCCGTACAGGTGATCTCTTGAGTCGGATGACCAGCGATGTCGAAATTTTGGGTAAGAATATCCAACAGACCATCAGCCAAGTCTTCTATGGGATCATTCTCCTCCTAGGTATCATCGTAATGATGCTCCGGATTTCCGGTGTCATGACAGCTATTTTCTTCATCACGATACCTATGAGCTTCTTTGCTACTCGATTTATTACCAACCGGTCGCAGAAATACTTCCGTGCCAAGGCAAAAGGACTGGGAGCTATGGTCGCCTACGTTGAAGAAAGCTTTACTGGGACGGACCTGATCAAGGCTTATAACTATGAAGACCGGGCCGACAAAGAATTCCGTACCTACAATGACAAGCTCTATGATGTGTCTTACAAGGCCAGCTTTATGGCGGGGGTCCTCCTACCTGTGATGACTTTTGTCAGCAACATGGGCTATGTCGCTATTGCCATCGTCGGCGGCCTCCTCGTCCTCAACCGGCAGATACTCGTCGGGGACGTTTTGGCCTTTATCCAGTATAGTCAGAAGATGACTCGCCCCATCAATACCATGGCAGAGATGGCCAATCTCCTCCAAGAAACCCTGGCTTCGGCCGACCGGGTCTTTGAATTTCTGGATGCACCTGAAGAAGTCGACTGCGATGAGGCACGAATTGAATCGCCTATCGAAAGCATCAGCTTCGACCACGTGGGCTTTGCCTATGAAGCCGGCCATCCCATTATCAAAGACCTGAGTTTAGAAGTGGACCAGGGGCAAACGATTGCCATTGTGGGGCCAACGGGGGCCGGTAAGACCACCCTGATCAACCTCCTCTTGCGCTTCTACGATGTCAGCAAGGGGGCGATCCGGATCAACGGAACAGACATTCGCCAGGTACCGCGCGATAATCTGCGCCAACATTTTGGCATGGTCCTCCAAGACACTTGGCTCCTCCAAGCCAGTATCGAAGAAAACATCCGCTATGGTAAGTCCGGAGCTAGCCAAGAAGAAGTGATCCAGGCGGCCAAACAAGCCTACTGCTACCACTTCATTGAGAGCCTCCCAGATGGCTTCGACACCCTACTCAACGAAGAAGCCTCCAACATCTCCCAAGGCCAACGCCAGCTCCTCACCATTGCCCGGGCCTTCATCTCGGACCCTGATATCCTCATCCTGGACGAAGCTACCTCCTCCGTCGACACCCGGACAGAAGGCCTCATCCAAGAAGCCATGGCCAATCTCATGACCGGACGAACCAACTTCGTCATCGCCCACCGCCTCTCCACAATCGTCGACGCCGACCGCATCCTCGTCCTCGACCAGGGGGATATCGTCGAACAAGGCAGCCACCAAGAACTCCTCGCCCTCAACGGCACCTACGCCAAACTCTACCAAAGCCAATTCGCGGAATAGTAAGGGTGTGAGCAAGAGCGTTTAGACTTGAATGATTGGAAGCTCATCGAAAAAGGCTGACGATAGTCAGACGTTTCGATAAGCTGAAATCACTTCAAGTCTGCTCTTGCGAACCCGACTAAGGGTGTGAGAGGATGCGGGAGAAAGGGACCTCTGGAGTAAAAGATCAGAGAAGGCTGCAAGCCTTCGACAGACTTTTGCGAAGAGGAGCCCTTTCTGCATCCTCGAACCCGACTAGACCAGGGTGTGAGCAGAGGAGGTTAGAAGCTTACCACTGGAGCACGAACGAATAAGAGCAAGCTCTGCTTGCACGTTTCGTTCGTGTGAAGTGGAGAAGCTTCTGCCTCTGCGAGCCCAACTGGAAAGGGTGTGAGGACGCACGTTTAGAACTGGACCTCTGGAGTAAAAGACCAGAGAAGGCTGCAAGCCTTCGACGGACTTTTGCGAAGAGGAGCCCTTTCTGCATCCTCGAACCCGACTAGACCAGGGTGTGAGCAGAGGCGGTTAGAAAGGAATGACTGGAGGCAAAAGAGACAAGAGCGGCTTCAGCCGATCGGTCTCTTTTGCTGAAGTCACTTCCTTTCTTCCTTTGCAAACCCGACTGGAGGGTGTGAGACTTGGCGCTTAGCTTTGGATACATGCAGTATCAATCTTGAAAATATAAAATAAGAATCAACAAGCTAGCAAGGGCCCTTGCTAGCTTGTTTACATTATGAGGAGGCTAGGCAGCTTGCCTAGCAGGGGGCCAACTTGCGAACAAGATCTGTATTCGAAAGTTAACACAAGCAAGTCGCAGGTCAACAAATCCCTACACGTCAAACTAAATCTTGAGTCCTAAAACTGAATCTTTCAATCTATACCTATAGTCTATATTTCACAGCGATAATTTTTTATTAAAAAGTAAGCGTTTTATTTTTTAATTTAAGGCTTTTATGTTAATTTAAGAGTATAAAGAAAGTGTTTTCATTAAGCTTTCATTATTCACAGAAAAGGAGAAAAATTATGTCAGCCGAATACAAAGCACCTTCTGAGGTGAAAGATTTAACTATTTACAATACGATTGAATTAGAAGATTTAGCTAAAGAAGTCATGCCTAAGGGAGGCTTTGACTACCTAGCCGGTGGTTCTGGGGAAGAATTCACCTTAAAACGCAATGTTCAATGCTTTAAATCGCAAGGCATCCTTCCTCGTGTCTTGGCCGATGTGGAATTCCCAGAGACAGAAACTGAAATTTTTGGCCAAAAACTTAAAGTACCTTTCATCATGGCGCCTATCGCTGCCCACGGTCTAGCCCACGAAAGTAAAGAAGCTGGGACAGCCAAGGGAATTTCTGAATTTGGTGGATCCATTATGTCCATTTCTGCTTATTCTGGCGCAAGCTTCCAAGAGATCGATGAAGGGCTCCAAGGTAACCCACGCTGGTTCCAAATTTATATGTCTAAAGATGATGAATTAAATATCAATATCTTAAACGAGGCTAAGGCAGATGGTGCCTCCGCTATTATTCTAACAGCTGATGCCACGATTTCTGGTAACCGGGACCGCGATGACAAGAATGAATTTGTTTATCCCTTTGGTATGCCAATTGTTTCCCGCTACCTAAGCGGCACTGGGGAGAATATGTCCCTCAACAATATCTATGGCCAGTCTAAGCAGAAGATTACGCCACGTGATGTGGAATTTATCAAGAAAAACACAGACCTCCCTGTCTTTGTTAAAGGTCTGCAAACAGCTGAGGATGCCAATGTGGCCATCGGAGCAGGGGCTGACGGTGTTTGGGTATCCACACACGGTGGCCGCCAATTAGACGAAGCACCAGGCTCCTTTGAATGCTTAGCCGAAGTTGCTGATGCGGTTGCTGGCCGGGTACCAATTGTCTTCGACTCAGGTGTCCGCCGCGGTGAACACATCTTCAAGGCCCTAGCCCAAGGTGCCGACCTGGTTGCTCTGGGCCGTCCTGTCCTCTTCGGCTTAGCCCTAGGCGGCTGGAAGGGCGTGCGGTCCGTCTTTGAGTATTTCGAGACCGACCTCAAACGCGTGATGCAATTGGCTGGAACGCAAAACATTGACCAAGTCAAAGCAGCCCGCTTAAAAGCCTTAGATAACTGGAATTAGGACCAAAGTCACTGGCTTCCTCCTTTTGGGGAAGCCAGTTTTTTTTCTAAAGTAAATCGTATGAGTGAGCATGCCTTCTGCTCACAATCCAAATTGTAATCGCTATCATTTAGTTAATCACTGTCAATACACAAATATTTTTCCCCAGAAGATCTAGTCTTTAATTTATGTCTTTGGGTACACATGCTATACTAGGGATAAATTAATTTTAAGAAAAATTAAAGGAGTGAGGGAAATGCTTGAAGCTAAGCACCTAACCAAGACTTTCGGGCAGAATGTTGCGGTTGATGATGTCTCCTTCCAGCTGGAGAACGGAAAGATTCTTGGCATGATTGGCCGTAATGGGTCTGGAAAAACGACCATCTTCCGGATGATCTTGGACTTTTTGACACCAGAAGGCGAGGGTAGTGTGACCTGGAATGGCAAGGCCATGAACACCCAAATTTATAATATTATCGGCTACCTACCAGAGGAGCGGGGGCTCTACGAGAAGATGTCCATCGAAGAGCAGATTGTTTACTTCGCTGAATTGCGGGGGATGAAGCGCCAGGATGTCTTGGGTCGGATTGATGAGTGGATGGACCGCTTCAAGGTTAAGGGCAAACGCCAGGACAAGATTAAAACCCTGTCTAAGGGGAACCAGCAGAAAGTCCAACTGATCGCCACCCTCATCCATGAACCTGAATTTGTGATCCTAGATGAGCCTTTTTCTGGCTTGGACCCGGTCAACGCTGACTTGCTCAAGAATGGCATCCTCTATCTGAGAGACCAGGGGAGTTCTATCATCTTCTCCAGCCATAATATGGATAATGTCGAGCGGCTCTGTGATGAACTGATTATGATCCATGATGGCAAGCGCGTGCTCTATGGCCCCATCCACCAAGTCCGTGAAAGCTTCGGCAATACCCGGCTCTACCTGGAGACAGACAAGTGGACAGCTGAACAATTGGCCGGATTAGAAGGTGTGGACAAGGTTGAAAGCGACCGCCCTGGCGTCTATCAATTGGAGCTCCAGGATGAAAGTTATGGCTCGCAGATCTTCGACCAAGTGACCCAGGGCCATTATATTAAAGCCTTCAGCCAGCAACCGCCTACACTCGAAGCAATCTTTAAAATGAAAGCAGGTGGCTCCAATGAGTAAATTATGGACTGTCGCTAAGAATGTTTACCGCAAGAATGTCTTTTCTTGGTCCTTCGTCTGGATGGTCGTCTCACCCCTGGTTATGGTCGCTGTCTTTGGCCTCATCGGCTACTTCATTGGTCAGAGCGAGGCTACTAAGTCGGGGGATATCGCCTTGGTCCAGGCTTCTCCCGAAATCCAAGAGATTGTAGAGGCGAATAAGGGCCACAATCAAATTATCTTGGACCTCAACCAGGAAGAGGCCCAAGCTGCCTTACGCGATGATAAGATTGATGGCTACCTGGAAGTTGGCGAAGAAGAAGGGCAAATCAAGGCCAACTTCTTCCACAAGACCACTTCTAGCGATGTTAATTTAGACACGATTGAAAAAGGCCTCCAAGATTTACAGGTCTTAAGTCTGGCAGAAAGTCTAGGCCTCAGCCAAGCTGACCTGGCCAAGCTCCAAAACCAATCGGTAGCAATCAATGTCAATAATTTGAATTTCGGAGACGATGGTCAGCTTTCCCAAGAAGAGGGGAATTCAGTCAAGTATATCATTCGCTCATTTATGGCCTATTTTACTTGCTTTATTGTTTTCTTCTTTATCATCTCCTATGTCAACATCATTGCCCAAGAGATTGCAGCAGAGAAGGGCTCGCGGATTATGGAAATTATCCTCTCCAGTATCCCAGCCCGGACCCATTTCTTCGGCAAGATGATTGGGGTGGGGCTCATGATCCTAACTCAAATTGGCTGCTACCTAATCCTCTATCTCCTAGGAGCGGCTGCCTTTGCTAGCTCCCTAGTTAGCCTGCCGATTCCAGATGAGCTCTTAGACAACTTACAACTAGGCAGTCTGGTCCAAGAAGCTCTGCCCATTTTTGCCTTGGGCCTGGTCTTTGCCCTCATCGGTATCCTGATCTATA
Organism: Aerococcus sp. UMB7834; assembly: GCF_030215145.1. Taxonomy (NCBI): domain Bacteria; kingdom Bacillati; phylum Bacillota; class Bacilli; order Lactobacillales; family Aerococcaceae; genus Aerococcus; species Aerococcus sp. UMB7834. The sequence continues at coordinate 48,019 of NZ_JASOLI010000009.1, read as the reverse complement.
CAAGCTTTGCGGGCTTCTATATCGGCCTCTTCGCCTTCGCTTCCTCAGCCAACAATGCCTTGGTGCGGATCAGCTCACAGATTCCTTTCTTCACGCCTTTCGTGATGCCCTTCCGTATCGCTGGAGAGAGTGTCTCAGGCTTCGAAATTGGCCTCTCTATCGTCCTCAGTCTGATCACGATGGTAGCCATCTTCTACCTCTCAGCGGCCTTCTACAAGAGCAATGTCCTCACCTACAGTGACAAGGGCATGCTGGACACCCTGAAGCGGTCCTGGACCCTCTGGCGCAGCGAGAAAGAGGCTTAGAAATACGAACAAAAATTCATAAGAAAAAGCCAGCTTGAAAGCTGGCTTTTTGCTTACTTTTATTCCTATTCTTGGTCGTCGTCTTCTTCGTCCAAGAGTTCATTGGTGAAATGGTGCAGGTTTTCTTGGATTTGGTCATCCGACAGGCGAGCTTGAGGGATATCCTGGTCATCATAAACCGATTCATCACTGTCTTCGGTTTCTTCATTGACCTTTTCAGCAATAGCTGAGAAATCATCCTCGCTCTCTGGCTGCTGGGCTGAGCCTGCAGAAATAGTTTCTTCCTCTTCTTCAGGTGCCACCTTGGCCATAGTTGAGACCTTGGCGTCATCATTCAAGCGCATGAGGCGGACGCCCTGGGTCACCCGGCCTGTTTGTGAAATATCAGCTGCATGGAAGCGAATAACCACGCCTTCATCGGTCATCAGCATGATATCTTCAGTTAGGTCAACGGTTGTCATGCCCACAAGCATCCCGTTCCGCTGGCTGGCATTGATGGTTTTGACCCCTTTACCACCACGCTTGCGGATGGCATATTCGCTGGCTGGGGTTCGCTTACCATAACCGTTTTCGGTCACGACAAGGACATCCGCATCGTCAGCCAGGACGGCGGCCCCAATCACATAGTCACCAGGGTCCAAGCGGATGGCCCGAACACCGGTAGCTGTCCGTCCCATCGACCGGGCGTCTTGTTCATTGAAGCTGACCGCATAACCATTGTGGGAAGCCACGATCAGGTTGCGCTGGCCATTGGTAAAGAGCACATCGACGAGCTCATCATCCTCCTTGAGATTGAGGGCGATCAGGCCATTGTTACGAATATTGAAGTAGTCGCGAACAGGAGTCCGTTTAATGACACCCTGGCGCGTAATAAAGGCTAGGTAGCCATCAGAATCGCCGTCATGGTCCATCGGGGTTACATTAACGGCATCGCGGACCTTCTCATCCTCTTCCAGGTTCAGGAGGTTGACGATCGGAATCCCCTTGGCTTGCCGGCCATATTCTGGAATCTCATAGCCCTTCATCTGGTAGACCTTCCCCTTGTCCGTAAAGAACAGGATAATATCATGGGTAGAAGTTGAGAACATGGTTTCAATATAGTCCCCATCATTCATGCTCATGCCTTTGACACCGAGACCGCCGCGGTTTTGGACGCGGAATTCATCATCGGCAATCCGCTTAATATAACCGTTCCGAGTCAGGGTAACGAGCACATTCTCTTCTTCGATCAAGTCCTCATCTTCCAGGCTGGTGATTTCACCTACCCGCAGTTCGGTCCGGCGGTCATCACCATAGCGGGCCTGGATTTCTAATAATTCTTGGTAAATAATTTCATAACGTTTCTCTTCGCTGGCAAGGATTTCTGTCAAGCGGGCAATTTCAGCCATGAGTTCGGCATGTTCCTTGTCAATCTTTTCTCTTTCCAAACCGGTTAAGCGAACCAGACGCATATCGAGGATGGCTTGGGCTTGCTTATCTGAGAGCTTGTACTGGGTCATAAAGATTTCCTTGGCTTCGTCACCAGAACGCGATGAGCGCAGGATATTGACGATTTCATCAATATGGTCCAGGGCCACTTGTAAACCTTCCAGGATGTGGGCCCGGGCTTCAGCCTTTTTCTTCTCAAAGATTGACCGACGACGGATAATCTCTTCTTGGTGGTCTAGGTAATAGGTCAAGATTTCCTTGAGACTCAGAGTCTTAGGCACACCGTTGACGATGGCCAACATATTAAAGTTGAAGTTGGCTTGGAGCTGGGTCAGCTTGTAGAGGTTGTTGACGATCACACTGGCACTGGCGTCCTTGCGGCATTCCACCACAATCCGCATGCCATCCCGGCCGGATTCATCCCGGACCGCCGTGATGCCTTCAATTACCTTATCTCGAGCTAAATCCGCAATCCGTTCCACTAATTTGGCCTTGTTGACCATATAGGGAATCTCATGGATCACAATCCGTTCGCGGCCACTGGACATCTGGTCAATATCCAGCTTGCCGCGGACAATGATGCGTCCTTGGCCTGTTTCATAAGCCTTGCGGATCCCCGACTTGCCGATCACAATCCCCCCGGTCGGAAAGTCCGGCCCAGGGATGGCTTCCATCAGCTCGGCTGTCGTTGCTTCTGGATTCTTCATCAGGGTGTGGATACCTGAGATTACCTCATTTAAGTTATGGGGTGGAATATTGGTGGTCATCCCAACCGCAATCCCGGTCGCCCCATTAACTAAGAGGTTAGGGAAGCGGGAAGGGAGAACTTCTGGTTCACGCTCTTCGCCGTCGTAGTTGGCAATAAAATCTACCGTGTCCTTGTTGATATCCCGCAACATTTCAGTGGCAATCTTACTCATTCGCGCTTCGGTATACCGCATGGCAGCGGCCTGGTCCCCATCGATGGAGCCGAAGTTCCCGTGGCCGTCTACCAGCATATAGCGGTAGGAGAAGTCCTGGGCCATCCGCACCATGGATTCATAGATGGCGGAGTCCCCATGGGGGTGGTACTTACCCATGACATCTCCGACAATCCGCGCTGACTTCTTATAAGGTTTATCTGGGGTAACCCCCAATTCATTCATCCCGTAGAGAATCCGCCGGTGGACAGGTTTCATCCCATCCCGAACATCCGGCAGTGCCCGTGCCACGATAACACTCATGGCATAGTCGAGGAAGGATGTCCGCATTTCATGGGAGATTTCTCGACGTTCTAATCTATTGTCTAAAGCCAAAATACTAGCCTCCTATTCTAGCTTGCCTAGTCGTCCAATTGGTCATGACTAAAGGTCGATGGTCGCATAAGTGGCGTTCTCTTCGATAAAGTTCCGACGCGGTGCCACATGGTCGCCCATTAACATGGAGATCATTTGGTCGGCTTCCACTCCGTCTTCAACGCTGACTTGAAGCATGCGACGCGTACTTGGGTCCATGGTCGTATCCCAGAGCTGTTCGGCATCCATTTCGCCCAGCCCCTTATAACGTTGGACAACGGGCTTGGGTCGCTCAGGAAGACTGGCCATATAAGCCTCTAATTCGGCATCCGATTCAATATATTGGATCTTCTTCCCTTGGCGTACCTGGTAGAGGGGAGGAACCGCAATATACACATAACCCGCATCCAAGAGGGGACGCATATAACGATAGATCAGGGTCAATAAGAGGGTCCGGATGTGGGCCCCATCGACATCGGCATCGGTCATGATAACGAGCCTATGGTAGCGGGCCTTGGAGACATCGAAGTCATTGCCCCAGCCCGTCCCCATCGCTGTAAAGAGGGAACGAATCTCTTCATTGGCTAAGATCCGGTCCATAGATGCCTTTTCAACATTCAAGATCTTACCACGGATAGGCAAGATAGCTTGGAAGTGACGGTCCCGGCCGTTCTTAGCGGAACCCCCAGCGGAATTTCCTTCGACGATGAAGAGTTCGCATTCCTCGGGCACCCGGCTGGAACAATCAGCCAATTTACCCGGTAGGTTGGAGATCTCTAGCCCAGACTTCTTCCGGGTCATTTCCCGGGCCCGTTTGGCTGCCTTCCGTGCCTTAGAAGCAACCAGCCCTTTATCGACAATTTGCCGGCCGATATTAGGATTCTCTAAGAGGAAGGTCGAAAAGTGCTGGCCAAAGAGTCGGTCGGTAATCGTTCGTACTTCCGAATTCCCGAGTTTCATCTTGGTTTGCCCCTCGAATTGAGGATCGGGATGGCGGACTGAAACAATCAGAGTCAGGCCTTCACGCACATCTTCCCCGGTCAGGTTCTCATCATTGTCCTTGAGAATATTGACATTCCGGGCATAGTCGTTGATGGTCCGGGTGAGGGCGGTCTTAACCCCAGATTCATGGGTCCCCCCTTCAAAAGTATGGATATTGTTAGCAAAACTCATAAAGTTCACATGGAAGTCGTCCGTATACTGGAGAGCAACTTCGACTTCAATATCATCCTGTTCCCCTTCTAGATAGATCGGTTCAGGGAAAAGCGGAGTCTTATTCTGGTTGAGGAAGTCGATATACTCCTTAATCCCACCTTCGAAGTGGTAGCTGTATTCAACCGTTTCCTCTTCCCGCTTATCAGTCAGTGAAATCCGCAAGCCCTTGTTCAAGAAGGCGAGCTCCCGGGTCCGTTTATTCAGAATTTCTCGGTTATAGACCGTTGTTTCTTGGAAAATCTCACTATCGGCTTTGAAGGTGACGACCGTTCCTTGTTGGTCGGTTTCTCCCGTCACTTCGAGCTCAGTCATGATCTTCCCCCGGCTGTATTCTTGGTGGTAGACCTTACCATTCTTGTAGACATCGACGTGGAGCCATTCGGAGAGAGCATTCACCACTGAAGCCCCAACCCCGTGCAGACCGCCAGAGACCTTATAAGAGCCTCCGCCAAATTTACCGCCAGCGTGGAGAACATTAAAGACCGTCTCTACCGCTGGCCGGCCAGTTTTTTGTTGGATATCGACAGGAATCCCCCGGCCGTCGTCTGTAATCCGAATCACATTATCTTCCAAGATTTCAATTTGGATATGCTTGGCAAAACCAGCTAAGGCCTCATCGATTGAGTTGTCGACAATCTCCCAAACTAGGTGGTGGAGGCCGGTCTCACTGGTCGACCCAATATACATCCCAGGCCGTTTCCGAACCGCCTCGAGCCCCTCTAGGACTTGAATTTGGCTGGCATCATAACTCTCTGCCAGATGGGCCAGCTCCTCCTTGCTTGGTTCGTGGCTTTCTTCCTGTGCTTGGTCTTCAAAGTGTTTCTCATCTGCCATCGCTTTCCATCACTCCTTTTAGTCATCCAATCGTTGGACTTGTCCCTGCGCAATCTCAAACAGCGCCGGCTCATCAATCTGTTCTTCCTGGACCCCATCGAGACTGGTCGTCGTCAAAAAGGTCTGAACTTTCTTTTCAATGGTTTTGAGCAAGTGGGTCTGCCGGTCATCATCCAACTCACTCAAGACATCATCCAATAAGAGAATGGGGTATTCCCCCGTCATCTCCTGCATACACTCAATTTCTGCTAATTTCATACTCAAAACGGTGGTCCGCTGCTGGCCTTGTGAGCCAAACTTCTGGACATCCTGGCCGTTAATCAAGAATTGAAGGTCATCCCGGTGGGGGCCAGCTAAGCTCACCCCGCGGTCCAATTCCCGTGCCCCAACTTCTTCAAACTTAGCCAAGAGGGCCTCATAGACATTCTCCTCAGAGGGAGCCTGGGGCAGGTCGACCGCAGTCCGATAGCGCAGGCTGAGTTCTTCCTTGCCCTGGGAGATATTGTGATGGAGCTCGCTCGCCCAGGCCTCTAACTTATCGAGGAAGGCCAAGCGCTGGCAAATAATCCGGGCGCCCGCAGCAGCCACTTGCTCCGTCAATATCTCCAAGTAAAGCTTATCTTGGGCCTGCTGACTGAGTAGCTGCTTTAGATAGGCATTACGCTGCTTTAAGATCTGCTGGTAGTCAACCGAAGTATGCAGATAAACAGGGCTCATCTGGCTGAGCTCCATATCAATAAATTTCCGCCGCAATTGCGGGGCCCCCTTGACCAGGTCCAGGTCTTCAGGGGCAAAGAGCACCACATTCAAGCGGCCAATATAGTCACTCAGACGACGCTGTTCGAGGTGGTTGACCTTAACCAACTTGCCGCTTTTGGTCAGCTTGACACTCAAGGGCAGCTGGCCGAAACGGTTGCTGACCCGGCCTTCAACCAGGGCTTCCTGACTCTCCCAGCGCAAGAGCTCGCGGTCATGGTTAGTCCGGTGGCTGCGGGCTAGGGAGAGGATATAGATCGCCTCTAAGAGACTGGTCTTCCCCTGGGCATTGTCCCCGATAAAGACATTGATCCCCGGTGAAAAAGTCACCTCAGCAGACTCATAATTTCTGAAATTGAGCAGGCGGATCTCATCGAGGATCATGGGCATCTTCCAAAGCCGCGTCAGAAGCACTGACAAGCTGGAAAATGGCTTCCTCAGCAGGCACTTCAACTACTGACCCTGGATAAATCTTTCGTCCTCGACGCTGATCCTGCTCACCATCAATATAAACCGCAAATTCAGACAGGTACCATTTCGCCTGGCCACCCGTTGCAATAATGCCTGTTTCCTTCAACAATTGGGTCAAAGTCATAAAGTCACCCGTTATCTCAATGGTCTCAGTCATTGCGTCACTTCCTTTCCATCTTCCTTAGCTTCCGCTAAATAAAAAATCGCAATCCCTGCTCGAACCGGCAGAGATTTGCGATTTAGCCAAATACGAGCCAAAGCGGTCGTCGCAAATTAAAAAATCTATAGCTCATTTAGATCTATACTGTCACTTCTTATTATACCCCAAAAACCGCTTTTTTGCAAAGAGAGGGGGCTATTGGCTTGTTTTTTATTGGGAGGGAAATTCGTCTCTAAATAATGAAAAGCCTTCTCAGGACAAAATAAGGCCACTTTAAGAAAAAACTTGTCTTATTTTTGTGAAAGCCGAGTATTCAATCAAAAGAAGCAAGCAGAGAAGATAAATGAAACTTATTTCATGCGATGGAAAGTTCCGATTGACAAAAGACGAACAAACTGCCTATAATCAAGACACAGGAAATGAATGTCTTCCTTGGGCCTAGCCCTAAACCGCTATTGATGATTCAAAAGCTGATGACTTCTGCTGTAAAGAGCAGGGGCATCAGCTTTTTTGCTCTTTATTCAACTAAATATTCAAAGGAGTGATACGATGTTACTAATGAGCTTTGCTTATATCTTTATCTTTGGGCTCTTGATCGACCGGATCTGCAAGCAGTTCAAGGTGCCGAGCTTGGTTGGTTTTCTCTTTCTAGGAATTGTCCTCGGCCCCCATGTCTTCAATCTCTTGGATGGGGGGATCCTTGACCTGTCGGCTGACCTCCGCCAAGTCGCCCTTATTATTATTCTCAGTCGGGCGGGGCTGTCGCTCGACCTCAAGGGCTTATTGAAGGTGGGGCGCCCAGCCTTACTCATGTGCTTTGTCCCAGCGACTTTCGAAATCTTGGGGACGGCGCTACTGGCTCCTAGCATTTTAGGCATTTCTCGGATTGATGCCTTGCTTTTGGGGACCGTCTTGGGTGCTGTTTCGCCGGCTGTCGTCGTCCCTAAGATGATTAAACTCATAGACAAAGGTTACGGTATGGACAAGCAGATCCCTCAGATCGTCTTAGCGGGGTCTTCGGCTGACGATATCTATGTCCTAGTCCTCTTCTCCTCCTTCCTTGGGCTAGCCCAAGGTGGCGATTTCCAAGCCAGCCAGCTCCTAAATATCCCAGTCTCTATTGTCCTCAGTATCCTGGTCGGTGGACTAGTTGGGGCAGGGCTCAATGCCTTCTTCAAACGCTTCAACTGGTCGAGCATTAGTCAGGTCGTCTTCCTTCTTGGCTTCTCTTTCGTCTTTGTCTCCTTGGAGAAAACCTTCCCTCAAGTCCCCTTCTCCGGTATCTTGGCTGTCATGAGCATGGGTATCCTGATCAACCGTTTGGACGGCAACCGCGCCCAGGACCTCTCCCGCTACTACAATGCTTTGTGGATTCCAGGCGAAATCCTACTCTTTGTCCTGGTAGGGGCCTCTGTCAACCTGCCCTACGCCTTCCAAGCCGGCTGGCTGCCCATCTTACTGATTGCCCTAGTACTCTGCTTCCGTGCTGTAGGCGTCCTCATCAGCCTCAGCCGGACCAATCTTAGCCTCCAAGAACGGGCCTTCAGTGTTATCGCCTACCTGCCTAAGGCCACCGTCCAAGCAGCTATTGGGGGGATTCCCCTAGCTATGGGCCTGCCTGCTGGCGAAATCATCCTCACCGTCTCTGTCGTCGCCATCCTCCTCACCGCCCCCCTAGGCGCATTCGGCATCGATCTGACCTATCGCAAATGGCTCAAGCAAAAATGATCATCCACATGTGGATAAAACAAAGACCTTCCCACTGCTCGTGGGAAGGTCTTTTTAAGTCTTAGTTTTTTATTTGTTTAAATAATAGATAAGCTATATAGGCAAGTAAGACCAAAAAGAGGGCTAGACGACGCTGAGAAGCTTCTGGGAACACTTGGATAATTAGGTTGACTAAAAGTAAAATGACCCCCATTTGCACCAAAGCTCGGACTAAGTTGCTAGGCCATTTATCAAAACCATGCTCTTCGCAAGCCTTCTTAAAATAAATCATCGTCCAAGAAGTATAGAGGGCCAAATTTTCAACGAAGCGGCTGACATCTGAAAAAACTAACACAACATATGCCAGCAAAGGCAAGCAAATAAGCGCATTGGTTACTTTTCTTAGCCTATCTTCTGTCATCACGACCACCTCTCTTGAAATCCAATCATTCGTCTTATATTTATAGTATAAAATAAAAAGGCAAAGACATAAAGTTGCTAGTCGGTAAACTACACCATAAACAAAGCGCCCCTAGGCCAGTCTTAGCTCATCTCAGCTAAAACAGGTCAGGAGGCGCTTTTTTAATTTTTTAAGTCTAGTTCCCCGGTGTCCGGATAGGGGTAATCAATTGAACAAAGTTGAAGTTATCCTGGGCATTGGCTGGCAGGAGAATAAATTGGTGGGAAGGGGATTGGAAGCGCAGAGCAATCTCTTGGGCGCCAAAAGTTCTCAGGGCTTGGCGCATGTAGTCCGGGTTGAAGGAGATCGCTAGGCTTTCCCCATCAGCAGAGGAAATATTTAATTCTTCTTCCACCTCACCGACTTCAGCAGACTGACCGGATAGGACAACCTGGTCACTGTCAATCGTCAACTTAACCACATTGTTGCGGCCTTCATGGCTCAGGATCAGTGCCCGTTCAATGGCACTCAATAGGTCTGGCGCATCAATCTGGATCCGGGTCTGGTAGTCTTCAGGCAGGAGCCGGTCCGTATCAGGGTACTTGCCTTCAAGGAGACGGGAATAGAGGTAAATGTTATCGGTCTTAAAGAGAACCTGCTTATCTGCCACCATCATCTCAATGTTATCGCTATCTTCAGCAATCCGAGTCAGTTCACTCAGACTGCGGCCCGGAATATTTAAGGCAAATTCTTGATCAGCTAGGCTTTCAGGAACTTCCAAGGGCACAATTCGTTGACTGAGCCGGTGGGAATCTGTGGAAACTGCCTTGAGATGATTATCCGCAATTACAAAATGGATCCCTGTAAAAATCGGCCGAATTTCCTGGTTGGAGACAGAGATAATGGTATGGTTGATCACTTGCCGGAAGATATTGGCTGGAATGGTAAAGCTGGTATCGGAATCGATTTCCGGTAGCTTGGGGTATTCACTGCCTGCGGTCCCATTGAGGGTGAAGGCAGCTTGGCCAGCAGTAATATCTGTCTGTAGATTGTCCTTAACTTCTAAGTGCATGATCTCATTCGGCAATTTCTTAACAATTTCGCCAAAGAAACGAGAAGGTAAGACAATGGAACCTGCTTTTTCCACTTGCAATTGGTTGTCTTCATTATTGGCATCGATAAAGGCTTCGATTGAGATAGTGGAATCACTCCCGGTAAGGAGGATGCCGTTATCAGTTGCTAGAATTTTGACTCCTGTAAGGACAGGAATGGTAGTTCGTGAACTGATCGCACGTTGGACATTGCTGAGATTTTCAACGAAGACAGCACGGTTCACTGAGAATTTCATTTGAGCACTCCTTTATTTATATATATTAATATAAAGATAATAATAGTAATAGGGCCTGTTAAATCTGTGGATAAGTGGCTAATCCTTATAAGACTCCTGCTTTTCCACATGTGGAAAGTCTGTTTATAAGCTGGGGACTTTTCCTATAATTATCCACAGGGGCTTTTTTACTATTTTAACATAGTGAGCTTGTGGATACATTGATTAGCTATTTTTGAGTAGCTTTTCGATGTTTTCGACATCGCGTTTAACATCGGTCGATTCGTCGATTTCGCCAAGAATTTTTTCATGGGCGTGGAGGACGGTGGTGTGGTCCTTGCCGCCAAATTCCTGGCCGATCTTAGGCAGGGAAGCTTCGGTAATTTCCCGGGAGAGGTACATAGCGATCTGGCGGGGGACAACGATTTCCCGCTTACGTTTCTTCCCTTTGAGGTCTTCAACGGTGAGGTCGAAGTACTGGGCTACCGTTTCTTGGATTTCGGCTATCGAGGGCAAGGCCTGGGCTGAAGTGTCTTTATAATTGCGGAGGGCTTTGGCTGCCATGCTAGGGGTAATTTCTTCCTGGTGCATGACGGCATAGGCTTGGACGCTGGTCAGGGCCCCTTCTAGTTCACGGATATTGGTGTCGATTTGACCGGCAATATAGGTGAGGGTGTTGTCCTCAATGTCGATGTGGTTGACCTGGGCCTTATTGCGCAAGATGGCAATCCGTGTTTCCAGGTCAGGTGGGGTAATATCGGTTGACAAGCCCTGCTTGAAGCGGGAAACCAGCCGGTCTTCTAATTCGGGAATCTGGCTAGCGTCCCGGTCAGAGGTTAGCACAATGTGTTTGTTCTTATTATAGAGGGCATTGAAGGTATGGAAGAATTCCTCTTGGGTGGACTGCTTGTTCCCAATGAATTGGATATCATCCACGAGTAGGATATCGACTGTCCGGTACTCTTCGTGGAATTCAGAGGTTGAGTTAGTCCGAATGGCTTCAATAAAGTCATTGGTAAAGGTCTCACTAGTGACATATTTAACCCGGGCTTCGGGATTGGTCCGTAAGACTTCATGGCCGATTGCCTGCATCAAGTGGGTCTTCCCTAGCCCCACGCCCCCGAAGAAGAAGAGCGGGTTGTAGTCCCGGCCTGGTCCCTCAGCAACCGCTAGAGCAGCGGCATGGGCCATCTTATTGCCTTCCCCAACGATGAAATTATCGAAGGTGTATTTAGGGTTCAACATGGTGCTGCGGTCGTGGTAACGGTTGGTTTTCTCTTCTTCCTGGGGGCTCCGACCATTGAGTGTGAAGTTAGTGGCTGGTTGGCTAGCTAAGTGGACGACCACATCGATGTCATAACCTAGGTAGTTAAAGGCCACCTGTCGGATTTGGACCAGGTAGTGGTTTTCAATATGTTTCTTGTGTAGTTCAGAGCCCGCCACAAGATAGAGGGTATTATTCTCTAAACGCTCCGGACGTAACTCTGAAAACCAGGTTTCGTGACTGGCTTTTGAGAGTTCTTCTTTAAAATAATTGTCAATATACTCCCAAAGTTTCATCATTTCTTCCATGCGTATATCTCCTTAATAAACAAATTTGTATATCGTTTCTATCGTGGATAACTTATGATAAGTGGCAAGGAAAAGATCATTTCAATAAAAAAAGCTAAGTTATCCCCAAATTAATGGTAATAAAAGGATAACATGAAAAAAAGTCTTTTTCCACAGATAATTAAGCTGTGAATAGAAATTATCCCAAGTTGTGATTTAGTTTATCCACAAACTGTGGAAAGACACTTGTATAAATGGGGATAATTTGTCCTTGTGGATAGTTTTTAGCATTAAAAAGCTCGCTTATTAACACTTCATGCAACTTATGCACAGCTGTGGATAACAATTAACATTCTGTTGATATGTCCACAAGCCTGTGAAGAAGGCTGGGAAAACTTCCCCACAAGTCGCCTTATCCACCTCCTTGTTTAAAAGAAATCCACAATTGTGAAGAAAAAAATAGAAATTTATCCGAAAAAGGGCTTGAGTCAAACGCTTGTGTTATGGTAAAATAACCCTTGTGTTGACATTCAACTTTTCAATAGCAAGTCGACAGGTTGAAATCAAATGATAAAAACATTCAATCATCATAGGAGGTGTAGTCATGAAGAGAACCTACCAACCAAATAAACGTTCACGCCAAAAGAAACATGGTTTCCGTAAACGTATGAGTACTAAAAACGGACGTCGCGTATTAGCAGCTCGCCGTCGTAAAGGAAGAAAAGTTATTTCTGCTTAAGACCACAAAAGCTGTGGTCTTATTTTTTTTAGGGGGGATTTGAATGCGTAAAGCCTATCGGGTGAAATCTGAAGCAGACTTTGGTCGGGTCTTCCACCAAGGTAAAAGTACTGCAAACCGTCAGTTTGTTGTTTATACTATAGATAAGGAACAAACGCATTTTCGCCTGGGGATCTCCGTCGGTAAGAAGATTGGCAATGCGGTGACTCGTAACTATGTCAAGCGCCGGATCCGCCAGTCCGTTTATGAATTGCGAGATGTCATTCGCCCTAACCAAGACTTTATTGTAATTGCCCGTAAACCCACGGCACAGATGTCCATGGCTGAAATTAAGAAGAGTCTGGAACACGTCTTCAACTTAGCCGGCATCTTCAAGTCCGAGGCCAAGTAGTCGGGCTGGACGACAGATATTTTGGAGGAGTCAATTGAAATCAAAATTTTGGACCAAGAAAAAGCTAAGCCTTAGCTTAGTCTTAATGGCCTTGCCCCTCTTCTTGGGGGCTTGTGCAACGGCACGTGAACCCATCACAGCGGAATCTACCGGCTTTTGGGACCGCTATATTGTCTATAGTTTCTCGCGTTTGATTATCTGGCTATCAGACCTCTTCGGAGGGAATTATGGCCTGGGGATTATTGTCTTTACCTTAATCATTCGCCTGGTCCTGGTGCCTCTCTATCACTATCAGATTAAAAGTACAGAAAAAATGCAGGTAGTCCAACCTGAAATGCAGGCCCTGCGTGAAAAATATGCCTCAAAGGATCCAGAAACCCAGCAAAAACTGGAAGAGGAAATGGCCAAGCTCAATGAGAAGTATGACTATAACCCCCTCTCAGGCTGCTTGCCCATGCTGATCCAATTACCTATCCTTATGGGCCTCTACCAGGCCATCAGCCGGACCGAAGTGCTCAGCAATGGTCACTTCTTATGGATGGAACTCGGTCAACCGGACCCTTACTTCATCTTACCTGTCCTAGCTGCTGCTTTAACCTGGTACAATACCCGCCTGATGACGATCGGCAATCCGCAAAGTAACCAGAGCATGGCTGCCATGCAGTGGATGATGCCTGCCATGATCCTCTTTATGGGGGCGACGCTGCCAAGTGCTATCGCTCTCTACTGGGTGGCATCGAATGCCTTCACCATTGGTCAGACGCTCATTTTGAATAACCCTTATAAGAAGCGGGAAGCCCGTTTAGAGAAGGAAAAGGCTGAGCGTGACCTCGAGAAACGTTTGGAAAAAGCTAAACGCCACCCCCGGACGACCAAAAAGAAGCGTTAAGTAATGAAAAGTCAATGAGTGAAAGGAGTTTGAAGCAAGCATGCAAGCCAAAATATTTCAAGCCGACTCTGTGGAAGCCGCCATCAAGGCTGGTTTAAAAGAATTAGGAGCCGCCCAAGAAGAAGTTGAAGTGGAAGTGCTGCAGGAAGCACGCAAGGGTTTCCTAGGCATTGGGGCCCGCGATGCCATTGTTAAATTATTTGTCAAGGCAGCTGATCACTCAGAAGAAGGTCAAACAGAAGCTAGAGAGGATGCTGACGATCCAGATGACCCCGTCAGCAAGTCGGTCGCTGATCCGACCAATGAAGCGAGCACGTCCGCTGTCTATGTCGCAGATGATAAGCAAGCCCGGAGTCAACAAGGGCATGATCCTGCTAGCGATTCTGTCGAAGAAGTCCAAGCGATTTCAGCTGAAGAAGCGCCTGTCCTCGCCAAGGATGAGATCCAGGAAGATGGTCGTCCCCTAGCTGACCCTGTCCAAGAATCTGTTTCTGAAGAAGAAACAGGCACTGAGACGAGCCAGCAAGAGGAAGCAGCCCAAGATTCGGATAACGAAGAAGTAGCGGCTGTAGAAGAAGCGGAAGCTAGTAAGCAAGCTTCAGAACAGGCTGATCAAGCGGCTAACCAAGAGGAAGAAGACACACCGGCTGAAGACGAAAATGACAAAGTTTTCTACGATGTCGACTTCCCCGCCCGCTACATTATCGATGTCTGTGAAGCTTATGGGGTCGATGTTACAGTGGATGTAGAAGACCACGACCGGGAAATTATCTACCACATCAACACCGATAAGCCAGGCCTTGTCATTGGCAAGCACGGTAAGATCTTGAATTCACTCGAAGCCCTAGCCAAAGTGCTGGTCCACCGCCATGTCCGCAATCGCGTCAACGTCGTGGTCAATGTCGGCGACTACCGGGAACGCCGCTTGAAGACCTTGGAGCGCCTGGCGGAACGCACAGCGGATGAAGTGACGGTCAAACAATCCTCCGTCCAACTCTCCCCCTTGCCTGCCAATGAACGAAAAATTGTCCACCAAGCCCTCTCCAAGTATGACCACATCGAAACCCGGTCAGAAGGCCGAGAGCCCCACCGTTATCTGATTGTAGACTATAGACATTAGGGTGTGAGCAAAGGCGTTTAGAAAGGGATGACTGGTGGCAAAGAGGAAAAGAGCGGCATTAACCGGTCGTTCCGCTTTGCTGAAGTCACTCCCTTTCTGCCAAGTCGAACCCGACTAGAAAGGGTGAGAGACTTGGCGGTTAGAAGCTTACCACTGGAGCACGAACGAAAAAGGGCAAGCCATGCTTGCACGTTTCGTTCGTGTGAAGTGGAGAAGCTTCTGCCAAGTCGAACCCAACTAAAGGGTGAGAGGGAGCGCGGGTAGAAGTGGACCTCTGGAGCAAAGCAACAGAGAAGACCAAGAGTCTTCGGCGGCGCTTTGTGAAGAGGAGCCACTTCTGCGCGACTGAACCCAACTAAAGGGTGTGAGGGCACGCGTTCAACTTTCGTTCACTGGAGCAAGTCACCAAAGCAGTCTGAAGGACTGCGGCGGAGGCTTGTGAAGTGACACGAAAGTTGCGTGACCGAACCCGACTAAGGGTGTGAGCAAGCCCCTGAAAATTAAATCAATAAAAAAGATGAAGGAATCCTAAGACTCCTTCATCTTTTTTTGATTCTAGTCCAGCAGATAGGTCACAAGGTCTTCGAAGCGGTCAAAGACTTGGTCAGCTCCTGCCTCTAACATCTTTTGGCGAATTTTTTCTTTTAACTGGTCTTGTTCACCAGCTGGCAGGGCTTCGAATTCTTCCTGGCTTAGGGCCATTTCAGAGGAACCCTCAATGACGCCACAGGATAGAACGCCGGCGTTTTTCCCTTCTTTGATATCCGTTAGGGTGTCGCCGATTTTTAGGACCTGGCCAACACTTTCGATTTCGAAGTGGGTCATATTGGCGAAGATCATATAGGGATAGGGTCGGCCGAACTGGCCAACTGCTTCTGAAGTCACGGAGTAATCTGGCACATAGCCTTGGTCTGCAGCGGCGGGTTCAACGAGTTCCATCATTTCAGCGGTGTAGCCGGTGGTCGCGCCAATCCGGATGCCAGCTTGCCGTAATTTGTCTATACCTTCGACAACACCAGGCTTGGGTTGGGCGAATTCAGGAGCCTTTAGGGTCTCTAAGATGGCTTCGTTAAAGTTGCTGTAGAGGCCTTCGACATTCTCTTCATTTGGAGCCTGGCCATAAGTTTCCGTCCAGGCTTCTTGGATACGTGGCATATCGAGCATGGTGCGGATATGGTCTTTCTTGCCCATGCCCATGGGTTGGCGCAATTCCTCATCACTTACTGGGATACCTGCCTTATCGAAGGCTAATTTCAGGGCTTGGATTGGGGCGAAGCAGCCATAGTCAACAGTTGTTCCTGCCCAATCGCAGATTAATAATTTAATGTCTGTCATTGTCTTTCTCCTCCATATAAGCTTTAAAAATATCGAGCACGCGGGTAATATCTTCAGGATAAATCTCACCGATATTGCCGATGCGGAAGGTGTCCACATCGGTGAGTTTACCTGGATAGATCACATAACCTCGTTCCTTGATGTAGTGGTACATGTCCTGGAAGTCCCAAGCTTGACCTTCCGGATAAAGGAAAGTCGTGATGATTGGGCCTTGGTGCTCCCTAGGGACATAGGCCTTGAAACCGAGGTCTTCCATACCTTCTTGGAGGAGTTCTTGGTTTTTCTGATAGCGGGCGTGTTGGGCCGCTACGCCACCGCGTTCCTCGAATTCTTTGAGGGCTTCATGGAAGGCCATAACCACATGGGTGGGAGAGGTATAGCGCCACTTCCCGTCTCTGGCCATCTCTTGGTACTGGTCGAAGAGGTCTAAAGATAAGGTAGACGAATTCCCCTTGCTAGATTCAATAAGATCTTTACGGACAAGTACGATAGCAAAGCCGGGGACCCCTTGGATGCACTTATTGGCACTGGTGATCAGGGCGTCAATAGGCCCCATGTCAATCGGCACACCGCCAAAGCTGGACATGGCATCGACAAAGAAGAGGCAGTTGTGGTCTTTAGCGACTTGGGCAATGTCAGCAATTGGATTGAGGATGCCTGAAGTAGTCTCTGAATGCACCATCATGACATGGCTGATGTCTGGGTTCTTATCGAGTAAGCAGGCGACCACTTGGGGATCATGGACCTCATCATAGGCGACCTTGTAAGCCTCATAGTCTAGCTTTTGGTAATCGGCCATTTGCAGGATCCGTTCCCCGTATTTGCCATTGGACAGGATCAGGAACTTGGTGTCTGGACGACTGAAGGTCGACAGGCAGGCTTCGACAGCATAGGAGCCGCTGCCCTGGAGGAGGACGCTGGTATAGCGGTCAGGGTCCACTTGGGCGATCTGGAGCAGCTTTTGGCGGATCTCTTGGGTCACTGCTTTATAGTCCTCGTCCCAGGTACAGTAATCGAAGTCCATGGCTTGGCGGACACGGTCCGTCACAGTGAGCGGACCAGGAGTGAGTAGTTTATATTGAGTCAAAGTAAACACTTCTTTCTAGACGAGATTATTGTTGGGCCATTTCCTTAGCTTTATTGGAAATTTCTTGGTGTTTGGCGAGTAATTCAGCAGTCAGTGGCTCATCGAACTGTTTCGGACGGGCAGATTGCTTGCTGGAATCTGTTTCTTCCCCTTCATAGAGGGCAACGGGGTAGAATTCTTGAACCTTAGGACGCCCTTTTTTAATAATTGTTTCGCTCATTTTTTGCGCTAGTTCGGCCTTTTCACTGTCTTCTTTGTCGATCACAGCGACCGATTCGGTTAGGGAGAAGTTACCTTCTGTCGGATCAATGAGAGAAATTGGGGCGCCTTCATTTTGTTTCACCGCAACCTGGTGGCGGAGACCAAAGCCGAATGGGACTTCTCCACTGACTACCTTGTTCAAAGGCCCTGAACCAGAAGATTCGATATGGTTGCTGGCATTCTTATAGATACCGGCAAGGATTTCTTGAGCTTCTTCTTCACCATATTCTGCAACCAAAGCTTGGACCATCAACCAGGCCGTTGAGGAAGAGTCAATATCAACGACAGAAACCTTGCCTTCATACTTAGGATCGGCTAAGTCTTTAATGGATTGAGGAAGATCTAAGTTCTCTGATTTCGCCATTTCGTCATTGACAATAATGGCACCTTCTTGGACGGTTAAGGGAGCGACATAGTCTGGGAAATCTTGCTGGGTATTCACATCCCAGGTCAAATCTTGGAACATTTCATGCTGGTTCTGGGCGGATTCGAGGTAGAAGGTGGACATAGTCACCATGTCTGCTTCGATATCCTTGCCTTCAGCTAAGAGTTTGCCCCCTAATTCAGAGGTACCGAAAGTTTGAATCTCGTATTGGCCTTCATAACCGTCTTCGTTTAGGCTGCTTTCAATAGCGGCAATGGCTTCGTCATCAGCGTTCGAATAGAGGATGACCTTGTCGGACGCCGAGGAACAGCCGGTGAGGGTAAGGCCAATCAAGCCGAGGAAAGTTGTTAAGCCGAGTAAAGATTTTTTGAGTGGTTTCATTTTAGTGAGCCTCCATTTTCTTTTGATTGCGTTGACTGAGATAATTAAAGAGCGCACGTACGATTAAATTCGTGAGGAAAAGCATAATCGATAAGATAAAGACCTCATTGAATTTGTTGTAATATTGTAATTCTTGGATCTTGGTGGTCATGAGAATAGTCCGTGTCGAATAGAGGAAGACCACAGCGGAGATGGTTACCATGGAATTGGTGAAGTAATAGCTCATCACTTCCAGAATGGCTGCCACAGCATTGGGCGTCAGAATCCGCCAAACGGTTTGGAAGAAGTTGTCGCCCATGAGAGCGGCCGTGGTTTCCCAGGACTTGGAGAGCTTATCGAGACTGCTCTTCAGGGTAAGATAAGGCGTTGAGAAGTAGTGGATAATGTTAGCGATGATAATGATTGTGAAGCTGGACTTAAGCGGGGTCCCATTGATCACCAGAAGGAAGGCCAGACCTAGTACCATCCCTGGAATAGTATTGGAGATGGTGGCCATGAGGTCGATGGCCTTCTTGATGAAAGCAGGCTGCTTGCTGCGGGTGGTTAGGATGGCAGCCAAGTAAGCCAGTGCCGTTCCGATGACAGCCACTAAGAGACTGATGAAGACCGAATTAGTGAAGGCCTTGGTAATGGTTGAATCCCTGAAGGCCGACACCAAGTGCTTGCTGGTCCAGGACAGGTTATAAGGCCAGGACTCGGTAAAGGGAACAATAAAGATTGGGATAAAGATCATCAGGATAAAGGCAACCACCAGGATGGCCAAGATAGCGAAACACAGGTCACGCACTTTGTTCTCCTTGGCCCTAAAATCTGAGAAATTATCATATTCAATGGATTGTTTGTCCAGGTAGTGGAGGATGGCCATGGAGATAA
The DNA here is from genome assembly GCF_030215145.1 of Aerococcus sp. UMB7834. Taxonomy (NCBI): domain Bacteria; kingdom Bacillati; phylum Bacillota; class Bacilli; order Lactobacillales; family Aerococcaceae; genus Aerococcus; species Aerococcus sp. UMB7834. Next base: position 29,130 of record NZ_JASOLI010000009.1, on the reverse strand, counting down.
TGGACGGCAGGAGCATCATTAGAGAAATCACGGCCCCATTGTTGAAGTTAGGGATGGTCCCTAGCATCTGATTGTAGAGGGAGGTAGCGATGACTTCATAATTGCCTCCGATATAAGACGGAATCCCATAATCGGTAAAGGCCATGAAGAAGGCTTGGATGACGGCAGCCCCCAGAGAAGGCAAGAGAGGCACCAGGGTGGTGGTCCAGAGCCGCTTGAAGTACTTATCCCCCATCAAGCGCGAAACCAGGGTGAAGCGCTTGTCGATAAAGGACATGCCGTTATTGATCATTAAGAAGGTGACAGGTAAGGTATAGATGGTATAGCCCAGCAGTAAGCCCTTGAATCCATAGAAATCCGGGGCATCGATATTTAAGAGCCGGGTAAAGAGGCCCTGGTTACCGATGGAATAGATAATGGTGAAGCCATAGGTAATGGTGGGCAGGAGCATGGGGATCATAATCAGAAGACTGAGCGCTCGCTTCAGACCGGGGCTCATATTGGTAAAGTTCACCGCAAAGGCCATAAGGAAGGCAATAAAAACAGAGAGGAGGGCCGAGCTGAGGGCGATGACCAAACTGTTCTTAAAAATTTGCCCGATATTCCCTGTTTGGAAGACATTCTGGAAGTGCTGGAGGGTGAACTGGCCCTCTTCAAGGAAGGCCACCCCAAAGGAATTGATTAGAGGATAGAGCAAGGCTAAGAGAAAGAAAGCGATAATGGTCCAGCTGAGGAATGTTGTTGTCTTTGACTCTCTCATCCTAGACGCTCTCCTTTACGGGCTCTTCCTGGAAGAGGCCCACAATATTATCCCGCTTGATCCTTAATTGGTTGAGGATGAATTGGTCGACAAATTCACTCGCCGGTTGGGCGACAATCTGATGGCTGCTTGAATATTGTTCCACATGCCCCTGGTTTAAGATGATGACCTTATCCGATAGGGTCAGAGCTTCTTCGGGGTCATGGGTAACCATGATTGTGGTCAATTGGTATTTCTTGGCGATGGTGTGGATCCGCTCCTTAATCTGTTCTTTGATGACGCCATCTAAGGCAGAGAGGGGTTCATCGAGGAGGAGGATCTTGGGCTTCATCACTAGGGTACGGGCCAGGGCCACCCGTTGTTTCTGCCCGCCAGACAATTGCCGGATGGATTTTTCCAGGTGTTTCTCTAGGTTAAGTAATTGGATGAGGTCTTGGACCTCGGCTTGACTGGAAATATCGGGATTATTCTTCAAGCCGTAAGTAATGTTGTCGTAGACATTGAGGTTGGGGAAGAGGGCATAGTCTTGGAAGACAATATTGAAGCCCCGTTTCTCCATAGAGGTCTTGGTAATATCTTGGCCCTGGTAGCGAATTTGACCAGAGCTAGCGGGGATAATGCCGAGGATTAGATTCAAGAGGGTGGTCTTGCCACAGCCGGAAGGGCCGAGAATGGAGACAATATCACTCTCCTCAATGCTGAGGTTGATATCGTGCAAGACTTGGGTATCACCGTAGCTCTTGGTGACATTGATTAACTCAAGCAAGTTAAGGACTCCTTTCGATTTTTAACAGACATGACTTAACAATGGTTTACATCAGTTCGAACTAATTCAAGTATACACATCTAATGTAAACTTGATGTAAAAATGCCGTTAATTATCGGTAAATGATAGCCCGCTTCTGTGAAGAAATCATTTCAGATCAGCCAATTTATGTTAAGATTTGTAAAGACGACAATAACAAGAAAGGAGCGCTTGACATGCTTCAAGCCGAACGCCACCAAAAAATTTTGGAACTCTTGGCCAGCCAGCAAGTAGTCAAAACCTCTGAATTGAGTGATTATTTTAACTTATCACGGCAAACCATCCATAATGATATTGATGTCATGGAGAGCAAGGGCCTCTTGCAGAAGGTCCATGGCGGGGCAGTCTCCAATAAGGTAGCTATCGAACCGGAAGCCCACCAGCGCAAGCAGCAATTCCCCCGTGAGAAAGATGCCATTGCCCGCCAAGCCGTCCAATTTGTTAAAGAAGGGGAGACCCTCTTCATCGATATGGGAACGACGACGGCTGCCATGGTGCCCTATCTTCTTGCCTTCAACCAATTGACTATTATTACTAATAATGTCCAGGTCGCCATGGAGGTGCGGGAGAAGGCTGGCTTTACCGTGATCCTCCTAGGAGGGAATTTAAGGGCTAAGGAAATGTCGACGTCAGGTCCTGACACTGTCCAAGCCTTGAAGAAATATTATGCCGACCGGTGCTTCCTCGGGGCTAGTGGGGTCTCAGCTAAGCAAGGTTTTACGGATTACCACCTCGACGAGAACCAGGTCCGCCGGCAGATGATTGCCAATGCTAGGCACAGCTATGTCCTCTGTGACCATTCCAAGTTAAACCAGCATACCCTGGAACAGTTCGCTTCCTTATCAGATATTGAGAGCCTAATTGTGGATGCTTGCCCAGACGAAGACCTAAGAGCAGCCCTAGTTGACCAGGGCCTTGAATTGATTGAAACGGAAGCTAAGACCAGGGTCTAGGTCAGACATGGCCCTAGCTTTGCAAGCTTGCCTTCCCATGCTATAATGCGGTAAAAGCGTTCGAAAGAGACGGAGGTTCGTGATGACAGTTAAATTACTTGCGATCGATATGGATGAAACCCTCTTAAGGTCGGATAAGACCTATGATGCCGAGGCCTTCTTAGACATGGTGAAGGACTTGCGCAAGCGCGGAGTTGTGACTTGCATTGCTAGTGGCAATAGCCTCTCCAAGCTGGAATACTACTTGTCGGGTCCCCTGCAAGACCTGGTGTATTTGGCTGGTGAGAATGGCAATGTCATTGAAAAAGAAGGCGAGCGGATTGAAGAGAAGGTCATCGCTTTAGATGACTTACTGGCCCTGGACCAGGAAGTCCACGCCAATCCCAACTACAGCTCCTTAGTCAGCGCTGGGGATGGCTTCTATTCCACCCGCTTGATTGCTGAGAATGAGGCCAATATTCGGATTTATTGTCCCGATATTACCCTCCTAGATTCCTATGCAGAGCTTGAAGATTTGGGCCACCATCCGGTGAAATTAGCGGTCAATTCCTTTGAAGGGCTGGCGGCCAATAAGGATTTCGTGACTCAGATGAATGCGACCTTCCCGCGGATAACGGGCGTGACCTCTGCGACCATGTGGATGGACTTCATCAATGCCGAGGGAGGTAAGGGATCAGCTGTCCGCTACTTACAGGATAAGTACCAGATCCGTCCCGAAGAGACCATGGCCTTCGGGGATAGCCTGAATGACGCTTCCATGATGGGAGAGGTTGGCTACTCGGTGGCCATGGCCAATGCCGATCCCGATCTCAAATCCCTCTGCCGCTACGAGATTGGCAGCAATAATGAAGGGGCGGTCTTGCAAGTGATTGACCGCTACTTGCAAGCAGGAAACTTGGACTTTATGGCAGACTTTGTGCGGTCAGGAGATTAAAGAAAAAACAAGATCAAGTAGTTTACAAATTCCAAAAGAATCGGTATAATATGGTCGACTTTATATTTACCATTAAGCAACGACAGTCAAAGTGTCCGTCTGCTTCCTTGTTATTAGGGGGCAGACTAGGCACTTTTTTTGTTAGATAAATTAAGACGATTATAGGCTAAGGAAGAATGCTAAGGAAAGGGAGCGTGGGTTTATGTTTACGGAAGCTTTTGATACGATTGCTGCGATTTCGACGGCGCCTGGTGAAGGGGCGATTGGGATTGTCCGCTTGTCGGGGACTGATGCGGTCGAGATTGCGGATAAGATTTACCGGATGGGGAAGAAACACCTGGCTGACCAAGACAGCCATACCATCCACTACGGCCATATTGTGGACCCCAAGACGGATGAAGAAATCGATGAGGTCATGGTGAGCGTGATGCGGTCGCCGCGGACCTTTACCCGGGAAGACATTGTAGAGATCAACTGCCACGGGGGGATGCTGGCGACTCAGCGGATCCTGGAATTGGCCCTGCGCGAGGGCTGTACCATGGCGGAACCTGGTGAATTCACCAAGCGAGCCTTCCTGAACGGTCGGATTGACTTGACCCAGGCCGAAGCCGTCATGGATGTGATCCGGGCCAAGACAGACCGGTCCATGCAGCAGGCGGTCAACCACTTGGACGGCCACTTGTCTTCTATTATTAAGGACCTGCGCCAGGAAATCTTAAACACCCTGGCCCAGGTTGAAGTGAACATTGACTACCCAGAATATGATGATGTGGAAGAAATGACCCTCTCCCTCCTAGCTGAGAAAACAGCCCAGGTCAAGGCAGGCATCCAGTCCTTGCTAGCGACCTCCAAGCAGGGGAAGATTCTGCGTGATGGCTTGAACACTGCCATTATCGGCCGGCCTAATGTGGGCAAGTCCAGCCTGCTCAATACTTTGCTCAGAGAAGACAAGGCTATTGTGACGGACATTGAAGGGACCACCCGTGACACTATCGAGGAATATGTCAATGTCCGCGGCGTTCCCTTGAAGCTCATCGATACGGCAGGCATCCGGGAGACTGAAGACCAAGTCGAACGAATCGGCGTGGAACGGTCTCGGAAAGCCCTGGAACAAGCTGACCTGGTCCTCCTCCTCCTCAACCAGAGCGAGCCTTTGACTGATATGGACCGGGAATTATTGGAACTGACAGCAGGAAGCCAACGGATTGTGATCTTTAATAAGACCGACCTGCCAACAAAACTCGACCGGGCTGAATTAGAAAGCTACTTAGCAGATGATCCAGTGATTGAAACCTCCATGGTCGAACGAAGCGGCTTAGATGCCTTGGAAGAAGATATCGCTGAGCTCTTCTTCAGTGGACAGACGGGTGAACGAGATGCGACTTATGTGACGAATTCCCGCCACATCGACCTCTTGCAGAAAGCCGACCAAGCCTTGGATGATGTCGAGTCCGGGATTGCAGCCGGCATGCCCGTCGACCTGATCCAAATCGACTTTACCCGGGCCTGGGACTTGCTCGGTGAGATTACTGGAGAGAGTGCTCCGGATGAACTGATTACTCAACTCTTTACCCAATTCTGCTTGGGCAAGTAAGGACAGAGAAAGGATGAAATGATGGTAGAACAATTTGCAGCTGGAGATTATGACGTTGTCGTTGTCGGGGCTGGCCATGCGGGCTGTGAGGCAGCCTTAGCGACCGCTCGGATGGGACAGAAGACCCTCCTGATTACGATTTCTATTGATATGGTGGCCTTTATGCCTTGTAACCCTTCGATTGGGGGACCAGCCAAGGGGGTAGTGGTCCGTGAGATCGATGCCCTAGGCGGGGAGATGGGGGTCAATATCGATAAGACCTACATCCAAATGCGGATGCTCAATATTGGCAAGGGCCCTGCTGTCCGCGCCCTCCGCGCCCAAGCCGACAAGGAAGCCTATGCCCGAACCATGCGCCAAACCATTGAAAATCAAGAAAACCTGGACCTGCGCCAGGGTATCGTGAGTGACTTAATTGTTGAAGACGGCCAGTGCCGGGGTGTTATCACGGAAACAGGGGCTGTTTTCCGTAGCCAGGCAGTGATCTTAACAGTCGGGACAGCAGCTCGCGGTGAAATCATCATCGGTGACCTGAAATATTCTTCGGGTCCCAACAACTCCCAGGCCGCTACCGAATTGACTAAGAACTTAGCTGAGAAATATGGTTTCGACATTGTCCGCTTTAAGACGGGGACCCCACCCCGGGTAGCCAAGGATAGCGTGGACTATGACCAAACCAGCATCCAGCCCGGGGATGAAGCTCCCCACCACTTCAGCTTCCTCTCTGACGATGAAGACTACCTGCCTGCAGACGAGCAGATCCCTTGCTGGCTGACCTATACCAATGAAGGCACCCATGAGATTATCCGTGACAACTTAGACCGGGCCCCTATGTTTACAGGGATTGTGGACGGGGTTGGTGCCCGCTACTGCCCATCGATTGAAGATAAGATTGTGCGCTTTGCCGACAAGGACAAGCACCAGCTCTTCTTGGAACCAGAGGGCCGCTATACCAATGAAATCTATGTCCAAGGCCTGTCGACTTCTATGCCGGAAGAAGTCCAAGAAGCCATGATCCACTCCATCAAGGGCTTGGAAAAGGCCCGCATCATGCGCGACGGCTATGCCATTGAATATGATGTGGTTCGGCCTAATCAATTGAAGGTCACTTTTGAAACCAAGCATATCGATAACCTCTATACTGCCGGCCAGACCAATGGGACTTCAGGCTATGAAGAAGCAGCCGGCCAAGGTCTCTATGCGGGGATCAATGCGGCGCTGAAGATCCAGGGCAAGGACCCCTTCATTATTGGCCGCGACGAGGGTTATATCGGTGTCATGGTGGATGACTTGGTCACCAAGGGAACGACGGAACCCTACCGCCTGCTCACTTCTCGGGCTGAATACCGGCTCCTCCTCCGCCATGATAACGCCGACCTCCGCCTGACGGAATACGGCCGCCAGCTTGGCCTAGTGACGGACGAGCGCTACCAACGTTATCTCTTCGAACAGAATGCGGTCATGTCCGAGCTCAACCGCCTGCAAACCACTCGGCTCAAGCCGACTGCCGACCTCCAAGCCTACCTCGAGGACAAGGGGTCTTCCCGCTTGAAGGATGGCATCCTGGCCGCTGACCTGCTCAAACGACCTGAACTAAAAATTGCTGATATCTTGAAATTCGCCCCATCCGACACCGACTACCCCCACGAAGTCTGGGACCAAGTCGAGATCCAAGTTAAATATGCCGGCTACATCGAAAAAGCCCAGCGCAATGTGGACAAGCTCCACCGCATGGAATCCAAGGTTATCCCTGAAGACATCGACTGGGAAGCCATCGAAGGCATCGCCACCGAAGCCCGCCAACGCCTAGCCGAAATCGGCCCCCGCACCCTGGCCCAAGCCAGCCGCGTCTCCGGCGTCAACCCCGCCGACATCTCCATCCTTGCCGTGTACCTGCAATCAGGGAAAGTTAAAAAAAGGGTGTGAGGGCTGGCGGGAGAAATAGACCTCTGGAGCCAAAAGCCAGAGAAGACTAAAAGTCTTCGGCGGATTTTGGTGAAGAGGAGCTATTTCTGCCAGCCCGAACCCGACTATGAAGGGTGTGAGACTTGGCGCTTAGGCTTGGATGATTGGAGCAAGTCAGAATAAGAGCGAAGCATTCGCTCGTTTCAGACTTGTGAAATCATGCCAAGCCTGCCAAGTCGAACCCGACTAGGGTGTGCGTAAAGGCGCTTAGCTTTGGCCAACTTTCAAACAAAAGCCTGGATTGTGTGTTGGCTGCTGTCAACACACAATCGTAAGCTCCAAGTGTGGACTGCTAGACTTCAATACACACTCAGGGTCTTGGATTGTGTGTTGACAAGTTTCAAGCCACAATCAACCCTTTCCAGTGAGGCTTACTAGGTCCCAACACTCACTTAAGCCTCTCGAGTGTGCTTTGGTCTTATCAAGGACAAATGAAGATTCGCATACAAATAAGGAAAACCAAGCTTGCAAGGAAGAGGTCCCTTGCAAGCTTGGTTTTTCTGCTTATGGTCTTGATTATCTAAGCAAGGCCCAGGGGGAAGCCGGCGCTATTCCAATCCGATAAATAAAAAAGACCAGTAACTTCCAAGAGTTCAGAAGTTTACTGGTCGTAGATGATAGATTTATTTTTCCTTTGCCTTCCGAGCGCGCTGATCCTTCACTGCTAGAAGGAGGAAGAGGGCGGTGGATAGGCTGAGTAAGAAGTATTGGATAGTTTGGTCTGCAGGGACAAAAGCTATTAGGTTGAAGAATAGAAAAAGATAGATTAATGAATTGGTATGTTTCATATATTTAAAAGTAAGTAAGCCTTACCCTTACTTCACTTCCTATCATTGACGGTTTTTCTTGCCTTCTTCATAGAAATATTTAGTCAAGCGAGTCAGTGGCCAACACACAATTGCTATGAAGATGACAAAAATGAAGAGGCGGAAGAAATAGTTCTCCCAAGAGTCAAAGTCGCGGAAAACACTGAGGACAGAATAGACAATAAAGATCCTAGTCGAATAGCCGATAAGTTGATTTTTATACTGTTTAAAGAAATCCATGAAATCCCTCTATTCCTTAGTCTTCGGTCTGCGGAAGACCATGCCTAAAACGACAGCAAGGATAAAAAAGGAAAGAGAGAGGAGCATCCGATGGCTGGGTGCGGAGAAATGCTCGACCAGCAAGATGTAATTACTGATGAGCAGACCAGCTATAATGAGCAATTTAATTAATTCCGGTGTGCGGTATAAGAATTGGTGAACTCTATCCATAAAACGCCTCTCCTTTCGCTGTCTATCCTGTGCTTACACTTTTATCTTAACAAAGATAAGAAGCGCTTTCAAAGAGACTTGCTTCTATTCGATATATATATATATATATATGGAGCATTTTTATATGGTTCGTTATTTATTAATTTGTATGACAAGCTTAGTGGGATGTCCTAGCCAGTCTATCTGCTCTCACTCCCTTTCTCATAAATCTTTTAGGGGGCCAAGCTTGACTTTTCGCTCAAAGATTGCCAAAATGATCGAATACAATGCTATTGGTGAAGTTTTTAGAGTGGAGGTAGAAGATGACGAGAAGTTTACGGGGAAATGACCAAGCCATGCCCTGGCCGGTGATTCTCCTGATGAGTGTGATTACATTATTAGCGATTATTTCGGAATTATTGCCTGCGGGTCTCTTGACGGAGATGGGCGAGAGCCTGTCCGCAGATTATTCCATGGTGGGCCAATTTGTTGGGGCCTATGCCCTGACCGCTGCCCTGGGTGCGATTCCGGTGACCCGGCTGGTGACTAAGGTGAACCGACGTCCCCTCTTGATTGCGGTGGTCCTAGGCTTTGGTCTGGGCAACTTATTGACAGCTATTTCGCCTTACTTCTGGCTGGTCATGGGGGCCCGCTTGATCGGCGGGGTCTGTGCCGGTTTGATGTGGTCCATGTTGGCGGCCTATACCCTGCAGATGGTGCCGACTGCCCATGCGGGTCGGGCGGTAACCTTGGTCTTCTCGGGTTCTACCATTGGCCTGAGCCTGGGCGTGCCCTTGATGACCTATATTGGCCAAGCCATGCACTGGCGCTTAGCCTTTGGACTGGTAGCTCTAGGCTTCTTCATTGTTGCCGCTTTTGGCTATAAGCTCTTGCCTTCAGTGCCTGGCCAATCCAGTGCCCACCTGATTAGCCCCAAGGATATGGTGAAGAACCGCAACGTGATGATGGTGGTTGTCCTCACCTTCCTCTTTGTCTGTGCCCATTACACCAGTTATGTCTATATTCAGATGATTGCGGAAAGATTAGGCATGGGCCTTCAAGCCATGCAGATTGTCTTTGGATTGGGTGCTATCTGTGCGGTAGTTGCAGTGGCCCGTTTGATCGACGACCACCTCAAGTCCATCATGCTGACGGTCTTTATTATCGGGATCATCGCCATGGCTATCTTCATCTGGGGGGCTTCTTCGCTCTGGCTGGGCTTCATCGGCATGTTCCTATGGGGGCTCAGCTTCGGTCCGATTTCGACCCTGATGCAGACAGCTACCACCCGGCAAACCTCAGAGGGTCAAGATATTGCCATCTCCCTGCAGACGACCAGTTTCGACCTGTCAATTATGATTGCCAGCGGGGTCGGGGCCTTCCTCTTGAAGTCATTTGGCCTCTCAGCCACCCTGGTCTTCGCGATCTTTATGTTTGTGATGGGATTGGCCTTAGTTGTGACCCATCCTAAGAACTTTGAATAAGTGTTATCTCCTCCTAGGCACGAGCTTGGGAGGATTTTTTTGTGGGGGGAAGTATGCTATACTGACAATGATAATAGACGAGAAGGAGTCGATCGGAATGAAACGTGTGGTATTCCATGTCCATGAAATGAAATCATGGCCAACATTATTTACTTATTTAGAAAAAGCCTATGAAGTGACCCCTGACTTGAAAACGGTGGTTGTTGCCAATGGCGCAGCCGTTCGGATTGCTGAGCGTGAGGAGCTTCTCGACCAGGCCAAGCCTTGGTTGGACCGCGGAGTGACCTTTGAACTCTCCAAGCCCAGCTTAGAGCGGGAAGGGATTGACGAAGACCGAGTAGCCCAAGTTGGCCTAGAAGTTGCTTTAGATGGTGTAGCAGCCCTGATTAACTACCAACACGACCGCTATGCCTACATTAGAGTCTAGGAGGCGCCATGAATCCCGAACAATTTCAAAATAAACTCCAAGAGTCAGGTATCTCCCTGACCGACCAACAGATGGCCCAATTCGCCCGTTACTATGAGCTCTTGGTCGAATGGAATGAGAAGATGAACCTGACGGCCATTACCGACCGCGATGAGGTCTACCTCAAGCACTTCTACGATTCCCTGACCCTGGCCTTCCACGTTGACCTCAGCCGCCCGCTGACCCTAGTGGACGTCGGAGCAGGTGCAGGCTTCCCGAGCATCCCGCTCAAGATCGCCTTCCCAGAACTCCAGGTCACTATCGTGGACAGCCTCAAAAAACGGATCGGTTTCCTGGATACGGTTATTGACGAACTCGGTTTAGACCAGGTTCAGGCCATCCACGACCGGGCCGAAACATTCGGCCAGAACAAGGCCCAACGCGCCCACTATGACCTGGCCACCGCTCGCGCCGTAGCTCGCCTTTCCGTCCTCGCTGAATTCTGCCTGCCCCTGGTCAAAAAAGACGGCCTTTTTGTTGCCATGAAGGGAGCCCAGGCCGAAGACGAACTCGCGGACGCCAAGAAAGCAATCGCCACCCTCGGCGGAAAATTCCTCGAAGACGCCGCTTTCGAACTCCCCGAAAACGCCGGCGAACGCCACATCATCCGTATCGCCAAGAAAAAAGAAAGCCCCAACAAATACCCCAGAAAACCCGGCACCCCAGCCAAAAAACCAATTCAGTAAAAAAAAGGTGTGAGCGAGAGCGTTTAGCTTTGGATGCTTGGAGTAAGTCGGAATAAGGGCAAGCCCTGCTTGCACGTTTCCGACTTGCGAAAGCACTCCAAAGCTGCTCTTGCGAACCCGACTATAAAGGGTGTGAGAGGATGCGGGAGAAAGGGACCTCTGGAGTAAAAGGACAGAGAAGGCTAGAAGCCTTCGACGTCCTTTTGCGAAGAGGAGCCCTTTCTGCATCCTCGAGCCCGACTAAGAAAGGGTGTGAGGGCTGGCGGTTAGCTTTCGTTCACTGGAACAAGTCACCAGAGCAGTCTGGAGGACTGCGGCGGAGACTTGTGAAGTGACACGAAAGCTGCCAGCCCGAACCCGACTAAAGGGTGTGAGCAAGAGCGCTCAATCCCAAAGCAAGGTCTTAGCTAGCTTATTTTTATTATGGTGGTGCAGGGTGGCTTGTCTAGCCGCTGCCCAGCTTTCAAATGGAAGCGGAATTTGAGAGTAGCGTGGGCCGCACTTTTAAATGGACATGGAGTTTGAGAGTAGCAGAGGTCAAACTTTCAAATGGACATGGAGTTTGAGAGTAGCTGAGCCCCAACTTTCAAATAGAGCTGATGGTTAGAAGTTGCACCACCCTACTCACTAATAATGCCTATCAAGACAATTTAATTCAAAACAAATAAGGAAGCAGTAGATTTTCTAAGTATCTACTGCTTCTTTTTTGCTTATTTCTGTTTTAGTGTCAGTGACTAATGATTTAAAAAAATTTATTACAATTGTTTTGAGCAGGAGTGGAGCTTTGAATTTGATCGTTAGCCATGAACAAGCAAGCTTAAGGGTGTGAGGGCTGGCGGTTAGCTTTCGTTCACTGGAGTAAGTCGTTGGAGCAGTCTGCAAGACTGCGGCGGAGACTTGTGAAGTGACACGAAAGTTGCCAGACCGAACCCGACTAGATGTGAATTACGGATAGTCGGCGTAAGCCGTTACTAACCGTTTGAAGCTCGCTAGGTGAGAGACCTTGGCTCGAGCCGGTGCCATGGCTCTTCAACGATCAAATTCAATAGCGGAGCGTATGCTCGCTAATACAATACATCAAAGCTTCCTTATTTTTTTCAAATTCAATCCTAGCACATATAAAAGCAGGATCAGAAATTGAAGGGCAAATGGAATCGTTAGGGAGAATATTTTTTCGATAAGGGCTAGGACTAAGAAGATAAAGCAGGCATGCAAACAAGTAACTATGAAAGACCGTAAAATTTCTCGTGACATAAGTCCCCCTCCTAAAAATTAATTCAATGCTTTCATTAAGGCCAGGCTAACATATTAAAGGGCTTCAGCCCAATCAATCAAAATGCTTCTAAGACTTATTGCTTCGGTTTGGAAATAAAACATGCTAGACTGGTTACTGAATGTAAGTAAAGACGGAAAAAGTAAAACAAAGGAGCAAATATTCTATGACTAGACATGTGACCGAATCAGCGACTCAAGTGACTACTAAAGCGGTGGCAATTAATGCGCTCGATCCCAAGGCCTTGGCAGACTTCTACCAAGAAACGATTGGGCTCAGCCAAATTGAGGTTAAGGATGGTATTTATTACCTGGGAACGCCAGATGGGCAAGTTCTCCTCGAGATCTATCCCACTGATGAGCGCAAGAAGGACTATACCGGCCTCTACCATATGGCCTTCCTCCTGCCCAGCCGCAAGGACCTAGCCAATAACTTCAACCACCTCCTTCAGGTTAAAGCGCCCCTGGAAGGTGCTTCCGACCACGGCTACAGCGAGGCTCTCTACCTCCAAGACCCTGAAGATAATGGGATTGAGATCTATGCCGACAAGGACCAGTCAGAGTGGGATGTTAAGGAAACAGGAGCTATCGCAGGAATTGTTGAGCCCATGGCGGCTGAAGAAGTCCTCGCCCTAGCTGATCCAGGCGACTACCAGGGCATGCCGAACGGAACCATCATGGGCCACATCCACCTCCACGTCCATGACATTGAAGAGACCATGAACTTCTACTATGACGTCATGGGTCTCGGCGTCAAATTCCTCATGGGCAAGTCCGCCCTCTTCATGGCGACCGGTGACTACCACCATCATTTAGGCGCCAACGTTTGGCGGAAGGACATTGAACCCCAAGCAGACTACACCAGCCAGGGCCTCCGCGAAAGCATCTGGCAGGGGAGCCAAGACGACCTGGACTGGGTCGAAGACCAACTCAAGGCCAAGGCGATCGACTATGACAAGGACCGCTCCAGCCTGATCTTCCACGACCCCGCCCAAACTCAAATTCGCTTAGTGTTAGCCTAATTTTAGACGATATATGAAGTAGCTGTCAGGGCTCACTCTTGGACTAGAGTTTTGAATAACTTTATAGCAAATAAAGAGGCCAGGACCATTGTCCTAGCCTCTATTTTTATACTTATATTCTCTAGTCTTCCTCCTTACGACCCTCCCACCAGTAGTAGAGCACGATTAGAAAGGCGATGTTTCCAGGTATGGAGCTGAAGGCCTCCAAGAGGGCGGGTGACCAAAAGTATTCCAAGATACCGTTTAAGAGTGTATCGATGACAAGACACCAAAAGACAATTTTTAAACTAGAGTGTGGCATGTCGATTCCTCCTTGCTTAGGGGGCTGAGCTCGCTCCTTCACTAAGCGAGCAAGTGACGGCTGGCAAGTCAATATAAATTATATTTACGCTTACATGATAACATGTTAGGCTTTTAGCGTGAAATGATAGGCTCCTAACTTGTGGAAGTCTTCTAAAGATAAAATTATGAGCACAGGGGGCTTTTTTTTGATACAATGAAGGAGACAGAATAAAATATGTGCGAAGAATGTCAGACTCGAGCTGGGATTCGGAAGAAATGCGAGGGGGAAGGAGCGCATTTCCTTCCTTTTTTCTTTCTTGGCTTGTGACTGCGCGGCAAGCGACTAAGGAGGTAATTAAAATATGGGAAAGGTAATTGCGGTTGCCAATCAGAAAGGTGGCGTTGGTAAGACCACCACGACAGTGAACCTGGCGGCCTGCCTGGCTTACAATGATAAGAAGGTTCTCTTGATCGATAGCGATGCCCAAGGGAATGCCAGCAGTGGCCTAGGGATCAACAAGGCAGAGGTCGAAGAGGATATCTACGATGTGCTCATTAATGGCAAGGACTTGGCAGATGTGACCCTGCCTTCTTCCCGGGAGAATGTGGATGTCGTCCCAGCGACCCTGCAATTGGCGGGGGCTGAGGTGGAATTGACCAATGTTCCCCACCGTGAGCAGCGGATGAAGGAGGCTATTGCGCCGGTCCGCGACCAGTATGATTATATCTTTATCGATTGCCCGCCTTCCCTGGGGCACTTGACCCTCAATGCCTTCACCGCAGCGGATTCCGTCCTCATTCCTGTACAGAGTGAGTACTATGCCTTGGAAGGGTTGAGCCAGTTGCTTAACACTATTCAACTGGTTCAGAAACACTTCAATCCGCACTTGAAGCTGGAAGGGGTCTTGATGACCATGTATGACGCGCGGACCAATCTCAGCAATGAAGTGGTCCAAGAGGTGCGCAAGTACTTCGGTGACAAGGTCTATGACACCCTGATTCCGCGCAATGTCCGTTTATCCGAAGCCCCTTCTTATGGCCTAGCCATTATCGACTATGACAAGCGATCGCGGGGTGCGGAAGTCTATCTTGAATTAGCAAAGGAAGTGCTGGCAAATGACGACTAAGAACCGTGGTTTAGGTAAAGGAATCGGCGCTTTCTTCTCAGATGAAAGCAATCCTTTTGAAAAAGATTATATCGGAAGCGACAGCCAGGAAGCCGCCCAGGCGCCGCTTGATCCTGATCATGAGCAGGTGGTAGAGGTTGCCCTTGATGAGATTCGCCCCAACCCTTACCAGCCGCGGCTCAATTTCTCAGAGAAGGCCCTGCAAGAATTGGCGGATTCCATTGCGGAGCAGGGACTCCTCCAGCCCATTATCCTCCGCAAGTCCGCCATTAAGGGCTATGAGATCATTGCAGGGGAGCGCCGTTACCGGGCGACCAAGCTGAATGGGGCCGAGACCATCCCCGCTATTGTACGTGAGATGACCGATGCCCAAATGATCGAAACCGCGATCATTGAGAACTTGCAGCGGGAAGACCTGACGCCTTTAGAAGAGGCCCAGGCCTATCAGAATTTAATTGATAGCTTGTCTCTGACCCAGGCTGAAGCGGCCAAGCGTTTGGGTAAGAGCCGGTCTTATATTGCCAACTACCTCCGCCTTTTGGACCTGACACCGGAAGTGAAGGAATTGGTCCAAGCCGGCGACTTGTCCATGGGCCAGGCCCGGACGCTTTTGGCCTTGAAGAATCCTAAAGACCAGACCCGACTAGCTAAGAAGGTGGTCAATGAGGGGATGACGGTCCGCCAATTGGAGAAGATGGTACAGAGTCTGAATGAACCCGTCGAAGCTCAGAAGAGTCAGAAGGTCCAAGCGCCGCAGAAACCGACCTATATCCGCGAGAGTGAGGATCTCTTGATGGACAAGTTCGGGACCAATGTGCAGATCCAGAGCAAGGGGGACCACGGCAAGATCGAGATTGAGTACTTGTCTGAGGAAGACCTGACCCGGATCTTAGATTTATTGAATATTCGCCTAGATGATTAAGGAGGGGATAGGATGGTAGATAAGAATTATGGCCTCCATGATGTGGTCGAGATGAAGAAGCCCCACCCTTGCAAGACCAATGCCTGGGAGATTATCCGCATGGGCATGGATATCCGGATGAAATGTCAGGGGTGTGGCCAGTCCGTGATGATGCCACGGCGCGAATTCGAAAAGAAAATGAAAAAAGTTCTTGAAAAAGCAGAAAATGAATAGGAAAGTGAGTGAACAATAAGCAATGGCTTTAACAGCAGGAATTGTCGGCTTGCCAAATGTGGGTAAGTCAACCTTATTTAACGCAATTACCAAGTCGCAAGTGGAAGCAGCCAACTACCCCTTCGCGACGATTGACCCCAATGTAGGCGTGGTGGAAGTCCCTGATGACCGCCTCTGGAAGATTACCGAAGTGGTAGAACCTAAGAAGACGGTCCCTACGACCTTTGAATTTACCGATATTGCCGGTATCGTGAAGGGGGCCTCCAAGGGAGAAGGCCTGGGCAATAAGTTCCTAGCCAATATCCGTGAAGTGGACGCCATCTGTCATGTGGTCCGTTGTTTCGATGATGAGAACATTACCCATGTGAGCGGCGGTATCAATCCCCAAGACGATATTGAGACCATCAACCTGGAACTAGTCCTGGCTGACCTGGAAAGTGTCAGCAAGCGCTACGAAAAAGCAGCTAAAATGGCTAAGTCCAAGCAGCATGAAGCCGTTGTCGAAGCCAATGTCCTGGGCCGGATCAAGGAAGCCCTGGAAGCTGGTACGCCTGCCCGGGCCTTAGACTTCAACGAAGAAGAGATGGGCTTTGTTAAGCAACTCTTCCTCCTGACCATGAAGCCGGTCCTCTATGTCGCTAACGTCGAGGAAGAGGATGCCGCATCTGGCGACAATGAACACGTCCAAGCGGTTCGTGAAATCGCCGATGCTGAAGGGGCCCAAGTGGTTGTTGTCTGCGCCAAATTGGAAGAAGACCTGGCGACCATGGAAGAGGATGACCGGGCCATGTTCCTGGAAGACCTCGGCATGGAACAATCAGGCCTAGATGTCTTGATCCAACGGTCCTACACCCTGCTTGGCCTAGCCACTTACTTTACCGCTGGGGAGCAAGAAGTTCGCGCTTGGACCTTCAAGAAGGGCATGAAGGCTCCCCAAGCCGCGGGGATCATCCACTCTGACTTCGAGCGCGGCTTCATCCGGGCTGAAACCGTCCACTACGATGACTTAATGACTTACGGCAGCATGCAGGCTTGCAAGGAACACGGCAAGTACCGGTCGGAAGGTAAGGATTATGTCGTTGAAGATGGCGATATCATGCTCTTCCGCTTCAATGTTTAGGAGGTTCTCTAATGACACAAGACCAATCCGTTAAAGACCAGGAAGTCAGCCTGGCTGACCTCCAAGCAGAAAACCAGAAACTCTACCCTGAACTGACCAAGCGCAACCAAGACTTCATCTTCCAATTCAATAAGGAAATGAAGGCCCAGGGTGCAGAAGAAGCGGCCATCTGCCATGAAAATACTATGATCAAGGAAATGTTGGACAAGCAGGGCCAGGGGATTACGGCCAACCACCTCTACGGCACGCCTACCCAATATGCCCAGCAAGTCCTGTATGGTCCTAGTGAAGTCGAGGTGAAGCCTGCGACCTTCCAACAACTCTGGTTGGACAGTGCCCTCTTCATCGGCGGTATGTTCGCTGCCCTAGCTGGCATCGGTGCCATCAGTAGCAACCAAGAGGCTAACAGCCAATCCTTCGGTGTGATTTCCTTAATCATTAACTTTGTCCTTGGTGGTTTGGCTATGGCGATTCTGACTTACTACCAACAAAACATGGACCGAGAGGCTAAACACCCCGTCCTCCGCTATATTGGTGTTGGCGCAGCGGTGGTTATCGTCTGGATTGGCGTGGTTAGCCTGAGCACCCTCCTTATCCCTGCCAGCATCAACGTCGTCCTCCCCGCCTTCCTCTACTTCGCCATCGCCGTCATCGCCTTCGTCGGCAGATGGTGGTACAAGAAAACCTATAACATCCAAACAAACACACTGTTTTAAATCAGGGTGTGAGACTTGGCGCCTAGGCTTGGATGGTTGGAACAAGTCAGAATAAGAGCGAAGAATTCGCTCGTTTCTGACGTGTGAAACCATTCCAAGCCTGCCAAGTCGAACCCGACTATAAGGGTGCGAGCAGTTGCGTCCAGACTTGAATGACTGGAGCCCAAACGGAAAAGAGCGGCCTTAGCCGATCGTTCCGATTGGGTGAAGTCACTTCAAGCCTGCAACTGCGAACCCGACTACACAGGGTGTGAGCAAGAGCGCTTAGACTTGAATGATTGGAGACTCATCGAAAAAGACTGACGTCAGTCAGGCGTTTCGATGAGTTGAAATCACTTCAAGTCTGCTCT
Organism: Aerococcus sp. UMB7834; assembly: GCF_030215145.1. Classification (NCBI taxonomy): domain Bacteria; kingdom Bacillati; phylum Bacillota; class Bacilli; order Lactobacillales; family Aerococcaceae; genus Aerococcus; species Aerococcus sp. UMB7834. Next base: position 11,224 of record NZ_JASOLI010000009.1, on the reverse strand, counting down.
TGCGAACCCGACTACACAGGGTGTGAAGGCTAGCGGGAGAAATAGATCTCTGGAGCCAAAAGCCAGAGAAGACTGAAAGTCTTCGGCGGATTTTGGTGAAGAGGAGCTATTTCTGCTAGCCTGAGCCCGACTATACAGGGTGCGAGCAGTTGCGTCCAGACTTGAATGACTGGAGCCCAAACGGAAAAGAGCGGCCTTAGCCGATCGTTTCGATTGGGTGAAGTCACTTCAAGCCTGCAACTGCGAACCCAACTAAGGGTATGAGCAGACCATCTAAACAGACAAACACCCCTTCACTAAGCTAGCCTCCTGTTGCTAGCTTAGTTTTGTTAATAGGGAAACTTTCAATTGGTCATCGTAAGCATGCTAGACTTGATAGGATCATTTTTTTTGATATTGTAAAATATGAAGCAAGATACTAAATAATTGAGGTGATTTCAGAAATGACTCAGCCCGTGATCTACCGAAAAGATGTCTTGGCCATTTCTATCCTGATTCAAATTCTTGTCCTAGTTTTGTTTAAAGCATCCGGCATATCACTTCGAAGCTGGTTGACGATAGCCTTCCCAATTTACCTTATGCATGCTTTTTATGTGATAAGATTCATCCAATACCATAGAAAGCATCGGCATAACTAAGGAAAGCCAGTAGCCAATGACTCAATAAAAAGTCAGTATCAAGCCCCCAAATTTTGGCTTTAAAGTCTAAATTTGAGGGCTTTTTCAATAGTTAAGGCCAAATTCAAATGCGGAAGGCATGCTCACTAATACCATTCACCTATTAGATTTTCCCTATCCCTACTGGAGGCCTTTTTATAGTCCTTGCCCCTTCTTCTTGTTACAATGAACTTAACTTAACTGAGGAGGTTGTTTCTATATGAATACGGCAGATATCAATACCAAGGGAATCGGCACAGAGCTCGGTTTGAAATTGGGCTGCGATGAGGCCCCTATTAAATCCATTGAATTTATTAACTACCGCTGTCCTTTTGCCCGGAAGTTCTTCCAAAGCAATTCTTACTTATTAGACGAGTGGGTGGCAGCGGGCAAGTTGCAGCGGATTATCAAATCTTATGACCGCGACAAGCATGACCTGTCCAAGGCTAATATCCTCCACCAATACATTGACTATGGCCGGCCAGAAGAAGCTTATGAATTGATCCATTATTTCTATGCTAACCAGGATGTCTGGGGGGAAATGGACCACGATGGCGTCAAAGATTGGGTGGAGAATGTGGTCGGACTCGAGCGGCAAGCTAATGAAGAAATCGCCCAGGCCATCCGCCAAGAAGGGGAAGACAATGGTGTGCGTTTCGTTCCTACTGTTATCCTCGCTGGTCATATCTTAGATGAACACGAAGACCATTTCACTATCCGTAAGTGGCTAGCTGAAGCCTTGGAAGACCAAGACTTAGCCAATGATTTTGACCCGTCTGCCCTGAACGATTCCAACGGTTTTGTCCTCGGCTCGGACCAGGCAGAAAAGACCATCTATCAATTTATCGACCTCTATGAAGCGGAATCAGCAGCCTATGTCAAGGAAGCTTTCCCTATTCTGCGCCAAGCCCTCGCTTCGGGCCAAGTGAGCTTAGTGACTAAAATCTTTAGTTTACGCCATGGGGGCGGCTACAAGGGTGAAGTGATGCAGCGCTTTGTGGACTATCAAACGCCCGAAAAGGCCCTGTATCAAGTCGAAGAGATCCTCGCTCGGCGTCCCGAATGGGTAGCCTCTGACTTTGAAGGTGTCTTCAAGTTTGCGGAAGAAGAGCTGGGCTACGACTACCAAGGTAACCAAGCAGCCCTCAAAGCCGCTTACAGAGAAGGTAAGGCAGTGGGCGTGGAAGCCAGTCCAGCCGTCTTCATCGATGGCCAAGGCTTCCAAGCTGACCAAGCCCTCTCAGCCCTTCAAAACAAGCTATAAGACGAACGATAAAATAAAATTCGTATAAAAGGTTCGCTATTAACCGCAAAAGATTAAAATAATTGTTGACAATTTCGGAAATTCGGGCTATCCTATTGAATAATCTAAAAAGGAAAAGGAGCGGATTAACACCATGTCGAACTGGGAAAATAAATTTGTCAAAGAAGGAATTACCTTCGATGATGTCTTACTCGTGCCTGCTGAAAGTGATGTCCTACCTGATGAAGCGGATTTAGGGATCCAGCTATCTGACCACTTGAAATTGAATGTCCCTATCCTATCAGCTTCGATGGATACGGTAACGGAAGCGGATATGGCTATTGCCATGGCACGGTCTGGCGGCTTAGGAATTATCCATAAGAACATGACCATTGCCCGTCAGGCTGAGGAAGTTCGCAAGGTGAAACGCTCGGAGAGTGGCGTCATCACCAATCCTTTCTATCTCTTCCCAGACAATAAGGTGCAAGAAGCTGAAGATTTGATGGCGCGCTACCGGATCAGTGGAGTTCCTATCGTCAAGGATGAGAGTTCGCGTGAATTACTGGGGATCATCACCAACCGCGACATTCGCTTTGTCCGTGATTTATCCGAACCTATTCATGAATATATGACCACAGAAGAAATGGTCACCGCTCCTTCGAATACCAGCCTAGAAGAAGCCGAAGCTCTCCTACAAAAATACCGGATTGAAAAACTCCCCTTGGTTGATGACCAAGGTCGTTTGACCGGCTTAATTACCTTCAAAGATATTCAAAATGTCACTGACTATCCCAATGCAGCCAAAGATGCCAAAGGACGTTTGGTCTGTGGGGCAGCTGTCGGTGTGACTTCAGATACCTTCGAACGGGCCAAAGCCCTCATTGAAGCAGGTGTGGATGCCATTGTCATCGACACTGCCCACGGCCATTCCAAGGGCGTCCTCCGCAAGGTCAAGGAAATCCGCGACCAGTTCTCAGAGGTCACCCTGATTGCTGGGAATGTGGCCACAGCGGAAGGTACCCGGGCCCTTTTTGAAACAGGGGTCGATATTGTCAAAGTTGGCATTGGACCTGGTTCAATCTGTACTACCCGGGTAGTGGCTGGGGTCGGCGTGCCCCAATTAACCGCCATTTATGATGCCGCTGAAGTGGCCAATGAATTTGGCAAGACCATCATCGCTGATGGAGGGATTAAGTATTCAGGAGATATTGTCAAGGCCCTGGCTGCTGGGGGCCATGCCGTGATGCTAGGTTCCATGCTAGCAGGGACGGACGAATCGCCGGGTGAAATTGAGATCTACCAAGGCCGCCGCTTCAAGACCTACCGCGGCATGGGCAGTCTGGGTGCCATGAAGAAGGGCTCAGCTGACCGCTACTTCCAAGGAGAAGTCAACGAAGCCAACAAGCTGGTCCCAGAAGGTATCGAAGGCCGGGTCAGCTACAAGGGCTCAGTCGTTGATATCATCTTCCAAATGGTCGGTGGTATCCGGTCCGGTATGGGATATTGCGGGGCACACAATATTGAAGACCTCCGTCAAAATGCCCAGTTCGTTCGCATGTCAGCCGCTGGTCTGATCGAATCCCACCCCCACGACATTCAAATTACCAAAGAAGCACCTAACTACTCACGTGGATAAGTGCCAAGGACAAGCGTCTAGCCCAGGCTAGGCGCTTTTCTTATAGAAAGGCTGAGCGGATTACTCGCCTTTCGTTCGCTCACATGTTAGGATGAAAGAGAAGTTGAACTTGTAATGAATTGAAGGAGGTTCCATAATTTATGGCAAAAATTGCAGCAATTATCACAGACCTATTCGAAGATTCAGAGTTTACATCACCTAAGGAAGCCCTCGAGGCTGCGGGTCATGAAGTAGTGACCGTGGGGCTCGAAGCTGGCCAAACTGTTACCGGTAAGAGTGAAGATACAGAAGTCGAAGTCGCTGTTGGCATTGATGCGGCAGAAGGTGCGGATTACGATGCCCTGCTCATTCCTGGCGGCTATTCCCCTGATAAATTACGGGGCGACGAGCGCGTAATAGATTTCGTGCGCCACTTTGCCTTCAAGCGCAAACCAATCTTCTCCATCTGCCATGCCCCTCAATTACTCGTCAATGCTGACGTACTGAAAGGTAAGTCCATTACAGCTGTTAAACAAGTGGCCGTTGACGTGAAAAATGCGGGCGCCAACTTCTTTGATGAAGAAGTTGTCATTGACCCATCCGGCATTATCTCCAGCCGGACCCCAGCCGACTTAGATGCCTTCAATGAAGCCATTGTCGATGCTTTGAAATAGGCTCTATATGAATAAAGCAAGGAGCAGGGCAGCCTGCTCCTTTTTATTTGGAGTGCTGAGGGTGGAGTAACCCACACTCGGAAGCTTCGATTGGGGGTTAGATTCTAGCCCTCCACACTCCATGTCTTTATTTGTGGGTTGCTAGTCCCCAATCCACACTCGAATGAGGAAATTGGATGCTAAAAGATTTCAAGTCACACTTCGCCAGTTTGATTGGGGATTGGTTAATTTAAGCGCCCTCACAGCCTTTGCTTACACCCCTAGTCGGGTTCGACTTGGCAGGCTTGGAGTAATTTCACAAGTCAGAAACGAGCGAATGCTTCGCTCTTATTCTGTCTTGCTCCAATCATCCAAGCCTGAGCGCCAAGTCTCACACCCTTGTATAGTTGGGTTCGGTCTGGCAGCTTTCGTGTCACTTCACAAGTCACCGCCGCAGTCTGTGAGACTGCTCTGGCGACTTGTTCCAGTGAACGAAAGCTAAGCGCCAGCCCTCACACCCTTTAGTTGGGTTCGCAAGAGCAGTTTTGGAGTGCTTTCGCAAGTCGGGAACGTGCAAGCGGGGCTTGCCCTTTTTCGTTCGTGCTCCAGTGGTAAGCTTCTGACCGCCTTTGCTCACACCCTTTATAGTCGGGTTTGCAAAGGCAGAAAGGGAGTGACTTCAGAAAAGTGGAACGATCGGCTAAAGCCGCTCTTTTCCTCTTTTCTTCCAGTCATCCCTTTCTGACCGCCTTTGCTCACACCCTTTATAGTCGGGTTCGGTCGCGCAGAAGTGGCTCCTCTTCACAAAAGGGAACGACCGGCTAAAGCCGTTCTTATCCCTTTTGCTCCAGAGGTCCACTTCTACCCGTGCGCCCTCACACCCTTTGCAGTCGGGTTCGCAAAGGCAGAAGCTTCTCCACTTCACACGATCGAAACGTGCAAGCGGGGCTTGCCCTTTTTCGTTCGTGTTCCAGTGGTAAGCTTCTAAACGCCTTTGCTCACACCCTTTGATTTAATGCTTTCTTAAGGAGATTTGTGGGTTTTCTTTAAACAATTATAGGGATGTTTTGCTAAAATATAGGGGAGTATGTTCTTAGTAAAGTAATAGTATGTAAATAAGTTTTGTGTAAGGGAGTGGCGAGATGAAATTATTGATTGTAGATGATGATAAGGATATTGTTGAGTTACTGACGATTTATTCTAAGAATGAGGGCTACCAGGTGGTCCAGGCTTTTGATGGGGATGATGCCCTCAAGCAGATGGTGGATAATCCAGATATTGATTTGATGATCTTGGATATCATGATGCCAGGTAAGGATGGTTTGACCCTCTTGAAGGAGCTCCGGGGGCGGAATGTTGAGATCCCCATCCTCTTGTTGTCGGCTAAGTCCAGCGATATGGACAAGATTTCTGGTTTGACGACGGGGGCGGATGACTATGTGACCAAGCCCTTCAATGCCCTCGAAGTGATGGCCCGGGTGAAGTCCCTCTTGCGTCGGGCTAACTTGTCGGATGAGAATAATACCGATACGATTGAGATTGGGCCTTTGACGATTCATAAGAATTCTCATGAGGTGAAGACCATCGATGGCAAGGAGATCCAGCTCACGGCTTTAGAATTTGGGATTCTTTACCTCTTGGCCAGCCATCCGAATGAAGTCTTCAGTGCGGACGAAATTTTTGAACGGGTTTGGCAGCAAGATTCTGTTGTTTCTGCCAAGACGGTGATGGTCCATGTCAGTCACCTGCGCGATAAGATTGGTAAGGCAACCAATGGCGATAAGGTGATTTCAACAGTTTGGGGGGTAGGCTACCGGATTGTCGATCCGACAGCTGACCAAGCCTAGTACCAAGGGATGAAGGGAGGCAAGTGCATGTATCATTCCAAGCGAAGTAAATACCGCGTCTTTCTTGAAGTTTTCTTTGAGGCGGTGGTTTGGACAGCCATTCTTTTGCTGGGGTATTTTGGCATTATGTTCGTTTTGATCTTTGCCTACGATTATTACTATGTCCAGATTATGCAGCAAAATCCCTTCTCCATTATTCTCCAACCCTATTTCCAGCAGAATTTCTTCTTAGGATTCACCCTTTGCTATGTGGTGATTGGTCTGGGGGCAGTCGCTTGGCGGATTTATCGCCGTTATCGGACGGTCCAATTGGGTTATATCTTGGATGAACTGCATTTTATTTCTCAGGGAAACTATGACCACCGGATTTCCAGCAAGCACTTGGATTCGATGAAGCCGGTGGTGTCCTCGATTAACCGCCTGGTGGATAGCACGGTTGAGGCCATGGAGGAAGAGCGCCGAATTGAACAGTCCAAGGATGAGTTGATTGTCAACATGTCCCATGATATCCGGACCCCGCTGACCTCGGTGATCGGCTACTTAGGTCTCTTGGAGAGCGGCCATTACAATGATGAGGAAGAAATGAAGTACTATGCCCATATTGCTTATACCAAGTCCCTGCAATTGCAGCGGATGGTGAATGACCTCTTTGAATACACCAAGATTAGCCAGGTCAATATCCAGCTCAATGTTATGCCCATCAATGTGGTACGGATGCTCCAGCAGATGCTGGTTGAATTTGAGATGGAGGCGGAACAAGCCGGTCGCGAGCTCCGCTTGGATGTCCCAGAAGACCAGGAAATAATTGTCGATGTGGATCCAGAGCAATTGGCCCGGGTTTTCTCTAACCTACTGACCAATGCCTTTAAATATGGTGGCGATGGTGACTATGTCCGTGTGGCGGTCAGCCAGGATGCTAAAGAGACCACTTTTGTCGTCGAAAATGATGGCGACCAGATTCCAGAAGAGGCCTTAGACCGGCTTTTCCAACGCTTTTACCGGGTGGATAGCTCACGCTCCCAAGAAAAATCCGGTAGCGGCCTAGGCCTGGCTATTGCAGAAGGGGTGGTCTTCCATCACCATGGCAAGATATGGGCGGAATCGGATAGCCAGAGCACACGTTTTATTTTTAAAATTCCGAATCATTACCAGGAAGAGAGGTTGAATGGATGACTCTTGGAAAGAAGCTGAAAGTTTTTAAAGTGGGGCTCGTTTTGACTTTGTTATGGACGGTTTTCAGCCCGACTCTGGTTCTTGCTGAGGATCGGGGAACGAGCCTGGGGGACTTTTCTAGCCAGCTGGCGAGTCAATTGAACTTGGGAGTTGACCAGGCCGCAGCTATGGATCCAGCGACTGGCCAGGCCCTCTTCCGCTACCAGGATGATGACTTGCACGGGATTGCTTCCTTGACCAAGTTGCTGAGCTTGTATGTGGTTTACGATGCCATCAAGGCTGGTCAATTAGATTTCGATACCAAGATTCCCGTCTCTGAAGGGGTGGCTGAACTCTCCCGCCTCCCCAACTTATCTAATGTCCCTCTGGATGCGTCAACGGACTATTACACTGCCGGCGACCTGATCGATGCCACCTTAATTTATTCAGCTAATTCAGCCATTGTAGCCCTGGCCCAATATGTGGCAGGGGACGAGGCAACTTTTGTGGAAAAGATGGGCGATAAGCTGGAGTCTTTAGGGATCACAGATTACAAACTCTACACGGCTTCGGGTTTAGATGGGAAATATCAGACGACCCATGGTGACCAGTACACCAGCCAGGACGAGAACCAGATGCGGGGGATTGACCTCTTGCGGATGACCCAGCACTTATTGGAAGACTATCCTGATATTCTCAAACGCTCGGCGGTTCCTGTTAAAGACTTCCAAGTTAACCCAGAGACGACTTTTCGGATGGTGAATTTCAATGAGTTTCTCCCGGGACTGGCTCATGGACGCGAGGATGTCTTGGGCTTGAAGACCGGGACGGAAGACTTAGCTGGAGCCTGTATCCTGATTGTCAGCCGGATCAACGACCGTCCTGTCTTGCTTTTGACCCTGGGGGCGAGCGATAATGAGGCCCGCTACCGGGAAACTAACAAGTTATTGAACGGCCTGCAGGACAATCTAGCTTGGACTCTCCTCCACCAAGAAGGGGAAGTCTTCGCTAGCCGGGACCATGTGGATGTCTACCAAGGCCGCCAAGACCAGGTGGACCTGCTCTACCAGGATAATTCAGCTGCCTTCTTGCCCCAAGGAATCGATTGGGCCCAAGAAAAGGTGGAATCTTATAGCGATAATTGGCGGTACACCCCCCAAGGGACCCTGCAGGTGAAGGCTCCGCTTGATCCTAGTCAGGCTGTTAACCAGGTGACCATCCGTCTGCCCTTCCTTGAAGACGTGGAGGGCCAGGATATGGCCTTGACCAATGCTATTGTGCCGAGTGAAGAAGTGGAAGGCCTGAGCCCCATTGTCCGGGTGACACGGCGCATGTCCCAGTTGATTGAATCCTTGGTGGACCAGGTGGAAGACTGGCTCGATACGCAAAGTGCAAAGGCAAATTGACATTTATTGAGAGAAAGATTATAATAGCATTAATAGATAAAAAGTAGGATTGTGACTAGTAAGTGATGGATAAGTTCAAGAGAGTCCGTGGTCGGTGGGAACGGATACTTGTTATCATGGAATCCACACAATCGCTGAGTGCGAGCCCGCAGATGGGTGAAGCATTTCCGGACAGACCGTTAACTGAAGAGTGCAGCAAGCATATAGTGATATGCTGAAGCAGGGTGGTACCGCGCAATAATGCCGAAACAAGCAGCTATTCCGTCCCTTTCTTAATCGAAAGGGTATGGAATAGCTTTTTTATTTTAATTTTTTACATTAATGGAGGAGGAAGACCCATGATTGATATGCGTCAATTACGAAATAATTTTGAAGAAACAGCCCAATTGTTAGAGACTCGCGGGGTGAGCCGGGAAGAGTTGGACCAAGTGATGGCTCTCGATGAAGACCGTCGTAAGCTCTTAGTTCAAGTCGAAGAACAGAAGAAAGTCCGTAACCAAACCTCAGAAGAAATTGCCCAGTTGAAACGGAACCAAGAAGATGCAGATGACAAGATTAAGGCCATGCAGGAACTAGGCGAGGAAATCTCTAAGCTAGACCAAGAAGTCAAAGCGGTTGAAAACAAACGTCATGATATCTTAGCCCGCATTCCGAATTTGCCTGCAGAAGGCGTTCCAGTAGGGGAAGATGAAGACGATAATGAAGAAATCCACCGCAAGGGCGAGCTGCCAAACTTTGACTTCACGCCTAAAGCCCACTATGAAATTGGTGAAGACTTAGGCATCCTTGATTTCGCAGCAGGCGGCAAGGTAGCTGGCTCACGCTTCCTCTACTACCGTGGGATGGGGGCTAAGCTAGAGCGTGCCCTCTACAACTTCATGCTCGACCAACACGCTAAGGAAGGTTATATTGAAACCATCACCCCTTACCTGGCCAATGACCAAGCTATGTACGGGACTGGTCAGTTCCCTAAATTTACTGAAGATGTTTTCCAAATTGAACATGACGACCGCGACTTGACCTTGATCCCAACTGCCGAAGTGACCTTGACCAACTACTATGCAGGAGATATCATTCCAGGTGAAGAATTACCTATTAAGTTCACCGCGATGTCACCTTGCTTCCGTTCAGAAGCGGGTTCTGCAGGCCGGGATACCCGGGGCTTGATCCGTCTCCACCAATTCCACAAGGTTGAAATGGTCAAATTTGCTAAACCAGACCAATCCTTCGATGAACTCGAAAGCATGACCCAAAATGCGGAAAATATTTTAGATATGCTGAAATTACCTTACCGCCGCATCGTTCTCTGTACCGGTGACATGGGCTTCTCAGCTTCTAAGACTTATGATATCGAAGTTTGGATCCCAGCCCAAGATACCTACCGGGAAATTTCATCATGCTCAAACTGCGTAGACTTTCAAGCACGCCGGGCTAAGATCCGCTACCGCGATGAGAACGGTAAACCGCAACTCGCCCATACCTTGAATGGTTCAGGTTTGGCTGTCGGTCGGACCGTAGCAGCAGTCCTTGAAAACTACCAAAATGCGGATGGCTCAGTGACCATCCCAGAAGTACTCGTTCCTTACATGGGTGGCGTAACGAAGATTACTAAAGAGAATGCACTGGGTTAGAAACAAAGTGGAATAATAGATAAGAAGAGGTTGGAGGCAAAAGCCCAGCCTCTTTTGTCATTTGAGACCTAGAAGTAGGTGAACGATCGAAAAGCTGCTACAATAGAAGTAAGTTAGCAAAGGAAGGTGATGCGATATGGCAGAAAAGAAAGCTATTTTTGCAGGGGGATGTTTTTGGTGTATGGTCCAACCCTTCGACCAATATCCTGGTATTATTTCAGTTGTATCGGGTTATACAGGTGGACATGTGCCCAATCCAACTTATCAGGAAGTCTGCCGGGGCAATACCGGCCACACAGAAGCTGTCGAAATTACTTACGACCCTGAAGTGATTTCATATGAAGACTTACTGAAGATTTACTGGCAACAGACAGACCCAACGGATGCCATGGGTCAATTCGTTGACCGGGGAGATTCTTACCGGCCAGTAATTTTTTATGCGGATGAAGAGCAGAAGCAAGCAGCACTTGATTCTAAAGCGGCACTCGAAGCCAGCGGACGTTTCGACGATCCGATTGTGACTCAGATTGAACCCGCCCAAGCCTTTTATCCAGCAGAAGATTACCACCAAGATTTCTATAAGAAGAATCCCGAACACTACCAACGCTACCGTCGAGGCTCTGGCCGCCAAAGCTTTATTGACGAAAATTGGTAGGAGAACGAGTAAAGAGTGACAAAAGCTGCTAGCTGGGCTTTTGTCACTTTTTATTTTTCTAAGTAAAATTAAGAAAAAGACTTTACAAAGATCTAGAAAGGTGATAATATATTTCTTGTCCTCAAAAAGGCCGTAAGCAAAATAAATGTTTTTGAAAAAAGCCTTGACGAAGATCTGTGAGAAATGCTATACTATAAAAGTTGTTTCTCAAGAAAACAAAAAAGAATTTGAAAAAGTTCTTGACATTTCGTTCTTGATGAGATATCATTAAATAGTTGTCTCAAAGAGAGACGAGATAGACCTTTGAAAACTGAACAAAGAAGACGAACCAATTGTGTAGGGCATCAACTTCGAGTTGATGAACCA
>NZ_JASOLI010000008.1:0-99884 GCF_030215145.1 Aerococcus sp. UMB7834 | reverse complement strand
ATGCCGAACACAGCAGTTAAGCTTCTTAGCGCCGAATGTAGTTGGGGGTTGCCCCCTGTGAGACTAGGACGCTGCCGTGCAAATGAAAAAGCGATCCTTTAGGGTCGCTTTTTTGTATTCCAGATTGAAAAATGCAGAATCCGTCTAAGGTAGGATGTTTTGGGCGAGGACTCCTCCTATAATAAGGGTGTATAGGAGGATGATGGAATGAAAAAGAATGCATTAACTAATTCCAAAACTACCCTGGCACAGTTCGTACGTGCCCTCTTTAAAAAAGAAACCCCTACCCACATCAAAGTTATTATGGGCATCGCTATCGCTTATGCGGTCATTCCAACTGATCTGTTACCAGACATCTTTGGGCCAATTGGCTTTGCCGATGATGCAGTGATTGTATCTGTATTAACGACTCTAGCAATGTCCTTACTCTCTAAAAATGATGAAGTGAACGAGTCTCAGCCTGAAATAAAGGAAGCAGAAAAGGTTGAGGTCTAGGGGAAAGCGTATTGGTAACATAAATACATAAAAATTCCTCCTCCCGGCTCACTTAAAAGTCGAGAGGAGGAATTTTTATCTTTCGTTCAGATCAAGGATGAAACAGGCTGATCGGAGTTCTTGGTCGAGCTGGTCTGTTCGCCATTCTTTGGGATAGCCTAGCGAATTCGCAATAAAATGCGTACCATTTTTGTAAAATTGGTAGCGGATATGGACATGGCCCATGATACTGTAGCGGATAGGAAAGTTCTGGTAGAGGCTGTTGAGATCATCCGTTGCTAGAAAGGCGTTGAAAAAGTCGAAAGCTGGATGGGGCATAGGCACTGTGAATTCAGGGATGGTTAGGATATGACTGACAAAGATGTAATTAGGGCTTGGTGTCTGCTGGAAGTCGGTCCAGATTTCTTGGCTAAAGGCTTGGGATACTTCGCGGTCAGTCATGTCCCAGTCGATAAATTTCTTATCCTGCCAGGTCGCTAACTTGAAGCGCCCTCTTTCGATTTGTTCAGGGCTAAAACGCTCATCATGGACAGCATGGTTGTACCAGGCAGGGTGGCCAACGATCCGCCAATTGGCTAAGGGCTGCAGGGCCTTACCCATGAGGCACTGGGGATGTTGGCGGAATACCTGGTGGATTGCCCAAGTGTCTGTCCTGGGAGCTTGGCGTTGCCAGTAATCATGATTGCCGGGGATAAAGTAAATAGCTGCTGGTGAGGAGCTGTCGAGTTCCTCAACAAAGGCGAGGCTTGTTTGCCAGTTATTGCTAATGTCGCCTCCAATGATGAAGTAATCGATGTGCTCCTGGCTAATTAATGCTTGGCAAGCCTCTAGATAGTCTCGGCTTGACCAAGTCGGGCTATGGTCGATATGGAGGTCAGACACAAAGGCTAAGCGGCAGCTTGTCATCTTAGCCTTCATTGGGGACAGGGGCCAGGTCTTGGTCCGTTTCCTTAATGATGTATTGGGGACGGTGTTTGACTTCTAGGAAGGTCTTACCTACATACTTGCCGACCACACCCAGGCAGAGCAATTGGAGACCACCCATAGCTAGGATAATCACGCTTAAAGAGGTCCAGCCGGATGTGGGATTACCAAAGATCAGGGTTCGTCCCGCAAAGAAGATCGCCAGCAGGATGGCAGCTAGAAAGGAGAAAAAGCCTAGGATAGAGATTATATCGAGCGGTACTTCGGAGAAAGCAACAATCCCATCAATGGAATAGGTAAACAGGCTCCAGAAACTCCAACTCGTTTGACCCGCACTGCGTTCGATATTTTCATATTCTAGGTACTTAGTCTTAAAGCCCACCCAGGCAAAAATCCCTTTGGAAAAGCGATTATATTCGGTCATTTCAAGGATAGCATTAACCATCTGCCGGGTCATCAAACGAAAGTCTCTAGCTCCACTGACAATTTCAGTCTTGGAGATATGTTGCATAAGCCGGTAGTAAAGGTTGGCAAAGAAAGAACGGATAGGGGGCTCCCCCTCGCGGCTTACCCGGCGCGTTCCCACACAATCATAAGCTTGGTCTTGGATAATAGTGTACATTTCAGGGAGGAGCTCGGGCGGATCTTGGAGGTCAACATCCATAATAGCGACATAGTCTCCCTTGGCGTGTTGGAGGCCCGCGTAGATACCCGCTTCCTTGCCAAAGTTGCGTGAAAAAGATAGGTAGTGGACCCGTTGATCCTGGCGGGCTAGGTCAGCGAGGATATCCCGGGTATGGTCGGAAGAACCGTCATCAACAAAGACATATTCTAATTCAATATGGCTTGGAAATTGGGGACGGATGTTTTCAACCGCTTGATAAAAAAGATTAATTGCTTCTTCTTCGTTAAAACAAGGAACAATAAGTGAAATAGTTTCCATAAAATCCTCCTTGTATTGATGGAAATTCATAATATCATTATACTATACTTTCCTTTTCTAACCCTTAAATTCTCCTAAAACAATCTATTTGCTTTAAGCTTCAGCTTTCGCTAAGATAGCCTTGAAAGGGTGATTCGATGACAGACAATACATTTCAGGATTTTATAGATCGAGCGGAAGAGTGGCAGGCGGGACAAGCCCTCGATGCTATTCATAGCGATCAAAGCTATTATGTTTTCTTAGGGCGGCCAACTTGCGGTTTTTGCCGGCGTTTTGTGCCAAAGTTGACGGCTGCTATGGAAAGGACGGGACAGGCTGTTTATTATGTGGACTCTTCTAATGGCCTAGATCCAGCCCTCAGGACCTTGCGCGAACGTGGGGAAGTTTATACGGTTCCTAGCCTGGTCAAACTGGGGCAGGGTCAGATCCATAATTTCCGTGCAGATTCCTCGGATAGTCAAGAGACCATTGAAGGGTATTTAGACTCTTAAAAATTAAATTATCTTAAAATTACTCTGAAATACTGACTAAAACTTGTTATCAGTCGCTATTGTGACTATAATAAGACTAGCAATGAAGGGTGGGAGAAATAAAATGAAAAAGAAAGTATATGCAGCCTTAGCCGTTGTGGCAACATTAGGTGTGGGGAGTCTCACATGGAATTACTTGCCAGCTGAGGCCAAAGAAGCCAGTGTCGGCTTATTCCAACCAGCCAAAGAAGACAATGGTAAGTCAGCTGAAGCTGACAGTAAATCTGCTCCAGAAGGTCAAAAGGAAGCGAAAGTGGTTTCCGAAGACCAAGGGGGAGATAAAGAAGCGACGCAAACAAGCCGTACAAAGAAATCAGCACGTATTGTCGAAGATAATTCACCCCAAGATGAAACTGACAAGGCTCAAGCTAAATCAGTATCAAGTAAACAAGCTCTTGCTGATCAAGCAGAAGCCCCTCAAGCTAGCCAAGCTGAAACAACAACCAAGGAACCAGCATCGAAGACCCCTGTGACGGTAACAGATCCAGCTCAAGCACGTCAAATTATCATTGATGTGATGGGATTAGATGCGCATGCCTTAGATGCTTACACTGATGAACAAATCCTTGAATCAGTCGCAGCAGCTGAAGAGTTAGGTTCAGACCCAGGTTACTCTTACCGTTACCTGCAAGAACACTTCGGCAAGTAAAGTTGAATTAAGTCGATAATAAAAAAGGCGGGAGCAAATATTGCTTCCGCCTTTTCTCTTTGTTCCTTTATGCCTTTAGTCGGATCAGTCTAGCAAAAATAGCTCCTCTTCGCCAAAACCTGTCGAAGGCTTTCGGCCTTCTCTGGCTTTTGGTTCCAGAGGTCTATTTCTCCCGCTAGCCTTCACACTCTTAGTCGGGTTCTCAGTTGCAGACTTGAAGTGATTTCAGCCAATCGGAACGACCGGCTAAAGCCGCTCTTTTCCGTTTGGCCTCCAGTCATTCAAGTCAGGGCGCAACTGCTCGCACCCTCAGTCGGGTTCGACTTGGCAGGCTTGGAGTGATTTCACAAGTCAGAAACGAGCGAATGCTTCGCTCTTATTCTGACTTGCTCCAATCATCCAAGTCTAAACGCCAAGTCTCTCACCCTTTAGTCGGGTTCGCAAAGGTAGAAAGGGAGTGACTTCAGCAAAAGGGAACGACCGGCTGGAGCCGCTCTTATCCCTTTTGCCTCCAATCATCCCTTTCTGACCGCCTTTGCTCATACCCTGATTATTTAACTACGATGGCGTCGACTTCGATTTGAACGCCTTTTGGTAGGGCGGCGACTTGGACACAGCTTCTTGATGGGAAAGGTTCTTCTAGGAAGGAGCCGTAGATCTCATTGACTGCTTGGAAATTAGCCAAATCCGTTAAGAAGATGGTGCAGCGAACGATATCGCTCACTTGGTAGCCGGCTTCTTCAATGATAGCCTTCAAGTTGGTCATGGATTGTTTGGCTTGGCTTTCAATATCTTCAGCAATTTCACCAGTGCTTGGGTCGACAGGAATTTGCCCGGAGACAAAGAGACTGTTGTTAATCTCTACAGCTTGGGAATAAGGACCGATAGCAGCTGGGGCTTGCTTAGTTTCAATGACTTTTTTCATATGAGAAAACTCCTTTCAAAAATAAAGCGTTTCAACTAGTCTTATTATAGCAGAAAAATGAGCAATGGCTAGTTTCAGCTGGTATAAAATAAGGTCTAACCATGCCGCCCTTCCTAAAATCAGTTATAATAAGGGTAAAAGGATGGAGGATAAGAATGAAGGGATTAAAGAATAATAAACTACTGCAAAGCTTGCTCGCCTTGATCGTCCTAGGTCTAGCGTTGTGGACGGGCCAAGACTTGGGGCAAGGAGGTCTAGAGACGGGGACGGATGAGCCGGCTACTAGCCAATCAAGCGCTACTTCTCAGTCTTCTCCAGCCGTCGTTGAAGGCGAGACTTACTCAAGTCCGGAAGAGGTGGCAGCCTATATCGATCAATTTGGTGACCTGCCTAAGAATTATATCAGCAAGGCTGAAGCCAAGGCGGCCGGCTGGATTCCCGAAGAGGGCAATCTTTGGGAAGTCACTGACCACAAATCGATTGGCGGCGATCGTTTTGGGAATTATGAGGGACAGCTGCCGGAAGATGAGGATTACCGGGAAGCCGATGTCAATTACCAGGGTGGGCCGCGGGGGCCAGAGCGCCTGGTTTATTCCGAAGATGGGGATAAAATCTACTACACCAAGGACCACTATGATAGCTTTAAAGCATTAAAGGAGGCGAATTAGGATGCAAGACCAGGGACATGATCCAATCCAGATTGACTGCCGACACTTAGCGAAATCAGCTGAGGCTTATGCCTATCTTTACGAGCAGATTTTGGCCGGGAGACCGACCCAAGCCTCCTATAATCTCGATGCCTTGTATGATGTCCTGAGCCAGCTGCCTCCAGGCCAAGAAATTGTTGTCAGCCATTATGCTGACCTCCAAGCTCGGGAAGGGCGCTGGGCTAAGCGTTGGCGGCGGGTATTGCTTGAAGCTGCGAGAGATTGGGCCTTGGACTTAACTTGGGAGGAGAACGATAATGCCAAGCATTAGTGTCTTACAATTAGCCTGCGGGGATTTGTCTATAAATGACCCGCTCTGGCTCACGGCCCAGGCTTTTGTTCGCGAGTGGTTTAAGCCAGGCCTGCTTGTGAGCCCACAGTCGGGAGACCTAGTATTCAAACACTCTGCTGCTGCTTTTTTGGCCTACCGGATTTTTAACCAGCTGCTTTTTCCCCTGCGTGTGGATGGGGGGATCGGCCTGGCGAGTGTGACAGAAGACCTGTCCTTGGACCAGGAGCGCGCACGATCCTACGCCCAAACGGTTTTGGAACAGAGCCAGCTTTTTGCTTCGTCGACGGTCCTCTATAATGCGGATTTCTTGGAAGACGCCATTGTCAATACCCAGCTTCTCCACTGGGCAGACCTCAAGGCCAAGCAGTCGGAAATTCAAGCCTTGTTGACCTTACTTTATGAACTCCACTATCCCCTCTACCTGGCAGAAGATATGCAGGAAGAAGAGCATTTGGTGCGGGGCATCCAGCGCATCTGGCAAGCCAAAAGCAAGTATCTCGCTCAAGATGAGAAACTAGCGGCTTACCAGACACTTGACCTCTCCGCTCCTAAAGCTGTTCGCTACCGTGATATCTATGAAGAACTGGACCGGTCACACTATTATGTGACAGGCTTCTTTAAGAAAGGTTATGCAGCTTCTATCGCTCGGATCGCTCAAACCAGCCGGCAGAATATTGATTACCATTTGCAGAATGGCCGCTTTGCTTGGGAGCGGGATACGGCCGCGGCCCTAGTTTTGCAGCTGGCGCGTGAAGAAGCGGCCCTTTAACTTTTTACAAGAAGGCGCGAGATGCGGTATAATAGGAAAGAAGATGCCTAGTGAATGGAGGAGAAGATGATGAAATACAAATTGAGTGTCGCGAACCGTGATATTCGCGAGCAGGCTGGCTACGCCCAGAGAGGTAACAGCTGGCGAATTATCCTAGCCTTTGTCTTAGCTGTGATTATCCTCAGTGCCATGGGGATTCTCGGGACAACAGGCCTGATTTATCTGAGCCAGCAAGAAGCGGCTGGGTGGCTCCTAGGACTTGTGGGCCTTGTTTTTGTTTTAATTTATTTATATGTCATTATTCAAATGATGGTATTCGGCTTTCCTTGGTCTTTCTTGGAGATGGTGGATACCGGCCGCTACCAGATCAAGACGATTTTCCGTCCTTTTAGACGGCGGCCAGGACGGAATGTGCTTGCCTATATTTTCTTTGAGCTACTTTTAGCTTTGGTTAGTCTCTTGCTGAGCTTGGTGTCAGGTGTTCTCTTTGGCTTGACCAGCTATAATTTCTTGCCTAATCAAGCTTGGAGCCTGACTGCCCAAATGCCCGATCTGGCAGCAGGTCAAGAATTGACCCAGGGACTTCTGGCAGAGGACACGCGCCTCTTGATCTTAGCAGGGATTAGCTTCGCTCTATGGCTGGTTCTGACTTTGATTTATTTGGTCTTTATCTATGGCTTTGCCTTTAGCCCCTTCCTGCCCTACGATAGTGAAACGGCTTCAGCCTCAGCACTCTTGGGGATTAGCCGGCAGATGATGCGGGGGAATAAGTTCAAACTTTTCCGTATCCACTTCTTCTATATGGTGGTTCCCTATCTCTTGGCCTTCCTCTTTGGCCTCGTGCTGATGGCAACGAGCTTGCTCTTCAATCTCGATGCGGGGCTCTTTGGTCTCCTGGCAGGGGTGATTACCTTTATTTTGGTGGTTGTTTATGTGGTCTTTGGCCTCCGTGCCTTCACCGCAACGGCTGTATTCTACCGGAACTATATTAAGCAATACCGCTTGGAGTTGAATGAGGCTTTCCCTGAATTAAATCTCACAACTTGGGGGCAAGGCAGCGAGACGGAGATTTACCAACAAGAGGACCGTCCCCAAGTGCCTGAAGAAACCATGGCCTTCGCTGTCCCAGATGAGCTGAAGGTGGACGAAGCGAGCGAAGAAGACCTGAGTCCAAGTGAACGTGCGGGGGCTGCAGCAGTCTTTACCGAAGCAGAGCCAAGCCTAGATGCAGATCCTGGCACAGTAGAAGATGACTTGCCTGAGACGACCCAAGTGGTGGATCCCCAACATGATCCTGAACTCTTTGACCACATGGACCAATCTTTCTCCGATGATATTCGCGGGAAGGATGAAGAGCCCCAGGCTATCTTTGATCCTGAAGATGACTTGACTTATGACGAGAAGACCCAATTGCGTGATAATCCGACCCTCTATGTGGACCAGTCGGATGATAAATCGTCCAAGGACTAGGCAAGCGGCTTTAAGGATTAATCAGTCTTAAGTTAAAAGCATAGTTTTCTTTATGACATTGTATTGGTGAGCATCCGTTCCGCTTTTGAATTTGGTCCTTGAAGAGCCATGGCATCGGTTCGAGCCAAGGTCTCTCACCTAGCGAGCTTCAAACGTCTAGTACGGCTGACGCCTACTATACGTAATTCACATCGCTTGCTTATTCATGGCTAAGGACCAACTTCAAAGCTCCACTCCTGCTCACAAATAAACTGTTATAACAACCATTTTTTAATTACAAGTGACCTATACTTGCTGACTATGCCCTTGACCTGGTCGATGAAATTGAAAATAAAGCCTTTAACCAAGAAAGAATTTCAGGCATTTCATAAATAAGACAGTAGCTCATTCAAAAATAAAAGCCTCCGCCCAACTGCCAATCTTAAGAGATGCAGTGGGCGGAGGTTTTTTTTTGTTTTTATTCGGATTTTTTAACTTGTGTTTCGCTTTGATAAGGATTATCCGGCAGGCCTTCCCAGGCGGCTTTGTGGATTTCTAGGGCGACTTGGGCGGGGATGGAGAGTTCCTGGATGTCTTCTGGGCTGGCGGCGCGGATATTCTTCAGGGTCTTGAAGTGGCGCATGACCTTGGTCCGTGTCTTGGGGCCGACGCCTTTGATGGCATCCAGGCGGGAGGTGAAGGAGTTCTTACTGTGGACATTGCGGTGGAAGCTCTTGGCATAGCGGTCGACCTCGGTTTGGATGCGTTGGATCAGGTGGAAGGCTTGGGACTTAGGATCCAGGTCCACAATTTCAGGGGGCTGGCCATAGATCAGGTGGGCCGTCCGGTGCTTGTCGTCCTTAACCATACCGGCCACGGGGAGGTCCTCTAAGCCGAGTTCGTTATCCAGGACATCGCGGGCAGCATTGATTTCAATAATGCCCCCATCCATGAGAATAATATTGGGCAGGGGTTGGCCTTCCTTGAGCAAGCGCGAATAGCGGCGGCGGATGACCTCTTGGCTGGAAGCATATTCGTCAGCACCTTCGAAGCCTTTGATCCGGTACTTCCGGTACTTCTTCTTGTTGGGCTTGCCATCTTCATAGCAGACCATCCCCGACACATTATCTGCTCCTTGGTGGTTGGAATGGTCGAAGCTTTCAATGACCCGCAAGTAGGGCAGCTTGAGGACCTGGCTGAGTTCTTCGACGGCCCCTGTTGTTTTTTGTTCGTTCATGGCTAGGAGGCGGAATTTTTGTTGGTGGGCGAGTTCGGCATTGGACTTGGCCAAGTCGAGCATCTTGCGCTTGTCTCCGCGCTGGGGGGTGGCCACGGAAATGTCTAGGGTTTCTTCTAATAAGAGGTTGTCCAGACCCTTGGGCACCAGGATTTCTTTGGGCAGGGTGTGGTTCTTATCTTGGTAGAACTGGACGATATAAGAAGTCAGTTCCTCTTCGGGTTCTGTGTAGCAGGGGAAGAGGGCCGAGTCCCGCTTGATAATGGAGAACTGGCGGAGCATGAAGGTTTGGATGCTGATCCAGCCCTTATCCATGTAGAAGGCGAAAACGTCTCGGTTGTTGTATTGCTTGCTCATGACATTCTGGGGTTCAACGGTCTGCTCGATGTAGTGGATTTGGTCCCGGTAGTCGGCAGCTCGCTCGTAGTGCATGTTTTCCGCTGCCTGGGCCATTTTCTTTTTTAGATCATTTTTAATCTTTTTGACATTGCCATTTAGGAAGCGGGTAATGTTTCTGATCTGCTTATCATAAGTTTCTTTACTGACAGGGTGGTCGCAGCAGCCGATGCACTGGCCCAGGTGGTAGTAGAAGCAGGCCCGCTTTTCATTTTTGCCACAGCGGCGGAGGGGATAGGTCTTCTGTAAGAGGTCGCGGGTGGCATTGGCGGCATTAACGTTAGGGTAGGGGCCGAAGTAGTGCCCACCGTCATTTTCAACTACTGAACTGATGATTAATTGGGGGTCTTTTTCATTAGTGATCTTGAGATAGGGGTACATGGTGCCCTGCTTGAGCTTGATATTGTAATGGGGCTGGTATTTTTGGATCAGGTTGATCTCTAAGAGCAGGCTTTCCTTATCGGTGGTCGTGATGATAATTTCAAAATCATGGATTTCACTGACTAATTGAGCCGTCTTTCCGGTGTGAGAGCTCTTGAAATAGGAGCGAACCCGATTTTTAAGATTTTTTGCCTTGCCAATATAGATAATATGGTTGTTGCGGTCCCGCATAATATAGCAGCCGGGATCGTTAGGCAGTAATTTTAATTTATTTTCAATTAATTCGCTCGCCATAATCAGGCTCCTTTCTAGCTTGTTGAATTCAATTCTTTATTATAACACGTTGGTCTGGAAAGCGATAAGGAATTGATCCTTAAGTCCTTATCCTTTAAATTTTCTTTGGACTCAGTCAAAATTTCTCAAAGCTTGCTACATTATGATAAAATAGGAGTAAATGACTTGAAGAGCCCCGAGTGAACTGTCAAGGGGCAACAGAATGAGGAGGCCTTCATATGACTCAATCCCATTTCAAAAAATTGCTTTGGCGGGGAGGCTGTTTAGCGGCCCTCGCCCTCTACGGCTATGTCCAAAATTACCGCTTAAAACGCCAAGACTATCTCTTAGAGAGTCCGCGTTATGCGGGGGCCTTGGATGGTTTTACCATTGCCGTCCTATCTGACTTGAACTTTCCCAAGCACCGGGTAGACCTAAAAGATCTCTTGAAGCAGACCAAGGCTAGCCAGGTGGATATGATTGCGCTGACGGGGAATATCCTCAACCAAGAAGGAACGCTTAACTTGACTGAGCTCGCAGCCTTTGCCCGTGAACTGACAGCCCTTGCACCGACCTTTGCGGTTTATGGCCCTAACGAATTAAAACATCCCCAGGCACCCCAAATGGAGCGGCTCTTCCGCGAATATGGCGTCCAATTCTTGCACGACCAAGCCGTCGACTTGACCTATAAAGGCCAGGCTATTACCATCATGGGCCTTATGGAGAAGGGCAACCGCTCTTTCCTCAAAGGAGACGCCTTACGCCATGTGGACTTGACGCCTAAGCAGACCCAGCAGGTTAAGATTTTGTTGGCCAGCCATCCGGAAGCTTTCCTGCGCTACCATGAAGATCTCAGTAAGTCACCAGACCTGGTCCTCTCAGGCTTGGCTACTGGGGGCAGCATCCATTTAGGACCGCTGGGCGGTCTCTATGCACCAAGCCAAGGCTACCTGCCTAAGTATACGGAGGGTATCTTCCGCCTGCCCGGTAACCCTTACAAGTCTCTCTTGATTTCGCGGGGGATCGGTCGAGCCAGTCTGGGCGTCCGGGTGAACAATCGGCCTGAATTGGTCCGTGTCCAATTGACGGCCTCACGCGAGGATCAGCTCAAGGATTGGGCCCGAGATCTAGGGGAGAAGGCGGACCAGTCAGAACATAGCCAGCCTGGCCCAGATAGACAGGAAAACTTAAACGAAGGGATTACGGTTTATGATGACCGGCCTAGCCAACACTACAGCCAGCCTGACCATGTCCTCATCCAGGACCAGGGTGGAGACTATCTGTTAGAGCCTTTACCGGAAGAGAAAGTAGGGGCTGAGGACCTGCCCTTAGCAGTCGATCCCAGCCATCCTGCTAGTCCGATCCGGCCCCTGCCAGCCCTTGAAGAAGACAATTAGCGAGGAGCAAGACTTGTGTGGAATAATTTATCAGAAGAAGTCCGTGACTTAGTGGAAGCAGCCGGCTTCCAAGCGCCTACCGAGGTGCAAAAGGCAGCCTGGGAGCCCATGCTTGCGGGAGAAAATTTTTATATGGTATCTCCTACTGGGACGGGTAAAACCCTGGCCTATCTCTTACCACTATTAGAAAAACTTGAGACCAATGGGCAAGTGCAAGCTGTGATTCTTGCCCCTTCCCAGGACCTTGCCGCCCAGATTGCGGACGTGGCTAGGCATTGGGCCAAGGCGAAGGGAATCAAAGTCCAGTCCTTAGTTGGCGGGGCAAATATTAAACGTCAAATTGAAAAATTAAAAGGAAAACCAGAGCTGGTGATTGGGACCGCTGGCCGCTTAAATGAACTGGCTCAGAGCCGCAAGCTCAAGCTCCACCAAGTGAAGCGCCTGGTCTTGGATGAGTGCGACCGCCTCTTTAGCCAGGAGCAAGCAGCAACGACCCAAGCCTTCATCGACCGGCTCCAACAATCGGTAAGTCTGGCTGCCTTTTCAGCAACGGCTAATGCGGAAGCTTGGGCCCAGTTCGAAGGATTGCGCGAAGAGGTTTTCTTCCTCGATTGCAGCCAGGCCTCCCAAGCGTTGACGGCTAAGCGTCAACACCTCTACTTGCAAGTATCCAGCCGTAAGCGGGATGATGCCCTGCGACGCTTGGCCCAGGTGGAGGGGATGCAGGCCTTGGTTTTTGTCCGAAGTATTGCCGAACTTGACCGGCTCAAGGAGAAGTTGACCTATCGCCAGGTGCCGGTGGCTGTTCTCCATAGTGAGATGACCAGCCAGGACCGGCAAAATGCCCTGCAAGGCTTCCGTCAGGGGCGCTATGTCTATCTCTTAACCACGGATGTGGCGGCACGGGGAATGGATATTCCAGATTTGCCCTATGTGATTCAGTATGACCAGGCAGAAGACCAGGCCACTTATACCCATCGCAGCGGACGGACTGGCCGGATGGGAGCTGAGGGAAGCGTTCTAAGCTTTGTGACTGATCGCAGCTTACGCGAGCTTAAGAAGCAGGTCCCCGACCAAGCCAAGCTGGAAGAAGTCTTTCTCAGCCAGGGGCAAGTCAGCAAAGAAGCCCCTGTCCACCGCGACCAAGGGACAAGCAAATCTAAGCGGGGCCAATCGCAAACACAGAAGTCAAAAAACAAAAATAAAAAGCGCAAGCGCCAACAGAAGAATAAGGGCGCACGTCGCCAGAAGAAGTAAACTGGAGGGAACTATGGGAAAGAAATTTGCAATTATCCTAGCAGCAGGTAAGGGAACACGGATGAAGTCCAAGCTCTACAAGGTCTTGCACCCGGTCGCTGGTAAGTCCATGGTAGAACATGTGGTGGATAATATCAGCCAGGCAGGCTTTGATGAGAAGATTACCGTAGTTGGTCATGGGGCAGACCAGGTGAAGGAACGCCTCGGTGACCGGTCCCTCTACTGCTTACAAGAAGAACAATTGGGAACGGCTCATGCGGTCATGCAGGCAGAATCCCTATTAGCTGATAAGGAAGGCCTTACCTTGGTCGTAGCCGGGGACACCCCTTTAATCCGCGCTGAGACTTTTGAAGCGCTAGTTGACTACCATGAAGCGGAAGGCGCTAAGGCAACTATCCTCACAGCCCATGCCGATAATCCTTATGGCTATGGACGAATTATCCGCCGAGCTGATGGGTCGGTAGACCGCAGTGTCGAAGAGAAGGATGCCACAGAGGAAGAACGCCAAGTCCAAGAAATTAACACAGGGACCTATGTTTTCGACAACCAATGGCTTTTCAAGATGCTCCATGAAGTGAACAATGACAATGCCCAGGGTGAGTATTACTTGCCAGATGTTCTCGAATTGCTCAAAGACCGGGGCCAGCATATTGCTGCCTACCAGATTTCCGATATGTCAGAGGCGCTAGGTGTTAATGACCGCCTGGCCTTGGCGGAAGCTAACCGTCTCTTCTTTAAACGACAAAATGAGCACTTTATGCGCCAAGGGGTCAGCTTCGTTGATCCGAGCACGGTCTATATTGAAGCAGGGGTATCGATAGCTAGCGATACCTTGATTGAAGCGAATGTTCAATTGAAGGGGCAAACGAGCATTGGTCACGATTGTGTGATCGGTAGCCAGACCTGTATTCGCGATAGCCAGATCGGTGATGGGGTTAAGATCCGGTCTTCAGAAATTGAAGAAGCTGAAGTTGGCTCAAATTCAGATATCGGACCTCATGCCCACCTCCGCCCCAAGGCTAAGCTGGCTAGCCGTGTTCACATTGGCAACTATGTTGAAGTGAAGAACGCGACCATCGGCCAAGGGACCAAGGTTGGCCACTTGACCTATATTGGTGATGCCGACCTGGGTGCTGATATTAATGTTAGCTGTGGCGTTATTTTCTGTAACTATGATGGAGTCAACAAGGCCCGGTCGGTGGTCGGTGACCATAGCTTTATTGGCTCCAATGTGAATATCGTAGCCCCCGTCCAAGTTGCTGCCAATACCTTCCTAGCAGCAGGGTCTACCATTACCGATGATGTGCCGGAAAAGAGCTTAGCCATTGCCCGGGCTCGGCAGTCTAATAAAGAAAACTATTGGGATAAGCTGGCAATTGGCAAAAAGAATCACTAGTTTGTAAAAAATATGTTAAGATATGTGTGTAGCAAATTTTAAATGACCAATAGTAGGAGGAATATCAGGAAATGTCTCAACATAAGCCGAATAATCTTAAGGTGTTTTCTCTCAATTCGAACCCAGAATTAGCTGAAAAGATCGCTAAAGCTATGGATACTGAACTAGGAGAATGTTCTGTTACCCACTTTAGCGACGGCGAAATCTATATCAGTATCGATGAATCAATTCGTGGGGATGATGTTTATATTGTTCAATCAACATCAGAACCTGTTAACGACCACCTCATGGAACTCTTAATTATGATTGATGCCTGCCGCCGGGCGAGTGCGGCGACGATTACAGTTGTCATTCCTTACTTCGGCTATGCCCGTCAAGACCGTAAAGCCAAACCGCGTGAACCTATCACAGCTAAGCTTGTTTCTAATATGATTGAAAAGACTGGTGCTGACCGAGTGGTAGCCCTTGACTTGCACGCTGCCCAAATCCAAGGTTTCTTCGATATTCCAGTGGACCACCTGCTTGGTTCTCCTCTTCTGGCTAACTACTTCATTGAAAACCCAGACTATAGCTTAGAAGATGTTGTGGTGGTTTCACCAGACCATGGTGGGGTGACCCGGGCACGTAAATTGGCAGAGTTCTTGAAGGCGCCAATTGCTATTATTGACAAACGTCGACCTAAAGCCAACGTGGCAGAAGTGATGAATATTGTCGGTAATGTTGAAGGCAAGCACGCTCTGATCATTGACGATATGATCGATACTGCAGGGACAATTACGGCAGCGGCTAAAGCCTTGGGCGAAGCAGGCGCTGTTTCGGTAGCGGTTTGCTGTACTCACCCTGTTCTTTCAGGTCCAGCAGTTGAACGTCTGGCTAAGTCCAACATCTCAGAAGTTGTAGTTACAGACTCCATTTACCTGCCAGAAGAAAAACGAATCGATAAGATCAAGCAAGTAACCGTTTCTGAACTGATTGCAGAAGCTATCCTCCGTATCCACGACAAGCGTTCGGTAAGTCCTTTATTTGTTGAAGAATTCAAGGGCATGGACAATGGCCATAACGCCGACTAGAAGAAAAGAATTAAGGCTGGAACGAGTTTCCAGTCTTTTTTTAGTGTTTAATTTTTTAGTATAGGCGATCATCTCATTCAGCTTTATCTGGAGCTTCGGACCAGGAGAGTCAAAAGGCTGAGCTAGTCTCTTGCTCGAACGGTTGACGGCAGGAGGGATTTATGCTTGAATACTTTTATCAGAAAGTGAGGAATGGATGAATGACGAATTTTATGATTGGCTTCAATGCGGTAATGCCTGTCCTGCTCTATATCTTGATCGGACAGCTGATCCACCGCATTGGTTGGATGTCCCGCAAGTCCCTTAGCGAGATGAATAAGGCACTCTTTGCCTTTTTCCTGCCCTTGAACTTATTTAACAATGTCTACCACATGGATCTGGATAAGAACTTTAATCCGCGGACCTTGGCCTTTGTGATTATCTATGCGATTGCAATTTTTATTGTCTATGCCCTGATTATTCCCATTTTTCAGAAACGTAATGACCGCCGGGGAGTGATGCTCCAAGGATCTATTCGTTCGAACGCCATTCTTTTCGGCTTACCCCTGGGAACAGCCCTGCTCGGCAAAGAAAACTTGGGCATGGTCAGTATCGCCCTAGCGATTATCGTGCCGGTGAATAATATCCTGTCGGTAATTGCCCTGTCCATTTATACGGATGAAGATTTCTCCTTCAAGGACTTGATGCACAAAATCATCAGCAATCCCATGGTGATCGCTACGGCTTCGGGGATTGTGGTAGCTGCCCTCGGTTTGCGCTTGCCCCAGTCTGCGGAAGTGGCTTTCGATAATCTGAGTGCTATGACCTCACCCTTGGCCCTCACCGTGATGGGTGGTCTCTTTAAATTTGATAAGATTAAAGATGCCGATTGGTCGCTCTACTTCACGGTGATCAATAAACTGTTGGTGAATCCAGCTATTGCTCTGAGCTTGGCTGTCCTCTTTGGCCTTCGTGATGATAATATTATCAGTGTCTTGATTGCGACCGCTGGACCGACCGCCGTTTCGTCCTATGCCCAAGCCGTGATGGCAGGGGGCGATGAAGATTTGGCCAATCAGATTGTCGTTTTCACCACTTGCTTTGCCATGTTTACCTTGGTCTTTTGGATCTGGCTTTTGAAGAGCCTAGCTCTCTTCTAAGAAGGTCAGTGTGACAAAAGTTCGATATAAAAACCGGTCATTTTAAAATCGGAGTGACCGCTAAGCAATATATTTGAAGTCAAAAAAGCCGTCCCAGCTAGCGCATGAGCGTTAGCTGGGACGGCAATTTTTATGGACTTAGAGAGCTTATTTGTTTTCTAATTCAGCAAAGGCTGAATCAATGACTTCTTTCATTTGACCAGCAGACTTGTCCATTAAGTTTTGTTCGTGGTCGCTGAGTGGTAATTCGATGACACTACGAACGCCTTCGCTGGTTAGGACAGCAGGGGCACCGATATAGATATCCTCTTGCTTGTACTCACCATCGAGGTAAACAGAGATAGGGAGAATTGCCCCTTCGTTGTTTAGGATAGCCTTCACGATCCGGGCTAGGGAAGCAGCGATACCGTAGAATGTTGCTCCCTTGTTTTCGATAATGTGGTAAGCTTTATCACGAACATCGTAATAGATTTCTGTCAAGCGTTCTTCATTGATTTCGGGGTGAACCTTAACCCAGTCTTCCATTGGGAGTCCCCCAATATTAGCGTGAGACCATACGGCAAATTCGCTGTCGCCGTGTTCCCCCATGATGAGAGCGTGGACACTACGGGAGTCCACATTGGTTAAAGCACCAATTTCTTGGCGGAAACGAGCGCTGTCGAGGGCAGTCCCTGAACCGATAACCCGGGAAGATGGGAAGCCAGAGAATTTCCATGTGGCATAGGTCAGGATGTCCACAGGGTTGGTGGCTACCAGGAAGATCCCGTCGAAACCACTAGCGACAACTTGATCAACCATGTCTTTGAAGATTACCAAGTTCTTGCTGACAAGGTCGAGACGAGTTTCACCTTCTTTTTGAGCCATGCCTGCGCAGAGAACCACGATGTCGGCATCTTTACAGTCGCTATATTCAGCAGCAAAAATCTTTTTAGGGCTAGAATAAACTAGGGCGTCTTTTAAGTCTTCGACGTCACCAATCACACGTTTTTTATTAATATCAATGATTCCAAGTTCGTGGCCGATGCCTTGCAATACAGTGGAGAAAGCGAAGCTAGAGCCAACTGCACCATCACCAATTAAAATAATTTTATGTGTTTTATCTTTTGCCATCAATAAGACCTCTCATTTCTATTCTATCAATATGCTTATACTAGCAATTATAGTGATTAGCTAGGGGGATTTCAATGCTTTCCTAGAAATTGTGAAATGATAAACGAAGTTAGAAAAAAACAGCAAGCGTTATCATATGTGATTTAACAAAAAAGGAAAGAAATAAAAGGGGATGAAGTAAATACAAAAAATGTATTTGATAGATAATTGTGATTGTTTTTACAATTATGATAGATAAAGTTTAAACCTTAAAAGATAGGCTTGGTACTAGTTTAACTGCAAGCTGAGAACTTGTTTGCGCTGGGGGTCTAAGGTACAATAAGTATGAGTAGAAGCTACTTGCGCTTCGCAATCAGAGCAGCAGTATAGGATGCTTAGAAGAGAAGGGCTCCGCCCTTAAATAAAGGAGTATGACGATGAAATTAGTAGCAGGTTTGGGGAATCCAGGCCCTAAATATGAACGATCCCGCCACAATATTGGTTTTATTACTTTGGATGAATGGGCTTACCAGCACCATCTGACCTTTGACCAGGAGAAATTCAAGGGCAAATATGTGGAATACCGTATCCAAGGGGAGAAGGTTTTCTTTGTCAAGCCACAGACTTTTATGAACCTATCGGGCGAGAGTTTGATTGGCTTTGTGAATTATTTCGATATTGAATTAGAGGACCTCCTAGTGGTCTATGATGATATGGATATGGATGTGGGTCGCTTGCGTATGCGGCGCAAGGGCAGTTCTGGTGGCCATAATGGGATGAAGAGTATTATCCAACACTTAGGGACTGACCAAGTCCAACGTTTGAAACTAGGCGTGGGGCGGCCGCAAGTAGGCGTGAGTGTGGTGAACCATGTCTTAGGGAGCTTCCCCAAAGAAGACCATACCGCCATGCTCGAGAGCACTCGCCAGGCGGTAGCAGCCATTGATTATTGGCTAGCCGGCCATTCTTTTGAAGAAACCATGACCAAGTATAACCATTAGAGAGCAGGTGTTTTCTTGCAATTAGATCAATATATGACTGAAGCGCTCGATACGGATGCCCGTCAAGCTCTGGCTGAAGGGCAGAGCGTTCTCTTTCTAGGCTTACAGGGTTTATCCAAGGCCTATATCGCCCAACTTGCCTACAAGCAGGCGATGGGTCAAAAATATTTAATTGTGACTAATAATTTACTTGAAGCTGAACGCTATTTGGATGATTTAGCCAATTTCATTCCCGAAGACCGGCTCTATCTCTTTAATAGCGCAGAGAGTGTGGCAGCCGACCTAGCTGTAGCCAGTCCAGAAGCCTTGGCTGACCGCTTGGCCGTGATGAAATTCTTAAGAGAAAGTGAAGAAGGGGGAATCATTCTTGCCCCGCTTTTTGCATTGAAGAAGCGTCTGATGCCTGCTGCACTCTGGGACAGTCTGCATTTAGAATTAAGCTTGGGGGACGACTTGCCTGCCCCCCAACTGGCCAAGGACCTCCTAGCGCGGGGCTATAAGCGTCGGCCGATTGTCGCGAGTCCGGGTGAGATGAGTTTACGGGGAGATATTGTGGATTGCTTTCCTCTTGACCGGGACCAACCCGTCCGCTTCTCTCTGGCCTTTGATGAACTGGAACGGATTTCAAGCTTTGATCCAGACAATCAGAAAAGTCTGGAGGACCTAGACCAAGTCCAGATCATCCCAGCTGATGACTTCCTCTTTCAGCCTGAACAAATGAAAGCCCAAGCGGACCGGCTCCAAGAAGCAGTCAAACAAGAAGTTGAGGGCATGGCGGATGCCGACCTAGTCCAAGAAATCAAGGAAAATATGGCAGAAGAAGTCAACTTATGGCGGACTGGGGAGAGTTCGGAACTGACCGCTTACTTTAGCCAATACCTCTATGAGAGTGAGGATAACTTGCTCAGTTACTTAGGGGACAAGAGTCTTCTAATAATTGATGACTATCCCCGCCTCCAAGAATCTGCTGCTAGCATTGACGAGAATGCAGCAGCCTTCCTCCAAGCTAAGACGGAGCAAGGCCAGCTCCCTCCGCAGATCGCTTATTATACTTCTTTTAAGGAGAGTTTAGAGGCCTACAAGGGGCGGTGCTTGTACTTGGGGATCTTCCAGAGGGGCTATGGCCAGATGAAGTTTGACTATCTCCATGAATTCCAAACCCGGCCGGTCGTTCAATTCTATGAGCAGATGGATGCCCTCAAGATGGAAATCCAGGCCTGGCAGAAGACCAAGCGTCAAGTGGTCATTGCCCTGTCGACCGCTGACCGCCGGCGCAAATTAGAGGAAATCCTCCAAGCTGAAGGCCTGGCGGTGGTGTCTTCGGACTTAGGCCAGCTCCAAGAAGATGCCGTGAACTTAGTTTTGGCTAATTTCACTGCTGGGATTGAATTTGTCAATGAGCATTTGGTCCTAGTGTCGGAGGCAGATATCTACCAGCAGGTCAAGAAGAAGAAACGCCCTAAAGCTAACAAGCAGCTCTCGAATGCGGAGCGCCTTAAGAACTACCAGCAATTAGAGGTGGGCGATTATGTCGTTCATATCAATCATGGGATTGGGCAATTCACAGGGATTGAGACCATTGAAGTGGCGGGTTCGCACCGGGACTATCTGACCATTGTCTATGCTGACCAGGCCGCTATCCATGTGCCTGTGGAGCAGATCGACTTGGTACAAAAATATGTCTCTAGTGAAGGCAAGACACCTAAGCTCAATAAGATGGGTGGCAGTGAATGGGCCAAGACCAAGCGTAAGGTGAGCTGGCAGATCGAGGATATTGCAGATGATCTGATCGAAATCTATGCCAACCGGGAAGCCCAGGAAGGCTATGCTTTCGGCCCAGATACCCCGGAACAAGCAGACTTTGAAGCTGCCTTTCCATACAGTGAGACGGAAGACCAGTTGCGATCCATTGACGAGATTAAGACGGATATGGAGAAGTCCAAAGCTATGGACCGTTTACTCGTGGGAGATGTCGGCTTTGGGAAGACGGAAGTTGCCATGCGGGCTATTTTCAAGGCGCTAATGGAAGGAAAACAGGCTGCCTTCCTAGTACCTACTACCGTGCTGGCTCAGCAGCATTATGAAACGCTCCTGGAACGTTTCCAAGACTGGCCCTTTGAAATTGCCCTCTTGAGTCGTTTTAGGACTAAGGCCCAGCAGGATCAAACCATTGAGGGCCTCGCTTCTGGCAGGGTCAACCTAGTTGTTGGTACCCACCGGCTCTTGTCCAAGGATGTCAGTTTCCTAGATCTGGGCCTCCTCGTTGTTGATGAGGAACAGCGCTTCGGGGTCAAGGCCAAGGAACGACTCAAGCAGCTCAAGGCCAATGTAGATGTGCTGACCCTGACGGCGACACCGATTCCACGGACCCTCCATTTATCGATTCTAGGCGCCCGCGACCTGAGTGTGATTGAGACGCCACCAGCCAACCGCTATCCAGTTCAGACTTATATTCTCGAGCAGAATCCAGAAGCCATCCGCGAAGCCATTGAGCGCGAGCTCGGCCGGTCGGGTCAAGTTTTTTATCTCTTTAATAATGTGCAAAAAATCGAAGAGAAGGCCTTGGCTATCTCGGGTCTGGTGCCAGAAGCCCGGGTCGGGATTGCCCATGGTCAGATGTCGGTGAACCAGCTGGAAGAGGTCTTGATGGCCTTTATCGAGGGGGACTACGATGTCCTCGTGACGACCACGATTATTGAGACAGGCGTGGATATTCCTAATGTCAATACTCTCCTCGTTGAATCGGCTGACCGCATGGGGCTCTCAACCCTCTACCAATTGCGCGGCCGGGTAGGTCGGAGCAACCGGGTAGCCTATGCCTACTTCATGTACCAGCCGGACAAGATGCTCAGTGAAGTCTCTGAGAAACGCTTGGCAGCCTTGCGTGACTTCACTGACTTAGGTAGCGGGTTCAAGATTGCCATGCGAGACTTGGCTATCCGGGGCGCCGGTAATCTCTTAGGCAAGCAGCAGCACGGCTTCGTGAATTCGGTCGGTTTCGACCTCTATTCGCAAATGCTCAGCGAAGCGGTGGCTAAGAAGCGGGGTCAAGCGCCAAGCCAAGCTGAAGAGCCGGTCGAACTCGAGATGAATATCAATGCCTATATTCCTTCGACTTATATTGCTGACGAGAAGCAGAAGTTGGAAATCTATAAGCGGATCAACCTATTAGAAGATACGGAAGCCATGTGGGACCTGGACGAAGAATTGATGGACCGCTTTGGCGAACCCCCACTCGAAGTCCAACTCCTCTTGAATGTGGGTGCGCTCAAGGCCAATGCCAAGAAAGTTGGCATCAACCATATTCAGACTCGCAATAATGGGGTAGAGTTACACTTCCATGCCAGTCTGGACCAGCAGACGGCTGTACCTAAGATATTTGAGGCCTTGGATAAGATTCCTATGCGCCTACAAATGAAAGAAGACAAGGAAGGCCAACTTACCCTCTTCCTACAGATTGGAAAGTTAGAGCCAGTAGAATGGCTCGACTACTTGCTCCAATTTGTGAGTCAGCTCGCTGACCAGGTCGATAGCCCGTCCGATGAGGAGAGCTAGGAGGCTAAAATGAAAGACCCAAGGAAAAATATTGCTAAAGGAGCCTTCCTCTTGACCCTAGCCGGTATCATTGCCAAGATTTTGAGTGCGGTCTACCGGGTACCCTTCCAAAATATTGTGGGCGACGAGGGCTTCTATGTTTACCAGCAAGTCTATCCCATCTATGGGATAGGCATGACCTTTAGCCTGTCCGGTTTGCCTAATTTTATTGGCCGGCAGATTGCCTTCCAAGCCAAGCTGAGTCAGCGGCGTCTCTTTGTCCAACGTTACAGTTTGATGATGCTGGTTTTTGCTGGCCTATGTTTTATCCTGACTTATTTTGGAGCTGGAATCTTGGCCCAGGCCATGGGGGACTCCTTCTTGACACCGGTCATCCGCTCGGTTAGTTTTATGTTCCTCTTTATGCCGGTGCTGATGATCTTGCGGGGGAGTTTCCAAGCCTACCAAGTGATGCTGCCTGTCGCCCTCTCCCAGATCATTGAACAAGTAGTCCGGGTAGGGGTGATCCTCTTAGCCGCCTTCCATTTTGTCAACCTGAGTGCTGGAGGAAGAAATTATTACCAAATGGGAGCCCAGACCATGCAGGGGGCTTGGCTTGCGGCCCTGGCTGCTAGCCTTGTCCTAGTTTGGGCCTTGGCTCAGAGCCGGAGCTTGCGGCGTTTTATTACTTGGCCCAAGCCCCAGCAACAGGCGGAAAAGACGCCCTACCATCTGCGCTGGTCATATCTCATTAAGGAATTTCTCAGCGAAGGCCTGCTCTTGTGCTGCTTCGCTTCGCTCTTGGTCTTCTTCCAATTGGTGGATTCATTCACCCTCTATGAGGCCTTAATAGGGAGCGGTTGGTCAGATTTAAGCGCCAAGTTGGCTAAGGGGGTCTATGATCGAGGCCAGCCCCTCGTTCAACTGGGCATGGTCCTTGCTGTTGCTTTCTCCAGTTCCTATTTACCGGCCCTGACCCGATCCTATATCCGTCGGCAAGAATCTGCCTTTATCCAGAATAGCCGTCTCTACCTCCGCCTGACCACTTTCGTTAGTCTTTTAGTGACGGCGGGCTTGGTGAGCATCATGCCCCAGCTTAACCACCTGCTCTTTAGCGACCGGGAAGGGTCTCTGGTTCTGGCCCAATATGTCCTGATGATTATCTTTGCCAGCCTGGTGACGGGTTTAGCCAATATCTACCAGGCCCAGGGGAGGAGCCTCTATGTTGCCTTTAGCTTTATCCTAGGTATTACGCTCAAGATGGTGGTCAACTCCCTCCTAGTAAGTTGGGCGGGCAGTCAAGGAGCCGTCTGGGCGAGCTTACTGGCCCTAGCTGCCATGCTGACCTTGCTCTATAGCCTCTTAAAGGCCAAGATTCGGTGCAAGCTAGGACTTGCTGATTTGCTGTT
Organism: Aerococcus sp. UMB7834; assembly: GCF_030215145.1. NCBI lineage: Bacteria > Bacillati > Bacillota > Bacilli > Lactobacillales > Aerococcaceae > Aerococcus > Aerococcus sp. UMB7834. The sequence continues at coordinate 76,622 of NZ_JASOLI010000008.1, read as the reverse complement.
AAGGACCCTGCCTCTCTGCTTGCTCATGCTTAGCATCAATTATTTCGCCCTGACCAGCTTTGAAGCGGTCTTCGGGGCTAGCCGTTTCTTGGATAGCCTAGCTGTCTTCCTAGGCATGGGACTGGGCCTTCTTCTAACAGCGGTTTACATGCACCAAGTGGCCGTTCTCAGTGAAGAGGAGCTTTTAAGCTTGCCTCTAGGTCGGGCTCTGTTAAAATGGATAAAAGTAAGAAAAACACAGTAAAGGAGTGCTCTTATGCGTTTAGATAAGTTTCTCAAAGTCTCCCGGGTGATTAAACGGCGGACGGTTGCTAAGGACATTGCCGACAAGGGGCGGATCCAAGTGAATGGGAATCCAGCTAAGTCGGGGACCAAACTCAAGATTGGGGATGAACTTACCATTGAGTTTGGTAATAAGACGCTGAAAATCCGTGTCGACGACCTCAAAGAATCAACCCGCAAAGCAGATGCGACCTCCATGTATACGATTCTGGAAGAAGACTTCAAGTCGCGCGACCTACCCGAATTTTATTAAAAAATAATAAAAATGGCGCTATACTTTCTGGCTTAAGATGGGTATACTGTATTAATAAGCTATCAGATGGAAGTTGTGCTATAATATATGCTGATAGATAAGAGCTGGGAATTTAGGCGGCTTTTAATCCTAGGTGATGAAGGTAGGTGTCAGTGTGCGGCCTAAGAAACGAAATAAAAAAGTAACCCCCCTCTATGCAAAAAGCTCCTCAAAGAAACGTCCCCATCATTCTAAACAGTCTGCCCGCCAGTGGTTAGTGCGGGGGCTCTTAGTGATTATGGGAGTGATTTGCTTGACGAGTCTCTTCCAGATCCGGCGCACCCAGCAAGCGACTGCTTCGGTTAAGGAAGAAAAGAAGGCAGCGGAGGCTGCCTTGCTCAGTGAGGAAAATAATCTGGCTTACTTGAAGGACCAGGAGACCCTGCTTGAGAATGAAGACTATGTGGCTAAGCTAGCCCGCAGCCGCTTCTACTTAAGCAAGGACGATGAGATTATCTTTAGCCTGCCTGAAGATAATGATTCCAAGCAAGCTAAAGCCTTCAATAAAGCCTATCTTAAGGAACAAGAGAATGCACAAAATCAAAAACAATAAGTAAGAGCTGAAGGGAGAAAGAAATTAGTTCATGGCAATTGAAATCGGAAGCAAACTGACTGGCAAGGTCACAGGCATTACAAATTTTGGTGCCTTTGTTGACCTTGGAGACGGTAAGAGCGGATTAGTACATATTTCTGAAATTTCAAATGAATATGTCAAAAATATTAATGACTTTTTAAGTGTAGGGGATGAGGTGAAAGTCCTCGTTACCAATATTGATCAATCAGGTAAGATTGCCTTGTCAATGCGGAAGGCGGAAGATTCTGCCCCAGCAAAAGCCCCTAAGGCAGCGCGTGACAACAAGCCACGCCGGTCCAAACCCGCCCCTAATTTTAAGCGGCAACAAAGTTCGCGGAGTTCGGATTTCGATACCATGATGAGTAATTTCTTGAAAGACAGTGATGACCGCTTAGCATCACTGAAGAAGAATACAGAAGGCAAGCGCGGTGGCCGTGGGGGTCGTCGCAGCTAGCAAGTGATGGAGAAGAGGCCTAGGAAGTAATTTCAAGCCTCTTTTTTCGTCGTTAAAGCAGGAGGTTGTGATGTTATTTAAAGAATTGGTTGAGCGAGTGGAAGCGTTTTTTAGACGGGAGGCGGCGGAAGTCTTTGAAGAGGGCGTGCCCTTGTTGCTAGCTGTTTCTTATGGGGTGGACTCCATGGTTTTGCTGCGGGTGGTTGAGTATTTAGGAAAAACAAGGGGATTGAAATTTGCGGTGGCTCATATTAACCACCGCTTGCGTCCTGAGTCAGATGCTGAGCAGGAAGCGCTAGTGACCTACTGCCAGGACCGGGATATTCCAATCTATGTTCGCATCTGGGCCCATCCAGATTTTGGTCAAGCTTCTTATGAAGAGGCGGCCCGGCACTTTCGCTATGCCAATTTTGGCCAAATTTTGGAGCAAAAGGGCTGGTCCTATTTGATGACTGCCCACCATATGAATGACCAGGCGGAGACGGTACTCATGCGGCTCATCCAAGGCAGTCAGCTCCAAGCCCTAGCAGGAATGCGGCCAGTCAGCGTGCTATATAGCTATCCTAAGGCTCAAGTCCTCCGCCCCTTCTTGGATGTTCCTAAGGCAGATCTCTATGCCATCGCCCAGGAAGAGGGGATTCCTTATGCGGAAGACGCGTCTAACCAAGAGCGAGCGGCTCTGAGAAACCGCCTGCGCTTAGACTATTTGCCCGCCTTAGAGGAGCTCAATCCTAATGTCCAGGACCAGCTAGCTACTTTTGCTAAGGACCTGGGAGCGGGTTGGCAATTGATGGAAGAGGCCCTAGAAGCGAAGACAAGGGGCCTCATGACAGGGGCAGAGGACCACTGGCAGTTAGCTATCGACCAGCTTGAGCACTTGCCTAGGAACCATCGTCTCTTGGCCTTGCAGTACGCTTTTCAAGGAAGTCGGGTGGAAGCCTTGGCTACTTTCCCGCGCCAGGGCCTAGAGAAGTTGCTGGACTTTTTATTAGAAGGCAAGGCTCAGGGCCTGTGGAGCTTACCTGCTGGCTACCAATTAGCTAAGGTCTACCGCCGAGCTTACATCTACCCTGCTGGCCAAGAAAAGCCCAGTCCTAGTCCCAGCCTGACTTATCCGCTAAAGATCGGCCAGTCTTTAACTTTGGAAGATGGAAGTCAAATCAGTCTAAAAGTACAAAATTACGGCTACGGCTTCCTCCCTCGATCAGCTAGCCCTGACTCGCTCCAAGTGCGCCACCGTCAGGCTGGAGATTATCTGCTTTTGAGTCAAGGCCAGCATAAGAAAATTCGGCGCTGGTTTATTGATCAAAAACTTCCTCAAGCGGACCGCGATCGGGCCTGGTTGGTCGCTTTAGCCGACCAACATATCCTAGCCATCTTCTTAGATGGCGATTTTCTCTACCTGGAACGGCACGAGAACAGCCCCTTCCATTTGTTTCTTGAAAAATAAGCATTAAATTTTATATAATTAAGCGGCAATTGGTTTTAAATTATTAAAGTTATGATAGAATGAAGGAGTTCAGAATATTTGCTGATTCTGTAATTATTTTGTTAGAATAGAAAGCGTGTGGAGGATTATTAAAGCTATGACACATCCTAATGATGATATCCAAGAAGTGCTGCTGTCTCAGGAAGAAATTGCCGAGACAGTTGATCGCTTAGGGCAAGAACTAACTGAGGACTACCGGGGCAAGAATCCCCTTGTAATTGGTATCCTCAAGGGTTCTGTCGTATTTATGACGGACCTGGTACGCCGTATGGACTGTCCTTTAGAGATGGACTTTATGTCTGTTTCCAGCTACGGCTCAGGGACGGAATCCTCCGGTCAGGTTAAGATACTCAAAGACCTAGACCAAAGCGTTGAAGGGCGTCACATCTTAATTGTCGAAGATATTATCGATACAGGACGCACCCTCAAGAAGGTCTGTGAACTGATGGCCCACCGCAAGGCAGCCTCCGTTAAGGTCTGCGCCTTGCTGAACAAGCCTGAGCGCCGGGTGGTGGACATGACTTGCGACTATACTGGCCGTGATGTTCCAGATGAATTCGTAGTCGGCTATGGCCTCGACTATAATGAGACGTACCGCGCCTTACCCTATATAGGTATCCTTAAGGCTGAGGTTTACAGTTAATCAGCATAACTATCAGATCAAAATTAAGCAGATAGGAGAAACTACATGCAGAGAAAAGGACCAAATAAGAGTTTTCTGACAAGTGGTCTTCTTTGGATTATTATCTTCTTCGCCCTAATTGGCTTGGTCAATTATATTGCAGGTGGTGGAGATGATGGATCAACCGAAGAAATCACGCAAACGGAATTTATGCAGGAATTATCGGATGAAAATCTGCAAAATATCGCCATTCAACCGCAAGCTGGAGCCTATCAGATAACTGGGGACTATCGGGCCTCGCGGGACAAGCAAGAGAGCCAGAGTGAAAACAACTTGCCTATTTTTAATAATGCTAAAACAGGCCAGGCTAAGAAGTTCTTCACGCGTGTCCTCCCCAACAATGACACCTTAGCTAAGATTAGCCAGACAGCTGAAGAGACCGATACCTCGCTCAAGGCCCTCAAGGAAGATAGCTCCGGGGTCTGGGTTAACCTCCTCTTCAGCGCCCTGCCATTAGTTATCTTTATTGGCTTTATGTACTTTATGACCCAGCGTGCCCAAGGCGGTGGCCGGGGTAACCCTATGTCTATGGGCAAGTCCAACGCCAAGGACCAATCCCAACAGTCTAAGGTACGCTTTGCCGATGTAGCTGGAGCCGATGAGGAAAAGCAAGAACTTGTTGAAGTGGTTGAATTCCTCAAGGACCCTCGCAAGTACCACCAATTAGGGGCACGGATTCCAAAAGGCGTCCTCCTCGAAGGCCCTCCAGGAACTGGGAAGACCTTGCTGGCTAAGGCAGTCGCCGGAGAAGCCCAGGTGCCTTTCTACTCGATTTCAGGGTCTGAATTCGTTGAGATGTTTGTTGGGGTCGGTGCCAGCCGGGTCCGCGACCTCTTCGATACCGCCAAGAAGAATTCACCGGCTATTATCTTCATCGATGAAATTGATGCGGTCGGGCGCAAGCGGGGTTCCGGTATGGGCGGCGGCCACGATGAACGGGAACAAACCCTCAACCAATTGCTGGTTGAATTAGATGGTTTTACTGAGCAAGATAATGTGATCGTCATTGCGGCAACCAACCGTTCCGATGTACTCGACCCAGCCTTGCTGCGTCCAGGTCGTTTTGATCGTCAAATCTTAGTTGGTCGCCCTGACGTCAAAGGCCGGGAAGCCATCCTCAAGGTCCATGCCCGCAATAAGAAGTTAGGGCCTGATGTGGATCTTAAGGTTTTGGCTCGTCAGACGCCAGGCTTTACTGGGGCAGAACTTGAGAATGTCCTGAATGAAGCGGCACTCTTAGCAGCCCGCTTGGACAAGGCGGCCATTGATATGGTGGATGTGGATGAAGCCCAAGACCGGGTGATTGCTGGGCCAGCTAAGCCAGACCGTCAAGTGAACGAGAAAGAAAGACGGGTGACGGCCTTCCACGAAGCGGGCCACACCGTCTGCGGTCTGGTCCTCAATGAAGCCCGAATTGTCCATAAGGTGACCATCGTTCCCCGGGGCAAGGCTGGGGGTTATGCTATTATGCTGCCACGCGAAGACCAGAACATGTACAATGCTAAGGATCTGCGCGAACAGATTGTTGGTTTACTCGGGGGTCGGGCAGCTGAAGAAGTCTTCTTCAATACCCAAACCTCTGGGGCTTCCAACGACTTTGAACAAGCCACCTCACTAGGACGCAGTATGATCACCGAATATGGGATGAGCCAAAGCTTGGGCCCTATCTCTTATGAAGGGAACCACAGCATGCGTGGGGCCCAAAGTTATGGTGAGAAGACCTATTCTGCTCAAACGGCAGCCAAGATTGACCAAGAGCTCCTCCAATTGATGGAAGACTGCTTGGCTGAAGCTAAACAAATTCTCAGCGACCACCGTGAACAAGTGACGATTATCGCTGAAAAACTCTTGGAACTTGAAACCTTGGATGCCCGCACCATCAAGAGTCTCTTTGAAACGGGTGAAATGCCGGCTGAAACTGTAACAGAAGTCGAAGAAGAAGCCCGCCCTAAGACTTATGATGAAGTCAAAGAGAAGATGCAGCGTGAGGGTCAGAAGAAACAGGAAGAATCTAAAGAACAGTTAGAAGAACGCCAAGGTCTAGACGCTTCTGAATCTGATTCAGAGGACCAAGAATCTGGTCGGCGAAATGAACATATACAAGAAGAAATTGCTCAACGCCGGCAGGACGAAAAGGATGAGGACTAAGGCTCATCACTGGCTTGAAGATTAAGCAGGGAGCGCTTCGGCACCCTGCTTTTCTGCTTTTTAATTTATTTATATAATTAAATCGTATTGGGGAGCATTTGTTCCACTTTTGAAGCAAATTATTTGGCAAGGCCAAGAAAACAACGTAATCTGTAAGAAAAGATAAAAAAGGACGTGAAGAAGTGACAGATCAATTAGTTAAAGCCACAGCCTTCGACGGGCAGATCCGTGTACGTGCAGTAGATGCTAGTCAGGTGGTTGCTAGCGCTCAAGAAAAACACGATTCTTGGAGCGCTTCTAGTGCAGCTCTGGGACGAACCCTTGCAGGAACCCTTCTCCTAGCTGCGGATATTAAAGACGATGCCAAGATGACGGTACAAATCGCTGGGAATGGACCAGCGGGTAAGATTGTTGTGTCTGCAGATGGCCAAGGCCATGTTAAGGGTTATATTGACCAGCCCCATGTCAGCCTGGATTCCAATGCCCAAGGCAAGATTGATGTCCGCGGGGCCGTTGGAACAGAAGGGACTTTCTCAGTTATCAAGGACCTCGGTTTGAAGGAGCCCTTCCAGGGTCAAGTGCCCCTGGTATCAGGTGAGATTGCAGAAGACTTCACCTATTATTTAACCGTTTCTGAACAGGTGCCTTCTGCTGTTGGACTGGGCGTTCTTGTGAACCCAGATGAGTCGATTGCTTGTGCGGGTGGTTGGGTGATCCAAGTCTTGCCAGGTTGCTCCGAAGAAGTTATTGATCAGCTTGAGGCAAGTATCGCTGACATGCCCCAAGTGACAGACTTGCTCAGCCAGGGCTTGACGCCAGAAGAGATGATTTATCGCTTGCTGGGTCAAGACCAGGTCAAGATCTTGAGTCAGGAAGAAGTCAGCTTTAAGTGTGACTGTTCCAAGGAACGTTTCGCACAAGGCCTAGCTGCTATCGGAAGCCAAGAATTAGAAACGATTATTGAAGAAGATGGTGGGGCAGAAACTGTCTGCCATTTCTGCAATAAGACCTATCAATTTACAGCAGAGGAATTGAGAGAGATTGCGGCACAGGCAAGTGCCTAGAAGTGGAGGAAAGCATGCCAGCTGTAGAGAGCGATTTAAGTCAACTGATTACAGGGACTCCCCTGGTGAAATTGCAACGGTCAACCCCCTACCGTGCAGCAGATGTCTATGTCAAACTCGAAAACCGTAATTTGACAGGTAGTGGGCGCGACCGGGCAGCCTTGAACATGCTGGAGGTCAAAGAAGCAGAAGGGGCCTTCGATGAGAAACGCGCCTTCGTTGGTATCGACGACGGTTATTTTGGTCTCAGCCTGGCTAGCCTAGCTGCCATCCGGGGCTTCGATGCGGTCATCTTTCGCAGCCAGGCTTGGCAGCCAGCAGTGACGGAAAAAATCCAAGACTTAGGTGCCCACTTAGAAATGCTGGATGACCAGCTGACTTTTACGGAACAGATCGAGGCAGCTAGGACCTATGCCCTGGCCCATGACCTGCCCTTCCTAGATCCCTTCTCTGACCTAGCAAATCCAAGCATCCATGCAGTAACGACAGGCCCTGAGATTATTGAATCCCTGGGCCGGGTGCCGGATGCCTTTGTGGCGGGAGTTGGAACAGGTGGCACCCTGACTGGAGTCGCCCAGGCTCTCCGTGAACAGAAGGAAGAGGTCGGCATCTACGCCGTGGAGCCAGCCCAAGCTGCTGTCCTTTCAGGAGAAAGTGCCGGACACCACCACTTATCAGGCATCGGCTACGGTTTCATCCCAACCAGCCTGGACCGGGCTTGCTTCGACCAGGCTATTGTAGTGGATGAGACGAAGGCTTTACACTGCCAGCGTGCTTTAGCCATTAACGAGGGTCTGATCGTAGACTCTGGGAGTGGGGCCGCCGTTGCCGGAGCAATCGCCCTGGCTGAGCGTTTAGGCCAGGACCGGCAAGTGGTGGTTAGCGTGACTGCTAGCTATGACGCCCTATAAAAATAAAAACAAGTAGAAGCTGGGGCATCCCGGCTTCTTTGTACGAAAGAACGAATCAAGGAAAAAGGTGACTGAATGATAAAAATAGGAAATATTGATATTGCCAATCCTATCGCCGTTGCTCCCATGGCTGGCATCTCCAATGCGGCTTTCCGGGTAATGGTTAAGGAGATGGGGGCAGGCTTAGTGGTCTGTGAGATGATCTCCGACCAAGGGATCCACTACCGCAATAAGAAGACCCTGTCCATGCTCCATATTGAAGAGAGCGAATGGCCGCTCTCTGTTCAGATCTTCGGTGGGTCTGAAGAGTCTCTGGCTGAAGCCGCCCGCTTCGTCCAAGATAATACCAAGGCAGCGATCATCGACATCAACATGGGTTGCCCCGTCAATAAGGTTGTGAAGACCGATGCAGGGGCCCGCTGCCTCTTGGATCCAGAAGAAGTCCATGGCCGGGTTAAAGCGGTCGTGGATGCGGTCGACCTGCCTGTTTCAGTCAAGATGCGGACAGGCTGGGACGCCGACCATATCCTAGCCAAGGAGAATGCCCGAGCCGCCCAGGAAGCAGGCGTCTCTATGATTGCCATGCATGGACGAACCCGCGAGCAGATGTACCGGGGCCATGCTGACTGGGATATCATTGCTGAAGTGGCCCAGGAATTGACCGTACCCTTCTACGGCAATGGCGATATCCGGACCCCTGAAGAAGCCAAGGCGGCCCTAGATAATTATGGCGTCGATGGCGTCATGGTCGGTCGGGCCTGCCTGGGCGATCCTTTCATCATCCAACGCATGGTCCACTACCTAGAGACCGGCGAACTCCTGCCAGAGAAGAAGGGATCTGAACGGATTGACGAGGCCCTGGACCACTTGCGACGCCTAGTTGACCTCAAGGGAGAAGTCATCGGTGTCAAAGAATTCCGTGGTCTGGTGAGCTACTATCTCAAAGGGATTTCCCGGGCCTCCAAGGTGAAACTGGCCTGTACCCAAGCGGATACTTACGATGAAGTTGTGGGTCTGCTCAGCCAGTTCCAAGAACAAGTCTTAGAACGCGAAGCAAAAGAAGGGCGTTAGGTCCAAATAGACCTTGCAATTTCGACTAGAAATTGGCAAGATAGTAGGAGATAATAGAATTAGCGATAAAAGTATGGGAGTGAGAAGTTTGACCAAGGAAAATGTCAACCAAACAGCAGAATCAAGCACTGATCAATTGCAGGTTCGCCGTGATAAAGTTGATGAATTAAGAGAGCATGGGATTAACCCCTTTGCTTCAGGCTATCAACGGGAAAACACAGCGGGTGAATTGCACGACGGCTATGAGAGCTTCGACAAGGAAGAACTTGCTGAGAAAGATTTAGATGTGGCCATTGCCGGGCGTTTGATGACCAAGCGCGGTAAAGGGAAAGTTGGCTTCGGCCATGTCCAAGACATGAGCGGCCAAATCCAAATCTATGTCCGTAAAGACGAAATTGGTGAAGAAGCCTACAATACGATTTGGAAGAAATCTGACCTGGGGGATATCCTAGGCATCCGCGGAAAATTGATGCGGACCAATACTGGGGAATTATCCGTCCAAGCCAAGGAATTGATCCACCTGACCAAGGCCCTCCGTCCCCTGCCGGACAAGTACCATGGCTTACAAGACAAGGAACAGATCTACCGTCAACGCCACCTGGATTTAATTACCAATCCTGAAAGCATGGACCGCTTTGTCAAACGGTCTAAGATTGTGCGTGAAGTTCGCCGCTTCCTAGATGACCAAGGCTACCTGGAAGTAGAAACACCAACCCTCCATAACTTAGCCGGGGGAGCGAGTGCACGTCCCTTCATCACTCACCACAATGCCTTAGATATTGACCTCTACCTCCGTATTGCGCTAGAACTTCACCTCAAACGCTTGGTCGTAGGGGGCTTTGAGAAGGTCTATGAAGTGGGCCGGGTCTTCCGAAATGAAGGGATCGACCATACCCACAACCCAGAATTTACCCTCTTGGAAGTCTATACCGCCTTCAGTGACATGGCTGGCGTGATGGACTTAGTCGAAGGTCTCTACCAACATGTAGCTCAAGAAGTTCTGGGGACCACCAAGGTAACTTATGGCGACCACGAATTAGAATTCGGGGGTAAATGGGCCCGCATCCACATGGTAGATGCTATTAAGGAAGCTTGCGGGGTGGACTTCTGGCAAGAAATGTCCGACCAAGAAGCCCGCGACCTGGCCAAAGAGCATGGGGTTCCCGTGGAAGATAATCACACGGTGGGCCACGTCATCAATGAATTCTTCGAACACTTTGTTGAAGATAGCTTGATCCAACCAACCTTTGTCTACGGCCATCCGAAGGCTATCTCCCCATTGGCTCGGACCAATGAAGAGGATCCGCGCTTCACCGACCGCTTCGAAGCCTTCATCGCAGGAGCTGAAGCTGGGAATGCCTTTACTGAGTTAACCGATCCAATCGACCAGCGCGAACGCTTCGCTGCCCAAGCGGCTGAGAAGGAAGCGGGCAACGATGAAGCCCATCCTTATGATGAAGACTTTATCGAAGCTCTTGAAAGCGGGATGCCACCAACAGGGGGACTGGGTATCGGGATCGACCGGATGGTAATGATCATGACCAATGCCTCATCCATCCGCGACGTCTTGCTCTTCCCAACCATGCGGAATAAATAATTGATAGTAAAGAAAAAGACCAGCACGCCTCTTGCGCGGCTGGTCTTTTTGCTTGGATGAGATGATGTGGGAGAGCAGGTCTTTCAAAGTTTTTTCACTTATTCCATAAGAAAAATGAATGAATATCTTACTGTAGACAAATGAAAATCCGTTCTATATAATATGACTATAATAAAGTAAGGAGGTTATTATATCTTTATATTATGCCAACAACTAGTTACCTTCTTTGCTATTTTGGTCATTAGTCAAAATAAACTAAGTGTCCAACGATCAATTTATGGTCTCGCAGTTATTATTGCAGCAATTTTTTTATATCATATCGGCTCCATATACACCGTGTTTATTTTAATGTTTATTTGGGCGACTGTTGGCTATTTAGCTGGAGACAGTTGGCCAAAAAGTATTTTTTCGGTCACATATGCCTTTATACTTCTTGGCCTAAGTGAATACATGACTAACTTGTATTTCATTAAGGACCCCTACCTTAGTCAAACAATACAAAATCATCTAATTGTTTTTTCAATAGTCTATCTAATCTTAATTGGCCTTTTTCACTGCCTTCTTATTCGAATTAAGAAAAGAAAGCAAAAAAAAATAGCACTCTATTTAGGAATTTTTATCTTAATTACGGGTTATAGTTCTATGCTTATGGGAGTATCCTTAGACAATTCTTCTTTCTTGAGTCAATCCCATTTACTCTTGTTAATGATTTACGGATTAATAACTATTTCCTTTTTATTTGTTTATTCAAATTATGGACAAAATAACCATGAATTAAATCAAAAAGAAAAGGAGATTGATCACTTAAAAAAATATACTCTTCAGCTTGAGCAAGACTATACAAATTTGAATTCTTTTAAGCATGATTATGCAAATATTTTGGCTTCTTTAGAGGGGTATATTCATGGTGATAACTCTCAAGAGCTCAAAGAATTCTTCTTTAATGAATTAAGAACGGTATCGATCCCTCATTTACCATATGACTCTGATTTGACTCCGCTTAGCTATCTTAAAATTCCCGCAATAAAGGGACTTTTGGTGAATAAATTAGTTCACCTTCATGAGAGGAAGATCTCTTTCAATCTGGAGATAAAAGCAGAAATTTCGCAATTACATATGGAAACGATTGATTTTATTCGATTATTAGGTAATTTATTAGATAACGCTATTGAAGAATTAGAAAGTCTAGAGGATGGCATATTAACAATCGCTATCTTCGAGCTAGGTTCTTCGCTCCATGTGATTGTTAAAAATCCTTGCAAAGAGACAATTCCTCATCTTTCGCAATTAAAGGAAAAAGGTTTCTCCACAAAGTCTAAACACCGAGGATTTGGTTTGTTTAATATAGAAAAACTTGTTGAGCGCTATTCTAATGTCAATTTACAGACTGAAATAATTGATTATCAATTTGTCCAACATTTGATCATAAGAAAGGAGCGCAGCGATGATTAGTATCTTTATCTGTGAAGATAATAAACAGGAACTAAAAAATATTAAGACTTGTATTGAAAATTATGTAATGATCAATGCTTTAGATATGAAGGTTGAACTCGCTTCGGATGATCCGATTAGCTTACTAAACCATGTCAAAAGAAAAGCAACAGGTAATAATCTCTATTTCTTAGATATTGATTTGGGTAATCATACGATAGGGGGTATCCAACTTGCTGCAAGCATACGTTCATTTGATGTGCTTAGTCCTGTTGTTTTTGTAACAAGTCATGATGAATTAGTCTTAGCTACCTTTAAACATGCGGTGGAAGCGCTTGGCTATATCATAAAGGATGGCCCAGATTCTTGTGCTGGTCAAATTAGGCAAATACTTGATTTAGTTAATAAGCGGTATCTAACTAATCCTCTAGATTATCGCGTCTTTACCGTTCGCTGTGAAGATAGTGTCCGCATATTTAACGTTAATGATATTATTTATTTTCAAACGTCTGATACTCACCGTGTCATTATGACCCATAATAAAGGGCAAATTGAATTTAGAATGTCTATGAAGGAAGTTGAAAAGGCTGATCCTGATTTTATAAGGTGTCATGAGTCCTTTATAGTTAATAGAAGTCATATATTAGCGATAGATAAATCAAAACGACTTCTAAAATTGTCAAATGGATCAATATGTGAGATGTCTTTTAGGCGTATGAAACAGGTGCTGGATGCTGTAAACTAGCAAAGTCTGATTATTTAAATGAAATATTTTCATGAGCTATTCGATTAACGAAGTATTGGTCGTTATTCGAATAGTTTTTTGTTTTAATAAATACTACTTGCGTTAATAGATTTTTACAGTTTTTACGTATATCTAAACATTTACGCCAATAAAATCATTATGAAATATTTCACTTTATAATATATGTAAAAGGTTCAATCTATTGATATAGAGGTAAAGTAAGGAAATTATTCTAGAAGGGACAGTTATGACATCAAAACAAGACAACATTATAAGTGTTAAAAACCTATCCAAGCGCTTTAAGGATACGGTGGCTCTTGACCAGATTAGTTTTTCTATCAAGAAAGGCGAAATCTTAGGTTTCCTAGGGCCTTCCGGGTCAGGCAAGACGACAACCATCAATATCCTCACCAAGCAACTTGCGCCAGACCAGGGGGATATCTATATCCTGGGCAAGACTGTCGGCCAGTTAAATTCAAATGATTTCAAGAATATTGGCATTATGAGTGACACCAGTGGTTACTATGAGAAGCTTTCCCTATTGGATAACCTGAGAACTTATGCGGATCTCTTAAAGGCTGACTACAGCTATGTTGATTCGCTATTGAAGGAACTGGACCTCTATGAAGACCGCGATAAGCCAGCTGAGAAATTATCGACAGGGATGAAAAAAAGAATGTTGCTCATCCGCGCCCTTCTCAATCAGCCTGACTTGCTCTTCCTTGATGAGCCCACTAGTGGCTTGGACCCTAGCACTTCAAGGAAAGTCCACCGCTTACTTGCCCGCTTAAAAGACCAAGGAACGAGTATTTTCTTTACCACCCATGATATGGACGAAGCGGAAAAGTTATGCGACAACCTAGTCTTATTGAACAAGGGACAGATTGTTGAAGAAGGGGCGCCTGAAGATATTATTCTGGCCCACACCACAGACCGCCAAGTTCGTTTAACTTATGCCGATAAAAGCAGTCAACAATTAGCCTTCCATGACTATGATCCGAATCTGACCAAGCAGGACGTCGTCGCTATCCATTCATGTGAACCTACTCTCGAAGACATCTTTATTCAAGTGACAGGAGAATCTTTATATGACTAATACGATTTCATCCCTGATTAAACTCAGAACAAAATTAATCCTAAAAACCCCCAACACCCTTGTCCTCCTCTTAATGCCCCTCGGATTCTCTCTGCTTTATAACGGGATGTTAAATAATAATGGAGAAAATGGCAGTGAAATCCTCTTTATTAGCTTGACCTTTACTTTTGGCCTCTCTATCGGAACTCTGATTACTAGCACAATCGGTGAAGAAAAAGAGAAAAACAGTTTGCGTTCCTTACGCTTAATTGGTGTTAAGAGTAGTGAATATATATTAGCTACTATCTTTTATCCTAGTGTAATTAGTCTCTTAGCGATTATCTTATATCCCGTCTTAATTGACGGTTGCGATTTAAGAGAGATGTCGCTTAACTACTTCGTTATCAGTGCCCTCACTGCCCTAGCCTGTATCCTATTCTATTTCCTGATTGCCTGGCTTTCATCCACCCAGTCTCAAGGGCAGATCAATAGCATCTTGGCCATGGTCCTGATTACTCTCGTTCCCATGTTCTCCCAAATGAATGAAACTTTACAATCTATCAATGAATATTCCTTCATGGCTGCCTTAACCCAGCTCTTGTCCGAACAAAAGCAAGTCCAAATAGCTGATAGTAGTTTCATTGGCTTAGTCATTTGGATTATCAGCCTCTTTATTGCCAATATTCTCTTTTACCGTAAGAAAGCTTAATGGCTATACATCGAAGGGAGGTGAGGAATATGGTAGGAGCCTTTGTTGTTGGAGTAGCAGTTGGAGTAGCCACTTATGTTGTTGCTTCGTAATGGTTGATCTTTTATTTAGAAAGGAGGGAATAGCATGGCTGTAGCATTTGCAGCAGGTTTTGTTGTTGGCTTTGGAGGCGCTGCTCTTCTATTAAATTAGATATAATTACTAAAATAAAAAGAATCTCGTATAGAAATGGCGTTCGATTCCAATTTTCTATACAAGATTCTTTTCTTATTGTAACATAGAATATTAATTCAATCATAACAATCAGCTGCACAAGAGGCACGCTGATTTTTTGCGTGATCAAGTTTAATGACATTGTCAAGAAAAGATTACAATTTGATAACAAATTGCTTTATCGCCCGCATCTTCTTACGAATCCGATATAATAAGCATACGTGAAATTAATAAATATTTAGAATTAGGAGAGTTAAGGTATGAAGAAAAGATCCTATTTATTTTTAGCCTCACACCTGGCCCTGGCCAGCTTTATCGTGACCGCGCAAAATGTCCAGGCAGAAGAAGTGCCTGCTGGAGAGGAAAGCGAAGCCCTAGAAGTTAAGGCGCCAGTAGAAGCAAATACCCAAACCAATGAAGAAGTGACTGGCCAAGACCAGACCAAGGCGGCCTACCAAGCAGGCGATACGGACCAAGGTCCTGAAGTCGTTTATGACAAGCCAGGCCAAACTTCTGAAACGACTAAGAATGAAGAAGACCAGCCTAAAAAAGAAGCAAACAAGGGCGAGGCCTATATTACTGAACCCCACAAGGTATCTTATGACGGGACCATTGTTCGCACCCAGCATACTTTAGATACGAAACCTTGGGGCGTCCAAGGCTTCGAAACCATCTTAAATAATCTCAAATCCTATGATGGCCAAGCCGCTAAGGTAGATGCTGAAGCAGCGACCAAACGGGCAGATTGGATCCGGGTTTCCTTTGCTGATGGCCAGGAAGGTTGGACTGACCGCCGTGCCCTCCGCAAGGGTGAGCGTTACACCAGCCCAGTCAAGGAAGTTAACGAGACTATGACCCTGGCTAGCGGCAAGCATACCCTGGACAGCCTACCTTGGGGAACTGCGGGCTTTAAGACCTTGAAGACCAACTTGAATGATCGCCAAGGTGAGGTCGTAACGGTCAGCAAACTCGTTTCAACTGAACGGGCAAACTGGGCCTATGTGACCTTCCAGGATAGCCTAGCCGGTTGGGTGGACCGCAATGCCTTATCTAAGAAATTACCTGGGGACAAGTACCTGACGGAACCCGAATCGCTTAAGGCTTACGGCCGGATCACAGGTAAGAGCCACACCATCGACTCCAAGCCATGGGGGATTTATGGTTACCAGACTCTGGTAAGCCGCCAACAATACCCGAACTACCGCAACAAAGCGGTTAAAGTTAACCAAGCTGTCTCAACGACACGCGGGGACTGGCTCCATATTGAAGCGGTCGACGGATCCGTTTCCGGTTGGATTGACCGTAAGGGGATCACTTTCTCTGGCGATGCTTATACTAGCCCAGTCAAGGAAGTCAATTACACTGCCCATATTAAGAACGGCAACCACACATTAGACTCCAAACCATGGGGCGCTCCTGGTTATGAAACCTTACGCAGCCGTGGTCAGATGAAGGCTTACCAAGGTCAAGATGTGAAGGTCACTAAGGAAGTCTCAACCACACGGGCTGACTGGGTCTATGTGAACTTCGCAGATGGTTTAGCCGGTTGGTTCGACAAGGCTGGTATCCAGTCAGGGGCTAACCCAGAGCCTAAGCAAAAAGGCGACCGCTATACCACAGCTGAAAGACAGGTCAACTTTACGGCAACTATCGTCCAAGGTAACCATACCCTCGATTCGAAACCATGGGGGATTGATGGCTTCAAGACTTTAAGGAGTCGCCAACAAATGAAAGGCCACCAAGGCGAGTATGTTAAGGTCACTAAGGAAGTTTCCACCAACCGTGCCAACTGGGCCTACATTACTTTAGCGGATGGGACCAGCGGCTGGTTCGACCGAGCAGGCCTCGTTATCGGTAAAGAAGATGCCTACACCAGTCCGATGAAGGATGTTA
The DNA here is from genome assembly GCF_030215145.1 of Aerococcus sp. UMB7834. Classification (NCBI taxonomy): domain Bacteria; kingdom Bacillati; phylum Bacillota; class Bacilli; order Lactobacillales; family Aerococcaceae; genus Aerococcus; species Aerococcus sp. UMB7834. The sequence goes on along the minus strand of NZ_JASOLI010000008.1, from coordinate 59,992 downwards.
ACTACACCGCCTATATTAAAAACGGCAACCATACCGTGGACTCGAAGCCATGGGGAATCCCAGGTTACCAAACCATTAAGAGCCGTCAACAGACTAAGGCTTACCAAGGCCAATCTGTTCAAGTAGACAAGGAAGTTTCTACCAACCGTGCCGACTGGGCCCATGTTCGCTTCAACGATGGGACCAAGGGCTGGATCGATGCTGCAGCCTTGACCCGTCAAGCCCCTCAAACCAAGCAAAAGCCAAGCACATCCAAGGGCGTTAAAGTGCGTGATGTGGCCTATGCGGTCCAACACGGGGATACCTTGAATTCGATTGCTCGTGACTTCGGCATTAGTGTGGCAACCCTCCAAAACTATAACAAGCATGTTTCGCCAAGTAACCTCTACTCAGGCCAGCGCATTTGGATTCCAGAAGCTGTGGCTAAGCCAATGGATCTAGCTCGCTCACGTGATGGGCGCAAGGTTATCTACCTGGATGCCGGACACGGTGGTGCCGAAACAGGAGCAGCTGCTTATGGTTACCTAGAGAAGAACCTGAACCTCAACTTCACCAACCAATTAGCAACTGACCTCCGCCAACGCGGCTATGAATTGATCCTCAGCCGGACGGGCGATCAGTACGTGTCACTCACTGGTCGGTCAGCCGATGCCAACCAATCCAATGCCGATCTCTTCCTGTCCATCCACCACAATGCGTCAGCTAATGGGGCCCAAAGTGGGATTGAAACCTTCTATTATGAGTACACAACAGGTTACCCATCCACCATTAATGGCAACTACCACAATGATGCCCAACGCCTAACCAACAGCCGCTACATTGCTGGTTTGGTTCAAGACAACTTGATCAATGCCACAGGGGCCATCAACCGTGGAGTAAAACGAAACACCTTTGCTGTTGTTCGTGAAACCATGGTGCCAGCCATCTTAATCGAACTAGGCTTCATCGATAACTATAACGAACTCCAAAAAGTCGCTACACCTTCCTACCAACAAAAGATGGTCAAAGCCATCGGTAGCGCTGTAGACACCTACTTTAAGAATCTTTATTAAGATAGAGTGCGACAAAAGTCGGGAGGCCTGGCTCCTCTGGAATAAACGATAGGAGAGCCTTGCGAAAGGCTCGGATATCGTTTATGAAGTGGAAGCCAGGACTGGCTTTTGGAGCAGGTTTTAATAGAGTGCGACAAAAGTCGTTAGGCCTGGACCACTGGAATAACTATTAGGTCGGGCTATTGGAAGAGATGGCAAGAAATTTTTGATTTGAATAGAGAGATTGGGACATGGTTTCCGGTCTCTTTTTTCAATCATTATGGAAACTCCCCTCAGTTCAGAAGAAAAATTTGCGAAAAAGTTTGACAATGAAATGGCAACGTGGTATTCTATCAAAGGTGCTTTTTGTATACAGATTCCTGTTATTAGTGATACAGTCGTGCTGACTGCCATACATTAATGCACAGAAGTAGGAAAGTTAATCGATCATAGATCGGTTATTTCTTTTTTACAGTAAAATGACACACCAGGGTGTGTGGACTTAAAAAGAATCTCCCAATTATTGGGGAAGGAGGAGCAGTAGTAAATGCCTACTATTAATCAGCTAGTACGTAAACCACGTAAATCAAGCACAGAAAAATCAAAATCTCCTGCTTTAGGACGTGGTTATAACTCAATGAAGAAGAAACCAACTCATAACAACTCTCCACAAAAACGTGGGGTTTGTACCCGTGTTGGGACAATGACACCTAAGAAACCTAACTCCGCTTTACGTAAGTATGCGCGTGTTCGTCTTTCTAACCTTATCGAAGTAACTGCCTACATCCCAGGTATCGGCCACAACCTACAAGAACACAGTGTTGTGCTAATCCGTGGGGGCCGGGTAAAAGACTTACCAGGGGTTCGTTACCACATCGTTCGTGGCGCACTCGACACTGCTGGTGTTGATGGTCGTCGCCAAAGCCGTTCTAAATACGGTACGAAGAAACCTAAGGAATAAGAAAAGGCGAAAGGAGGAGTTTAAATGGCACGTAAAGGACATATCGCAAAACGTGATGTATTACCAGATCCAATTTACAATTCAAAAGTAGTAACTCGCTTGATCAACCGTTTGATGATCGATGGTAAACGGGGTAAAGCAGCTTCTATCTTATACAAATCATTCGACAGCATTAAAGAACAAACAGGTCGCGAAGCAATGGAAGTCTTCGAAGAAGCACTTGAAAACATCAAACCATTGCTTGAAGTTAAGGCTCGCCGTATTGGTGGGGCTAACTACCAAGTTCCAGTTGAAGTGCGCCCAGAACGTGGACAAACTTTAGCTTTACGTTGGTTAGTTGGTGCAGCTCGCGACCGTGGTGAAGGTACTATGGAAGTTCGTTTAGCACGTGAAATTATGGACGCTGCTAACAACACAGGGGCTGCTGTCCGTAAACGCGAAACTGCCCACAACATGGCAGAAGCCAACAAGGCCTTCGCACACTTCCGCTGGTAAGAGAGGAGCGAGTGGAGCATTTCTCCACTTGGCTGCTTTATTTATTGGCTATATCATCAGCATTCGCTCAATGCTCCGTAATTTTTATACGGAAATGCAAAAAGTGGTAGATTTTCAAGTCTGACGCTATCACTTTAGTATGATTAACGTTATAATATAAGTAGCAGAGCCAGCCTCTGTTGACTAAATTGAAAAGGAGTTAGAATAAATGGCTAAAAGAGAATTCCCTCTTGAGAAAACAAGAAATATCGGAATCATGGCCCATATCGATGCTGGTAAGACCACAACGACTGAACGTATCTTGTACTATACTGGTAAGATCCATAAAATCGGTGAAACTCACGAAGGAGCTTCACAAATGGACTGGATGGAACAAGAACAAGAACGTGGGATTACCATCACCTCAGCGGCTACAACCGCTCAATGGCAAGGTTACCGTGTAAACATCATTGATACGCCAGGGCACGTGGACTTCACAGTTGAAGTTGAACGTTCTTTACGCGTATTGGACGGTGCGGTAACTGTACTTGACGCGCAATCAGGGGTAGAACCTCAAACTGAAACTGTATGGCGTCAAGCAGATACTTACCATGTTCCACGTATCGTTTTCGCTAACAAGATGGATAAGCTAGGTGCAGATTTCCTATATGCTGTAAGCACAATTAGAGACCGCCTAGGTGCAAATGCACACCCTATCCAATTACCAATCGGTGCTGAAGATAACTTCACTGGCATCATTGACTTGGTAACCATGAAGGCTGAAATCTACAAAGATGACCTTGGTACTGAAATTGAAGAAACTGAAATTCCAGAAGAATACCAAGAACAAGCTGAAGAATGGCGTACAGACCTCGTTGAAGCTATCGCTGATACAGACGAAGAATTAATGATGGCTTACCTCGAAGGCGAAGAAATCTCTGAAGACCAATTGAAGGCTGCTATCCGTAAAGCAACCTTAGCTTTAGACTTCTTCCCAGTAATGTGTGGGTCTGCCTTCAAGAACAAGGGTGTTCAAATGATGTTGGATGCGGTAATTGACTACTTACCAGCACCAACTGATGTACCACCAATCGAAGCAGAAATGGCTAATGACCCAGAACATACCTTCGAAGTTCGTGCAAATGATGACGCACCATTCTCAGCCTTAGCTTTCAAGGTCATGACTGACCCTTACGTTGGTCGTCTAACTTTCTTCCGTGTGTACTCAGGTACGCTTGAAGCTGGTTCTTACGTTCTAAACGCGACATCAGACACACGTGAACGTGTTGGTCGTATCCTCTTCATGCACGCTAACTCGCGTTCTGAAGTTGATGAAGTCTTCTCTGGTGATATCGCAGCAGCTGTTGGTTTGAAGAATACGACTACGGGGGATACTTTGTGTGATACTAAGACACCAATTATCCTTGAACGTATGGAATTCCCAGAACCTGTTATCGAAGTTGCGATTGAACCAAATACTAAGGCTGACCAAGACAAGATGCAATTAGCGCTTGCTAAGTTAGCTGAAGAAGACCCTACCTTCCGTGCGACAACTGACCAAGAAACTGGTCAAACGATCATCGCCGGGATGGGTGAGTTGCACTTGGACATCATCGTTGACCGTCTGAAACGTGAATTCAACGTTGAAGCTTCTGTAGGTGCACCACAAGTTTCTTACCGTGAAACCTTCACTAAGGCAACCCAAGCCCAAGGTAAATTCGTTCGTCAGTCTGGTGGTAAAGGTCAATACGGTGACGTATGGATTGAATTCACACCGAACGAAGAAGGCGCAGGCTTCGAATTCGAAGACGCTATCGTCGGTGGGGTTGTTCCTCGTGAATACATCCCTTCAGTTGAAGCTGGCTTGAAAGACGCTATGGAAAATGGTGTTCTCGCAGGTTTCCCATTAGTAGACGTGAAGGCTAAACTTTACGATGGTTCTTACCACGATGTCGACTCCAGTGAGTCTGCCTTCAAGGTTGCCGCTTCTCTTGCATTACGTAATGCAGCTAAAGAAGCTGGGGCTGTTATCCTTGAACCAATGATGAAGGTTGACGTGGTTGTTCCAGACGAATACCTAGGGGATGTTATGGGACACGTTTCTGCGCGTCGTGGCCGGATTGAAGGTCAAGAACCACGCGGGAACGCAATCCAAATCCACTCCATGGTACCACTTTCAGAAATGTTCGGTTATGCAACAACCTTACGTTCTGCAACTCAAGGTCGCGGTACCTTCACCATGGCTTTCGACCACTACGAGCCCGTACCTAAATCTGTAGGGGACGACATCGTTGCTAAATTCGGCAAGGGTGGCGAATAAGCTTAAGACTTTAAGGCTTAAGTCTTGACAAAGAAAGAGTTGACAGGGCAAAATGAGCAAGTTTTCTTGACTTTAGCCCCTGTCCCTCTTATAATATAATCATTCAATCTATAGTAGATTATTATGGATAATATTGCTTAAAATCTGAGGAGGAAATTTAAAAAATGGCAAAAGAACATTTTGATCGTTCAAAACCACACGTTAATATCGGTACAATTGGTCACGTTGACCACGGTAAAACAACTTTATCAGCAGCTATCGCTACTGTATTAGCTAAAAAAGGCTTTGGTGAAGCTAAAGACTACGCTGCTATCGATAACGCTCCAGAAGAGCAAGAACGTGGTATTACAATCAATACTTCACACATCGAATACGAAACAGCTAACCGTCACTATGCTCACGTTGACTGCCCAGGACACGCGGACTACGTTAAGAACATGATCACTGGTGCTGCTCAAATGGACGGTGCTATCTTAGTAGTTGCTGCAACTGACGGCCCAATGGCTCAAACTCGTGAACACATCCTCTTAGCTCGTCAAGTAGGGGTTCCTTACATCGTTGTATTCTTAAACAAATGCGACATGGTTGACGACGAAGAATTACTTGAATTAGTAGAACTTGAAGTTCGTGACCTCTTATCAGAATACGACTTCCCAGGTGACGATACACCTATCGTTGCAGGTTCTGCTCTTAAAGCCCTTGAAGGCGACGCAGAATACGAAGATAAGATTATGGAATTAATGGATGCAGTTGATGAATACATCCCAACTCCAGAACGTGATACTGATAAACCATTCATGATGCCAGTTGAAGACGTGTTCTCAATCACTGGTCGTGGTACAGTTGCTACTGGCCGTGTTGAACGTGGTAAAGTTGAAGTTGGTAACGAAGTTGAAATCGTTGGTATCAACCCAGATATCACTAAGACAACTGTTACTGGTCTTGAAATGTTCCGTAAGACTCTTGACTATGCAGAAGCTGGTGACAACGTAGGTGCCCTTTTACGTGGGGTTACTCGTGAAAACATCGAACGTGGTCAAGTATTAGCTCAACCGGGAACTATCACACCACATACTAAATTCGAAGCAGAAGTTTACGTGTTGACTAAAGAAGAAGGTGGCCGTCATACGCCATTCTTATCTAACTACCGTCCACAATTCTACTTCCGTACAACAGACATCACTGGTGTGATCACTCTTCCAGAAGATACACCAATGGTTATGCCTGGTGACAACGTTACAATGTCAGTTGAATTGATCAACCCTGTTGCGATCGAAGAAGGGACAAACTTCTCAATCCGTGAAGGTGGCCACACTGTTGGTGCCGGCGTTGTATCAAAAATTAACGGCTAATTAAAGCCTTATTGACTGACACTCAAGCTAAATATGTTCAGACGAAAAAGGGGGCCTAGGCCCTCTTTTTATTTGCTTTTTTCTGGCGAGACTCTTATTTAAAGGATAGAGCCTTTAAATATTTGTCCTCAATCTGAAATCATGCTATATTTTATGGAGAGAAAAGGGGGCCTATTCATGACAAAGGATGTAGAAGCTGCAATCGATCATTATCAGGCGGAGCGGTCAGGGGCTAATACCCTGGCCTTGTTACAAGCTGTTCAAGCAGGCCACTTTCAAGTTCTGCTTGCTCAGGACCAAGAAGGATCTGTATCCGGAGAACAGGAGCGTTTGATTACGGTCAAAAGTCCAGATGGCTTGACCTACTTGGCAGTCTTCACCCCAAGGGGAGAGGCAAGTGTCTTGGCTGACTTAGGCCCCATGAAGACCAAGCAGCTTTCCTATAAAGACTTAGCGGCGATGTTTCTGCGAAAGGAAGATAATCCTCATTTAGCGGGCTTTATGATTAATAATAATACCGACCATATTAAATTTACCCGGGAATTAATTCAGAAAATTGCTCGAACTTAATGTGGCCTTTCAGCCGCTTTTCAGCTTTAGTGGATTGGTGTAAAATTAAGCTAGAAAAAAGTAGCGCCAGGAGACAAGTTGGCTAGCTAGAAATTAAATAAGGTGAGGGATTGATATGAAACTAATCTTAATACGACACGGACAGAGTGAGGCAAATCTCGCGAATCTTTTTACAGGCTGGTTTGATTCTCCCTTAACAGACAAAGGCAAGGCGGATGCTCACCAAGCGGGTTGTCTTCTTAAAGCAGAAGGTATCAAACTAGATGCAGCCTACAGTTCCTTGCTTAGCCGAGCCATCCAAACCACTTACTTTGTCCTGTCGGCCATGGACCAACTCTATCTTCCTTACCAGAAGGATTGGCGCTTGAATGGCCGCCATTATGGGGCGCTGGAAGGCCACAATAAGCAGGCTATGAAAGACAAGTATGGACCTGACCAAGTTCATGCCTGGCGGCGGACTTTTGATGTGCGACCACCCCTTGACCCAACAGGCATTCAGGATCCCCGCTATCGGGGCTTAGACCAGGGGGCCTTGCGAGCGGGCGAGTCGCTTAAGGATACCTTAGACCGTGTCGCACCTTATTGGCAGGATACGCTTGCGCCTGCCCTCAAAGCAGGGCAAAATATTCTAGTCGTTGGCCACGGTAACGGTCTAAGAGCCTTAGTGAAATACATTGAAAATATTTCGGATGATGCCATTGAAAGCGTCGAGATCCCTAATGCTCAGCCTATTGTTTATGAGTTTGGATCGGATTTGATGATTCAATCACGGCAGATTCTAAAGCCCGATCAGTCATAATTCGGATAGAAAGCAGCCTTGTGAGGGGCTGCTTTTTAATGGCTTAGATACTTTAGACGGACAAGGAGTTAGGTAGTCATCACAGCTGATCGTCAATTCCTTTAATTTGAATCTTCGATCAGCTTTGAGCTAAAGCCAGTATTATCCAAGCTTAAATTACTATGATAAAGTAAGTGTAATCCAAAAAGAAAGAGCGTGATTACATGTCTGAATTTACTATTCATACGATTGAGACAGCTCCAGAAAAGTCGAAAAAAGTTTTAGAAAGTGTTTATAAGGAAAACCAAGGTTACATTCCAAATCTCATCGGTTTACTTGCCAATGCTCCCGCAAGTTTAGAAGCCTACCGCAAAGTAGGGGCTATTAATCGAAAAACTAGCCTATCTCCTTTAGAACGTGAAGTTGTCCAAATTACCGCTGCCCGTAGGAATGGGTGTGACTTCTGTGTCGCTGGGCACTCTGCCTTTTCGGTTAAGCAATTAAATATTGATCCCGAACTCTTGAAAGCTTTAAAAGACCAAAGTCCAATTGTTAGTGACAGGAAATTGGATGCTCTAGCCAACTTTACCCGTGCATTGATCCAAGAACGAGGCAAGGCGAGTGACCAAGACCTAGCTGGCTTTTTCGCGGCTGGCTATGACCAGCAAGCGGCTTTAGAAGTGGTTCTAGGAGTCAGTCTGGCGACTCTGTGTAATTATGCTAATAACTTGGCCCATACCCCGATTAACCCTGAACTTCAGGAATATGCTTAGGAGGGTTTACAATGTCATTTTTCTCAGAAGAATTTATTAGATATTTAGACCAACATGCTGATATTATCGATCAAGAGTCCGGCCGCTATGGGGATGCCCTATTGGAACGAATAGGTGCGGAGGGAGTCTTCCGCGTCGGGGTTCCTGAATCTTTAGGTGGGAGTGGGGGAGGGCCCCAAGATGTAGTTGAGCTTCTCTCAGAATTAGCTCAACACTCTTTAACTGCCGCTTTTATTTCCTGGGGGCATCGGACCTTTATTGATAATATTCTCCATAGTGCAAATCCTTACTACCGTGACCATTACCTGGACCGTCTGCTGACAGGAGACTATGCTGGGGCAACAGCCCTGTCTAATGCTGTTAAGTTCTTGTCAGATTTAGAAGAGCTCAATGTGACGATTCGTAAGGAAGAGGGAGGCTATAAGCTGTATGGCCGCTTACCCTGGGTCACCAATGCTCGGGCCCGTCACTTTATTACCATTTTTGTGGCTGGCTTTGAAGGGCAGGACCGGCCGCCGCTGGTCCTTGCCGTCCCCTCTCATGCCGCTCACTTCCACCGGTCGCGCGACTTAGAATTCGTTTCCCTCCAAGGCTCTAATACAGCTGCCCTTAGCTTCGACGGGGTTGACTTGGATGACAACTGGTTAATTGCCGAAGATGCCGAGGCCTTCCTTAAAGAAAACCGTCCGAACTTCCTAGGATTTCAATTTGGTCTGGCTTTCGGTTTGGCCGAGAAGTCACTTTCTGAAGTCGCCAGGCACTTAGACCGACGCCAAGTCCTAGAGGCGGAATATGAGGCTAACCAGATTGAACTCCAACGTATTACAGCTGAGCTCTATCAAGGTTTAGAGAGCTCCCACTACTTTGTGGACCACCCGCGTGAACTCTTCCAATTGCGGATTGATATTGTTGATGTTGTCGCACAGAGTCTCTTACTTGAACTTCAAGCAGGTGGAGGAAGCGCGTATTTCAAGGCAGCCGAGTCAGGTTTCATTCGCCGCTGGAATGAAGGAGCTTTTCTCCCTATTGTATCACCGAGTGCCGTTCAACTGCGCCATATTCTCCAAACCACCTAATGAATGATGACTAGCTCTTTACCAGGGCGGGAGTATTAGCTTCCGCCTTTTTTACTGGCTTTTTCCTAGGTTAAAAGTTTATCTTATGTTACACTGAAGAAAATGTGTGTATTGAGAGGAGGGGATCCTATCAAACGAAAGCTCTATATTGTCCTAGGTTTTCTTTCTTTCCTAATTGGAGCCATCGGGGTTGTTCTGCCAGTTTTACCGACAACGCCTCTACTCTTACTTTCCGCCTGGTTCTTTGCTCGTAGTTCTGAGCGCTTTCGCCATTGGTTGGAAAATACCCGGCTTTATCAGATTTATGTCGGAGAATATGAGCGGACAGGTGGTATTCGTTGGCGGAAGAAGTGGCAGATTTTGATCTTTACCTACCTGGTGATGGGAATTTCCATTTACTTTGTTCCCTTGTGGCCAGTGCGCCTCTTCATTATTATTTGCGGCCTGTGTTTTGGCTATTTTCTCTTCTTCCGCATTAAGACTATTCATGAATAGGAGGACTGCCAGTGACAGAGGCTAATAGTAGAATACGGTTGATGGGAACTTGGATAGACCTCTATGTTTGCCATGCAGAGGCTAAGCGCCTAGTTGCCCATGCGATTCAAAAGCTCTATGACTATAATGAGCGCTTCAGTGCCAATGATCCTTCCTCACAATTGATGCAGGTCAACCAAAGAGCTGGTCATGCTCCTATGGCAGTGGACCCAGACCTCTTCGAGCTTATTAAATTAGGCAAAGCCCAGAGCATCGCTTCTGAGGGACGCTTAAATATTGCCATTGGGCCCTTAGTTAAATTATGGGGGATTGGCTTTGAAGGCGCTCATAGACCAGACGACTCATCCATTGCGGCTTGTCTGGAAAAAATAGATCCCCGACAGATTAAGTTGGAGGAAGCCAGCCAGGAGGTTTATTTAGCCCAGGAGGGAATGGAAATTGACCTGGGTGCCTTGGCCAAGGGTTATTTCGCTGACCGAATCATGGATGACTTTATTCGTGCGGGTGCCCAATCGGCTATGATCAATCTAGGAGGTAATGTGAAAGTATACGGATCGCCTCCCAAACGTCCCCACCAAATAAATTGGCGGATTGGAATCCAAGACCCTCGCAAGCCGAGAGGGCAGAATTGCGCGGTTCTCCAGGTCCACAATCAATCTGTGGTTACCTCAGGGGGGTATGAGCGACATTTGGAGGTAGACGGTCACTTCTACCAGCATATTTTTGACAGTCGGACGGGGTATCCAGTTGAGAATGAAGTGGCTAGCGTGAGTGTCTTAACCGATCAGTCGGTAATGGCCGAGGTTTGGACCACCCGTCTTTATCCAATGGGCCTGGCCGAGATTCAAGCGGAATTGGCCCAGGCTAGAGACTACCAGGCTCTAGTTATCGACAAGCAGGGGCGTTTCCTAGCCAGTCGCGGCCTCTTAGATCGTTTGCAGGTATTGAAATAAGAAATTAATAGAAAGGAAGGCAGTTATGAAAAAAATTGCAGCTATCGTTGGAACGAATTCCAAGCATTCGACCAACCGTGACCTCTTAAAGTATATGAAGGACCATTTCAAAGACCGGGCCCAATTCGATATCATTGAGATCGATGGTTTGCCCCTCTTTGCTAAGAATGAGGAAGGCAAGGTGCCAGAACTCGCTCTTGAGATGGGTAAACGTATCGACCAAGCCGATGGGGTAGTCATCAGTACACCGGAATATAACCATTCCATTACTTCAGCATTGACCAATGCTTTACACTGGTTGTCCTACCACCAGTACCCACTCGCTGATAAGCCAGTGATGATCACGGGGGCTTCCTATGGGCGCTTAGGCTCTTCTCGGGCTCAGATGCACCTACGTCAGATTCTAGATTCACCGGATATTCGGTCGCGGGTTATGCCTAACGAGGAATTTCTTCTAGGCTTTTCTCTGCAAGCCTTCGATGAAAATGGGGCTTTGAAGGATCCTAAAGAAATTAAGCAACTAGAAGACATGTTCGACTCTTTCCTTAATTACATTGATTACACCAATGAATTTGTCGCAAATAATGCAGATGTTAAGGCAGAAGTGAAGAACTTCTCCTGGCAAGATGAAGCAGAGAAAGGAGACGCCTAATGAGAATCGTAGGAATTGTTGGATCAGCTGGTGATAAGTCATACAATCGCCAATTGCTTCATTATATTCAATCAGAGTTTACTGATCTTTTTGACTTAGAGATTGTGGAGATTAAACACCTTCCCCTTTTCAACCAAGACCACCCAGAATTAATGGTTGAAGGGCCTCTCCATACCATTAATCGGAAGATCCTACAAGCGGATGGGGTGATTATTGCTGTACCCGAGCACAACCATACCATCCCAGGACCTTTAAAGAGTTTATTAGAATGGCTGTCTTTCACCGTTCATCCCCTAAAGAATAAACCAGTTAAGATCGTGGGGGCCTCTTATCTGGACCAAGGCACTTCCCGGTCCCAGCTCCACCTCCGTCAAATTTTAGAAGCACCAGGGATCGATGCTTTGGTTATGCCGGGACAGGAATTCTTGTTGGGCAATTGTCAGACCGCCTTTGATGCTGAAGGACGCTTGAAAGACCAAGAGACTGTTTACTTCCTTCGCGAATCCTTGAAGAAATTTATCAAATATGTGGAAGCCCTTAAGCCACTTGAATACACCCATAAATTCCCAGATGAAGATTTAACCGCTCAGAAGGGCACAGAGACGACCATTGAAGGTGTTGATATGACCGACCCTGAGTGGGTAGAAAAAGCTGCTGAAAAAGTTGGCGCGGTATCAGGTGATACCTATGTTAAGTTAGACCGCGGCCTACTTACTGTGGACCAATTGAATTGGTTCCTTAAGACCATCCCCTTAGAATTGACTTATGCGGATGAGAATAACCAATACCTCTATTACAACCGGGTTAAACCAGGTGAAGATATGTTTGCCTCCCGCTACGAACCCGATGTGGGCAAAGCATTAGGTAGTGTTCACCCCCCTCGGACTTATAAGAATGTGTCGTGGGTGATTTCCCAATTACGCTCAGGCAATCTCGACGGCGTCCACGTCCATGTCCCTATCCACAAAGACCATTACGTCGTTCATAATTATGTAGCTATGCATGATGAAGAGGGTAAGTACAGAGGGATTAATGAGCATGTTCTCGACTTACAACCTGTGATTGACTGGTATCTAGAACAAACGGGTCAACAGTTGGTTGGGTCAACTGATGCCGATTCCGGCGCCTCCATGGGTGGCGCCTGGGGAACAGATGACTCCGACAGTTCAGACGCTGATAGCGGGGCTAGCGATAGTGAATCCACCGATCTTTCTTCAGGTGCGAGTGAAGCAGAAGCAACAGGCGAAAAAGATATCGACTCTGGAGCTTCAGAAGTATAAGCATATCATCGGACTAAGCCTCCCTAGGAAACTAGGGAGTTTTTTTATTTCGATCACTCAAAAGAAATTGCGACTCGCTAGGCAGCGTTGCCTTCAAAATCTTGCTTTTTAAGTCTTAGAAAGAAATATAAAAAAATCGCGAAAAAGCTTGAAATATCCATTAAGTATCTGTATAATATTACGAGTGCCCACCAGAAAGGGCGCAAACCCATATAAATCAATGGGTTGAGGAGCTTTGATGCGTAAGGTTGCGACACGCCCGGACGCTTTGCCATAGAGGGCGGGCCGGTCATTTACGCGGAGCAAGTCAATTTATAAAAACTGACGAGGAGGAAACAAACATGGCAAAACAAAAAATTCGTATCCGCTTAAAAGCATACGAACACCGTGCACTTGATCAATCAGCACAAAAAATCGTAGAAACAGCAAAACGTACAGGGGCAGAGGTTGCTGGACCAGTTCCACTTCCAACTGAACGTTCATTATTCACAGTAATCCGTGCGACTCACAAGTACAAAGATTCCCGTGAACAATTCGAACTACGTACCCACAAACGTTTAGTGGATATCGTAAACCCAACACCTAAGACGGTTGATGCGTTAATGAAATTAGATTTACCGTCAGGCGTTAACATTGAAATTAAACTTTAATTCCATTATCCTAGAGAAGTTGTATAACTTCGCATTAATATAGTTATCAAAATTAAAAAAATTACGGAGGTGTAATCATGACTAAAGGAATCTTAGGTAAAAAAGTAGGGATGACGCAATACTTCACTGAGTCAGGTGAATTAGTTCCTGTAACTGTTGTCGAAGTAACTCCTAACGTTGTGTTGCAAGTAAAATCTAATGAAACAGATGGTTACGAAGCAGTGCAATTAGGTTTCGACGATAAACGTGAAGTATTAGCTAACAAACCTGAAAAAGGTCATGTAGCAAAAGCAGAAACTACTCCTAAGCGCTTCATTCGCGAATTTCGTAATGTTGAGCTTGGAGAGTACGAAGTAGGTAAAGAAGTAACGGTGGATATCTTCCAAGCAGGCGACATTGTCGATGTAACTGGAACCTCTAAGGGTAAAGGTTTCCAAGGCGCGATCAAACGTCATGGTCAACAACGTGGCCCAATGTCACACGGTTCACATTACCACCGCGCAGCTGGTTCAATGGGTATGGCTTCTGATGCTTCTAAAGTATTCAAAGGCAAAGCTCTTCCAGGCCGCATGGGTGGCAACACCGTAACAATCCAAAACCTAGAAATCGTTAAAGTCTTAGCTGACCAAAACGCTATCTTAATTAAAGGTAACGTACCAGGTGCTAAGAAATCATTAGTAGAAATCAAAACTGCTAACAGCGCACAAGCCTAATAATTGAGGAAGGGAGGAATTTCAGAATGGCTAATGTAACAGTATTTAAACAAGATGGTTCACAAGCAGGCGAAATCACATTAAACGACAACGTGTTCGCAATTGAACCTAACGAAAACGCAATCTATGATGTCGTAATTATGCAACAAGCTTCTTTACGCCAAGGGAGCCACGATGTAAAATCACGTGGCGAAGTAAGCGGCGGTGGCCGTAAACCATGGCGTCAAAAAGGGACTGGCCGTGCACGTCAAGGCTCAATCCGTTCTCCTCAATGGGTAGGCGGTGGCCGCGCATTCGGACCAACTCCACGCTCTTACCAATATAAATTACCTCGCAAGGTACGTCGTTTAGCACTTAAATCTGTGTTATCACAAAAAGTTGCTGAAGGTAATTTAATCGTTGTGGACGCTTTAAACTTAGAACAAGCGAAAACTAAAGAATTCAAAGCCGTATTAAACAACTTAAATGTTGACAGCAAAGTGCTTGCCGTAATCGATGCCGACAACCAAGAAGCAGCTCGTGCTGCCCGTAACTTGGCTAAGGTAACCGTTGTAGACGAAAAGAACGTGAACGTTTATGACCTCGTAAATAACGAAAAAGTTATCATTACGCAATCTGCACTTTCTGATCTAGAGGAGGTACTTGCATAATGACAGCACATGACATTATCAAACGTCCAGTCATCACTGAAGCATCAATGGATGCCATGGACGAAAATAAATATACCTTCGAAGTTGATGTAAACGCCAATAAAGCAGCAGTTAAACATGCCATCGAAGAAATCTTTGACGTAACTGTTGTTAAAGTAAACATCATGAACGTGAAAGGTAAATTAAAACGTATGGGTCGTTACGCTGGTTACACGCGTAAAACCCGTAAAGCAATCGTAACTTTAGCTGAAGGCGACGCAATCGAAATCTTCGGCGCAGAAGACGCAGAATAAGAATAGGAGGAAACGAACGTGGCGATTAAAAAATATAAAGCTACTTCTAATGGTCGTCGTAACATGTCAGGTTATGACTTCTCAGAAATCACCAAATCGACTCCTGAGAAAACACTCTTAGAAAAACAAAGCAAGCGCGCAGGTCGTAACAACCGTGGTAGCATCACAGTTCGTCACCACGGAGGCGGCCACAAGCAAGCTTACCGTATTATCGACTTCAAACGTAATAAAGATGATATCGAAGGTGTAGTTAAAGCAATCGAATACGATCCAAACCGTTCAGCAAACATTGCTTTAATCCACTACACTGATGGTGTGAAAGCCTACATCATTGCACCTAAGGGCCTTAAAGTAGGTACCCGCATCATGTCTGGTGAAAATGCCGACATTAAAGTAGGTAACGCACTTCCATTACGCTCTATCCCAGTGGGTACTGTTATCCACAATATCGAAACTAAGCCAGGTAAAGGTGGCCAATTAGTTCGTGCAGCTGGGACTAGCGCTCAAGTATTGGGTAAAGAAGACAAATACGTATTAGTTAAATTAAGCTCAGGCGAAGTTCGTATGATCTTAGGCACTTGCCGGGCAACAGTTGGTTCAGTTGGTAATGAACAACATGAACTAGTAACTGTTGGTAAAGCAGGCCGCTCACGCTGGTTAGGCAAACGCCCAACTGTTCGTGGTTCTGTAATGAACCCTAACGATCACCCTCACGGTGGTGGTGAAGGTCGTGCACCAATCGGACGTAAGGTTCAAATGACACCTTGGGGCAAACCTGCTCGTGGGATCAAGACTCGTGATAAGAACGCACGCAGCAATAAACTTATTGTTCGTCGTCGCAACAAATAGCACTTCCATTAAATAGGAGATACGAAAGGAGCCAAATATATGAGCCGTAGTATTAAGAAAGGGCCTTTCTGTGACGACCATTTAATGAAAAAAGTGGAAGCACAGCAAGATGCCGAAAAAAAATCAGTAATCAAAACCTGGTCACGTCGTTCAACAATTTTCCCTAACTTCATCGGGTTAACCATCGCTGTTTATGATGGACGCAAACACGTACCAGTTTACATTCAAGAAGACATGGTTGGCCACAAATTAGGTGAATTTGTACCAACACGTACTTATCGTGGACATGCGAAAGACGATAAAGCAACACGTCGTTAAGATGAGGGGAGGAAATAAATAATGGCAGAACAAACAACTGCAAAAGCAACTGCAAGAACAGTTCGCATCTCTGCTCGCAAAGCACGCTTAGTTATTGATTTAATCCGTAACAAGACAGTCGGCGAAGCAATTGCTATTCTAAAGAACACTCCTCGTGCAGCATCGCCTGTAATCGAGAAAGTGTTGAACTCTGCAATCGCAAATGCAGAACACAACTATGACTTAGATGTTAGCAAATTATTTATCAGTGAAGCATATGTGAACGAAGGGCCAACAATGAAACGTTTCCGCCCTCGTGCAAAAGGTGGCGCATCAAGAATCAACAAGCGTACTAGTCACATCACTGTTGTGGTAAAAGAAGCAGGGGAGGAATAATTAGTGGGTCAAAAAATTAATCCTACCGGTTTGCGTATCGGAGTTATCAAAGACTGGGACGCACGCTGGTATGCAGAAAAAGATTACGCAGATACTTTGCATGAAGACTTAAGCATCCGTGAATACATCGACAAAGCCCTTAGCGAAGCTTCAGTTTCCAACGTAGAAATCGAACGTGCAGCTAACAAGGTTAACGTGAACATCCACACTGCTAAACCAGGTATGGTTATCGGTAAAGGTGGTTCAGAAGTTGATGCTTTACGTAAGAGCTTAAATAACTTAACAGGTAAACGTGTACACATCAATGTGGTTGAAATCAAGAACCCAGACTTAGATGCACGCTTAGTTGCTAAGAATATTTGCGAACAACTTGAAAACCGTGTGGCCTTCCGCCGTGCGCAAAAACAAGCTGTTCAACGTACAATGAAAGCTGGCGCCCAAGGGATCAAAGTTATGGTTTCCGGCCGTTTAAACGGTGCAGATATGGCGCGTTCAGAAACAACTGACGAAGGAACTGTTCCATTACATACTTTACGTGCAGATATTGACTATGCATGGGAAGAAGCAGATACAACTTACGGTAAGATCGGTGTCAAAGTATGGATTTGTCGTGGTGAAGTCCTTCCTACAGTAAATAATCAAGAGGAGGAATAGCATGTTAGTACCAAAACGTGTAAAACATAGACGTGAATTCCGCGGTAAAATGCGCGGCGAAGCTAAAGGCGGAAAAGAAATTGCTTACGGCGAATACGGTCTACAAGCCTTAGATTCAAAATGGATTACTAACCGTCAAATTGAATCTGCGCGTATCGCCATGACACGTTTCATGAAACGTGGCGGGAAAGTTTGGATCAAAATCTTCCCTCATAAATCATATACCGCAAAAGCTATTGGTGTTCGGATGGGTTCTGGTAAAGGTGCTCCTGAAGGATGGGTTGCTCCCGTTAAACGTGGGAAAATCATGTTCGAAGTAGGTGGCGTTCCTGAAGAAGTAGCAAAAGAAGCGCTTCGTTTAGCAATGCATAAATTACCAGTTCGTTGCAAAATCGTAAAACGTGAAATTGGTGGTGAACTGAATGACTAAATTTGAAGAAATTAAAAATTTATCCGCTGCTGAACTTGAAGCAAAGGAAAAAGAATACAGACAAGAGTTGTTCAATCTCAGATTCCAATTGGCAACAGGTCAGTTAGAAAATACAGCACGCATCAAACAAGTGCGCAAAGAAATTGCTCGTATTAAAACCGCTCTACGCCAGGAAGAATTAGCTAAGTAATCATCAGTGAAGGAGGGAACCCAGTAGTATGGCAGAACGTAAAAATCGTAAAGTATACCAAGGACGTGTCGTTTCTGACAAAATGGAAAAGACCATTGTTGTCCAAGTAGATACTTTTAAATTCCATCCAACTTATGGAAAACGTATTAAATACTCTAAAAAATATAAAGCACATGATGAAAACAATTCAGCAAAAATGGGTGATATTGTACGAATTATGGAAACACGTCCATTATCCAAAGATAAGCACTTCCGTCTTGTTGAAATCGTTGAAGAATCAGTTATCATTTAACAATTAACTGGAAGGAGGATACTTTAGGATGATTCAAACAGAAACTCGTATGAAAGTGGCTGATAACTCAGGCGCTCGTGAAGTTTTAACTATTAGTGTACTCGGCGGATCAGGCCGTAAAACCGCTAATATTGGTGACGTCGTAGTTTGTTCAGTGAAGAACGCTACACCAGGTGGCGTTGTTAAGAAGGGTGACGTTGTCAAAGCTGTTATCGTTCGTAGCAAGAGCGGGGCTCGCCGTGCAGATGGTTCATACATCAAGTTTGACGAAAATGCATGCGTGATTATCCGCGACGACAAGACACCTCGTGGTACACGTATCTTTGGCCCAGTTGCTCGGGAATTGCGCGAAAACAATTTCATGAAGATTGTTTCCCTAGCTCCGGAAGTATTATAATAAATAGATCAAAAAGGAGGTGCCCATCGATGCGTATTAAAACAGGTGATACTGTAATTGTGATTGCAGGTAAAGATAAAGGAACGCAAGCAACTGTTAAGCAAACTTTACCAAAACAAGATAAAGTCATTGTCGAAGGCGTAAACATTGTTAAGAAACACCAAAAACCTTCACAAGTTAACCCACAAGGCGGTATTGTGGAAGAAGAAGCGCCAATCCATGTTTCTAACGTTCAATTAGTAGATCCAAAAACGGGCGAAAAAACACGCGTAGGTATCGAAGAAAAAGATGGCAAACGTGTACGTGTAGCTCGTAAATCTGGCGAAGTAATTGACTAATACGGGAAGGAGGACAATAGAACATGACTAATCGTTTAAAAGAAAAATACTCAAACGAGATCGTACCAGCATTAATTGAAAAATTTAATTATAGCTCTCCAATGCAAACACCTAAGATTGACAAAATTGTGATCAACATGGGTGTTGGTGACGCTGTAACCAACTCTAAGAACTTAGACAAAGCAGTTGAAGAGTTAACTTTAATTTCAGGTCAAAAACCAGTTATTACTCATGCTAAGAAATCAATCGCTGGCTTCCGCTTACGTGAAGGAATGCCTATCGGTGCAAAAGTAACCCTACGTGGTGAACGCATGTATGACTTCTTAGACAAGCTAATCACTGTTTCATTGCCACGTGTACGTGACTTCCGCGGGATCAGCAAACGCTCATTCGATGGCCGTGGGAATTACACTTTAGGTATTCGTGAACAATTAATCTTCCCTGAAATCGACTTTGACAATGTTGACAAAGTACGCGGGATGGATATCGTTATCGTTACAACTGCGAACACTGATGAAGAATCAAAAGAGTTATTAACTCAAATTGGAATGCCGTTCCAAAAATAATAGGAGGAGGGAATCGATTTGGCTAAAAAATCAATGATTGCGAAAAATAAACGCAAAGCAAAATATTCAACACAAGAATACACACGCTGCGAACGCTGCGGCCGTCCACACTCTGTTTACCGTAAATTCAAGTTATGCCGTATCTGCCTCCGTGAACTTGCCTATAAAGGACAAATTCCTGGTGTCAGAAAAGCTAGTTGGTAATCGAGAGTAATAAGTAAAGGAGGGTGAACAGGTAATGGTCATGACAGATCCAATCGCTGATTTCTTAACACGCGTGCGTAACGCTAATATGGTACGCCACGAGTCTTTTGAAGTTCCAGCATCAGCAATGAAAGTTGCAATCACAAAGATTCTTAAAGAAGAAGGTTACATCAAAGATTTCGAAGTCATTGAAGATGACAAGCAAGGTATCATCCGTGTCTTCATGAAATATGGTAAGAATAACGAACGTGTTATCACAAACTTAAAACGTATTTCTAAACCAGGTTTACGTGTATATGCGAAAACTGATGAAGTCCCTAAAGTCTTGAACGGTTTAGGAATTGCCATCATCTCAACTTCTGAAGGTGTTATCACTGATAAAGAAGCTCGCGCTAAAAACGTTGGTGGCGAAGTCTTAGCTTACGTATGGTAGGCCCTAAAAAATAAAATTGAAAGAGGTGCAGTCTAGATGAGTCGTGTTGGTAATAAACCAGTAACAATTCCTAGTAACGTAACCATCGATGTACAAGGCCACACTTTAACCGTTAAAGGCCCTAAAGGTGAACTAACTCGTACATTCGATCCACAAATTACAATCAATGTAGAAGAAAACGAAATCACTTTCGAACGTCCTAACAACCAAAAGAATGTTCGCGCTTTACACGGGACTACTCGTGCTTTAGTTAATAACATGGTTCAAGGGGTTAGCGAAGGTTTCAAGAAAACCTTACTCTTACAAGGGGTAGGTTACCGTGCACAAGCCCAAGGAAACAAATTAACGCTAAGCGTTGGTCTTTCCCACCCAGCAGAATTTGACATTCCTGAAGGTATCGAAGTTGATTTACCATCAAATACTGAAATCAATATTTCAGGTGCAGATAAAGACTTAGTGGGTCAATTCGCCGCTAACGTTCGTGAAATTCGTCGTCCAGAACCTTACAAAGGCAAAGGGGTACGTTACTCTGACGAACACATTATCCGCAAAGAAGGTAAAACTGGTAAATAATCTTAGGATTATCCTTACCTATCAAATTAAAGTAGAAATTAAGAGGTGAACCATTTTGATTAGCAAACCAGATAAAAATGTCTTACGTAAAAAACGTCACGCACGTGTACGTCGTCACATTTCTGGAACAGCAGAGTGCCCACGCTTGAGCGTTTTCCGCTCAAATAAACACATCTACGCTCAATTAATTGATGACGTAGCGGGTGTTACGCTTGCAAGTGCCTCTGATGGTGAAGAAACTGGGACAAAAGTTGAAAAAGCTGCAGCTGTTGGTAAGAAGATTGCCCAAGCCGCAGCAGAAAAAGATGTCAAAACCGTTGTCTTTGACCGTGGCGGTTACCAATATCACGGCCGTGTTCAAGCCTTGGCTGACGCTGCACGTGAAAACGGACTAGAATTTTAGGAAAAGGAGGAAGCCATAACATGACAAACAAATTTGTACAAGTTAACGACCGTGAAATCGAAGATCGCGTTGTTGCTATCAATCGTGTCACTAAAGTAGTTAAAGGTGGCCGTCGCATGAACTTCTCAGCACTTGTTGTTGTTGGCGACAAAGATGGACACGTTGGATTCGGTACAGGTAAGGCTGCTGAAGTTCCTGAAGCAATCCGTAAAGCGGTTGAAGCTGCTAAGAAGAACATGATCGAAGTTCCTCGTGCAGGTACCACTATCCCTCATGAAGTATTAGGTATCTTCAACGGAGGCCAAGTCCTCTTGAAACCAGCTAAGAACGGTTCTGGGGTAGCAGCTGGTGGCCCTGTTCGTGCCGTTGTTGAATTAGCAGGTATTGCAGATATCACTTCTAAGTCACTCGGATCAAACACTCCAATTAACATTGTGCGTGCAACCATCCAAGGGCTAAAAGAATTGAAATCACCTGAAGAAATCGCTGAATTACGTGGTAAATCAGTTGAAGAAATCTTAGGTTAAGGAGGCTTACAACATGGCAAAAGTTCAAATAACTTTAAAACGCAGTGTTATCGGTCGTCCAGATGACCAAATCAAAACCTGCCAAGCGCTGGGCCTAACCCGGACTGGTCGTACAGTTGAAAAAGAAACTAATGCAGCAATCGACGGAATGATCAAGAAGATTGCCCATTTAGTTGAAGTTAAAGAAGTAAAATAATACAATAAGAAATAAGGAGGTGCCTTGAAGATTATGAAATTACACGAGTTAAAATCAAGTGAAGGATCACGTCATGTTCGTAACCGTTTAGGACGTGGATCTGGATCAGGTAACGGTAAGACTTCAGGTCGCGGCCAAAAAGGTCAAAAAGCTCGTTCAGGCGGTAAAGTACGTTTAGGTTTTGAAGGTGGGCAAACCCCATTGTACCGTCGTATCCCTAAACGTGGTTTTACAAACATTAACCGCAAAGAATACGCCATCGTTAATATCGACGATTTAAACGTTTTTGAAGATGGGGCTGAAGTAACGCCAGAAGCTTTAGTTGAAGCTGGTCTTGTTAAGAATACCAAGAAAGCTATTAAAGTTTTAGGTGCTGGTGAATTAGAACGCAAACTAACCGTTAAAGCAGCTAAATTCTCAGCTACAGCTAAAGAAGCAATTGAAGCAGCTGGGGGCACAATCGAGGTGATCTAATGTTCACTACTCTGAAAGCTGTATTTCAGGATAAAGACGTTAGAAGTCGCATCCTCTTTACTTTGGGAATGTTAATTGTGTTCCGTCTCGGGACACATATAACAGTTCCAGGTGTGAATGCACAAGCGATAAATACGCTCGTTAATTCAGGGCTCTTTGGTCTGTTGAATACCTTTGGCGGCGGGGCCTTGCATAACTACTCAATCTTTTCCTTAGGGGTCTCCCCTTATATCACGGCTCAGATTGTGGTACAGCTTTTGCAGATGGACATTGTGCCAGCCTTTACAGAATGGTCGAAACAAGGTGAAGTGGGACGGCGTAAGCTGAATAAGTGGACACGCTATCTCTCTGTTCTTGTTTCTTTCTTCCAAGCCATTGCGATTTCGGTTGGCTTTAACTCCCTCTCGCAATTCGGCCTGATCAAGGATCCAGGAATGCTAACTTACTGCATTATTGCCTTGGTCATGACAGCTGGGTCCATGCTCGTTGTATGGATCGGGGAGCAAATCACCCAATTCGGTATCGGGAATGGGGTTTCTCTGATTATCTTCTCGGGGATTGTTGCTCGGATTCCCGGTGAAGTCCTCACCGCTGTTAAGAAAGGCTTAATTGATGTGACTGACCAAGCTCAGCTCACTCAAAATGCCATCTTTGGGGGTATTTTTGCCCTTGTTGCATTACTTCTAATTATCTTAGTTGTTTACGTCAACCAAGCTGAACGGCGTATTCCGGTACGCTATTCCAAAAGGGCGAGCACAGTAGTGGAACAATCCCATATGCCGCTGAAGATTAACTCAGCAGGGGTTATTCCAGTTATCTTTGCCAGCTCTATTATCATGGTGCCACAAACGGTTCTCAGCCTCTTGTCGGCCCAGTTTTCAGATGCCGCTTGGTTCAAAACAGCAGAGACAGTCTTTAATCTCGAACAACCAATCGGGATGACCATATATGCGGTAACGATTGTACTCTTTACATTCTTCTATGCGCATATCCAAATTAATCCTGAACGCGTTGCCGAGAACTTCCAAAAATCAGGCGCTTATATCCCTAGTGTGCGTCCTGGTTTACCAACAGAACGTTATATTTCCAAGATGCTCAATCGTTTAAGCAGTGTGGGCTCATTATTCTTAATGATGATTGCCATCCTACCTCTAATGGGGTCCTATTTCTTTGATCTTCCACGAACGATTGGTCTTGGAGGGACAAGTTTACTCATCGTTGTCGGTGTCGCACTCGATACAGCTAAACAAATTGAAGGTCGCTTAATCAAGCGTCGCTATGTAGGCTTTATTCGCTAGTCAAGAATTGAAGTTCGGAGGATGGAAATGAATATTATTTTGATGGGGCTGCCAGGTGCTGGTAAGGGTACCCAAGCAGAAAAAATTGTGGCAACTTATGACATTCCTCATATTTCAACAGGAGATATGTTCCGTCAAGCCATCAAAGACCAAACCCCACTCGGTAAAGAAGCTAAATCATACATGGACAAGGGTGGCCTTGTGCCAGATGAAGTAACGAATGGGATTGTTAAAGAACGTTTACAACAAGCAGACACAGAAGCTAAGGGTTTCATGCTAGATGGCTTCCCACGGACTCTCAACCAAGCTAAGGCCTTGGAAGAAATCTTGGAAGACATTAACAAGACCATCGATGCTGTCATTTATATCGATGTTGACCCTGAAGTCCTAGAAAAACGCCTGAGTGGTCGGATCATCTGTGGCAATTGTGGGGCAACCTTCAATGTCAACTTTAACCCGCCAAAAGAAGAAGGCGTCTGTGATCGTTGTGGGGCAGAAGAATTCTATACCCGCGACGATGATAAGGCTGAAGTGGTTAAGAATCGGATCGAAGTCAACCAAGAGCAACAAGCCCCAATCCTCGACTTCTACGAAAGTCAAGGCAAGGTTTACCGGGTGCCTGGTGACATCGGAATCGATAATGTCTTTAACGAAATCAAAAAGATCATTGAA
This sequence comes from Aerococcus sp. UMB7834, assembly GCF_030215145.1. NCBI lineage: Bacteria > Bacillati > Bacillota > Bacilli > Lactobacillales > Aerococcaceae > Aerococcus > Aerococcus sp. UMB7834. The sequence continues at coordinate 35,782 of NZ_JASOLI010000008.1, read as the reverse complement.
TAAAGTCTTGCATTAGATGTTCTTTAATGGTATAATGTTCAGGTTAATCCTATTGAGAACTTTTGAGATGAGTTTTTCTTCATGTTGTCGTGTCGCACATATGTGTAACGAGGAGGAAATATAGTGTCTAAAGAAGATATGATCGAAGTAGAAGGTACAGTCACCGAGACTTTACCTAATGCAATGTTCAAAGTCGAACTTGAAAACGGCGTAGAGATTCTTGCCCATGTGTCTGGGAAGATTCGTGTGAATTATATTCGAATTCTACCGGGTGACCGTGTAAAAGTCGAAATGTCTCCATATGATCTGACCAAGGGACGGATTACATATCGTTTCAAGTAATTTCTAAATGATATAAGGAGGTCAATCGTGAAAGTTAGAGCGTCTGTTAAACCAATTTGCGACAAATGCAAAGTGATTCGTCGTAATGGCAAAGTCATGGTAATTTGCCAAAACCCTAAACATAAACAACGCCAAGGTTAATAAAGGAGGTGCCAATCGAATGGCTCGTATTGCAGGTGTAGATATTCCACGTAACAAACGTATTGTCATTGCCTTAACTTACATTTATGGGATCGGGAACACAACAGCTAAAAAGATCTTAGCTGATGCTGGCGTTTCTGAAGATATCCGTGTGAATGATTTAAGCAATGACGAATTAGATAAGATTCGTGCAGAAGTTGATAAGATCAAGGTTGAAGGTGACTTACGTCGCGATGTCAACATGGACATCAAACGTTTACAAGAAATCGGTTCCTACCGTGGTATGCGTCACCGTCGTAACCTACCAGTTCGCGGTCAAAATACTAAGAACAATGCTCGTACCCGTAAAGGTCGCGGTGTAGCGATCCCAGGTAAGAAGAAATAATTAATTTAAAGTAAAGGAGGCAAGTTAATCAAATGGCTAAAGCAAAACGTCAAACACGTAAACGTCGCGTGAAAAAGAATGTTGAAGTTGGTGTTGCTCATATCCACTCAACTTTCAATAATACTATTGTTATGATTACTGATGAACATGGTAATGCAATTTCATGGTCATCCGCAGGTGCACTTGGTTTTAAGGGTTCCCGTAAATCAACACCTTATGCTGCCCAAATGGCTTCAGAAGCTGCTTCTAAGACAGCTATGGACCAAGGCATGAAGACTGTTGAAGTATCTGTTAAAGGCCCAGGACCTGGTCGTGAATCTGCAATTCGTGCTTTACAAGCTGCTGGTTTTGAAGTTACCTCAATTCGTGACGTAACCCCAATCCCACACAACGGTTGCCGTCCTCCAAAACGTCGTCGTGTATAGTACTGTTTTTCAAACAGCTTGCCGAAAACTTTTTGGAAGCAGTAGTGGTGCAAAATTCACGTTTTGAAAGGGGAATACTTGTAGATTATGATCGAAATTGAAAAACCAACTATTGAAACGATTGAGATCAGCGATGATAACAAATTTGGTAAATTTGCGATTGAACCATTAGAACGTGGTTACGGAACAACTTTAGGCAATTCCCTGCGTCGTATTTTACTCTCATCATTGCCTGGTACAGCGGTAACATCAGTTCAGATTGATGATGTTTTACATGAATATTCTACAATCCCAGGTGTCCGCGAAGATGTCACTCAAATTGTATTGAACATCAAGAAGCTTTCCTTGAAACTTTATGATGTTGAAGAAAAACAAGTCGAAATTGATGTAGTTGGCCCAGCAGAGGTCACTGCAGCGGATATTACGGCCGATGCTGATTTTGATATCATGAATCCAGACTTGCACATTTGCAGCTTAGAAGATGGAGCTCGTTTCCATATGCTGATGAATGTTCAAAATGGTCGTGGTTTTGTTCGTTCTGAACATAACAAATCAGAAAATATGCCAATTGGCGTAATTCCAGTAGATTCAATCTACACACCAATCGAAAAAGTTAACTACCAAGTTGAAAATATCCGTATTGGTGAAATCAACCAGTTCGATAAGTTGACTTATGATATCTGGACTGACGGGACGATAGCCCCTCATGAAGCGTTGAGTTTAGCTGCTAAGATTCTAACGGAACACTTGGCGATCTTCGTTGACATGACCAATGAAGCAAAATCTGCTGAAATTATGGTCGAGAAAGAAGAAACTCAGAAAGAAAAAATGCTCGAAATGTCAATCGAAGAATTGGATCTTTCTGTTCGCTCTTACAACTGTTTGAAACGTGCAGGTATCAATACTGTGGATGAATTAACTGACCGAACTGAACAAGAAATGATGAAAGTTCGTAACTTAGGCCGTAAGTCACTCGATGAAGTCAAGAATAAATTGGCTGCTCTCGATTTAAGCTTACGCCAAGAAGATTAATTATAAAGTGAAGGAGGAATTCTCTGATGAGTTACCGTAAATTAGGTCGCACCAGCTCACAACGTAAAGCTTTATTACGTGATTTGACGACTGATTTAATTATCAATGAACGTATCGAAACAACCGAATCTCGTGCTAAAGAAATCCGTAAATCTACTGAAAAAATGATTACTTTAGGCAAGAAAGGTGACCTTAGCGCACGTCGTCAAGCTGCTAAATTTGTTCGTAACGAAATCGCTGATGTTCGTGCGGAAGATGATGACATCGTTATTGAAACAGCCTTACAAAAATTATTCAACGAGTTAGGCCCTCGCTATGCAGATCGTCAAGGTGGCTATACCCGTATCCTTAAGACTGAACCTCGTCGTGGTGACGGTTCTAAGATGGCGATTATTGAATTAGTGTAAGCCAGATGTATGTAGAGCGTTATGATGATGGGGTAACCCAAGTCTAGCTCTTTCACTTCCGGGGCAGGTGCTCCGGAAGTGAAAATATATCCTAATTCCAAAACACGAGCATCCATGTTATTACATGAATGCTTTTTTTGTTATAAGGGTGTGAGGGCTGGCGGGAGAAATAGACCTCTGGAGCCAAAAGCCAGAGAAGACTGAAAGTCTTCGGCGGATTTTGGTGAAGAGGAGCTATTTCTGCCAGCCCGAACCCGACTAGACAGGGTGTGAGACTTAGCGCTTAGGCTTGGATGATTGGAGCAAGTAAGGATAAGAGCGAAGAATTCGCTCGTTCCTTACTTGTGAAATCACTCCAAGCCTGCCAAGTCGAACCCGACTAGACAGGGTGGGAAGGCTAGCGGGAGTACAAGAGCAGCTGGTTCTTGTCTATACTCTCTCCCAAGCCACAATTAAGCACGAGGAGTGTGGCTTAATCAATGTGGAGCCACAATTAAGGCTTAGCAGTGGGTGTTAATTCTTGTCAAGCCACAATCAATTACTGCGAATGTGGGTGACTAAGTTCTAAGCCACAATTGAGAAGGGCTAATGTGGCTTAATGGGGAGGAGGCCACAGTTAAGTCCCCTAAGTGTAGCTTGCAGTGTCTTAGTCCGATTTGGATGGGAAGTCGATACGTCTGCCGCTTTTTTAAGCTAAGTTGAATGTGTAATAAGTCTAGATGGTCGCTTATTTATAAAATTAAGGAAAATAATCTGGGATTTTGAAGACAGTCAGGCGCTTTAGTGCTATTATTGGATTATTATCGATGAGGAGGGGCAACTTTGTCCAAACGTAAATATTTTAGACCCTTTGATAGCCTACGCTTTCTGTCGATGCTGGCTATTATTTTCTATCATTATACAAAACACCTCCTACCAGGGGGCTTTTTAGCTGTAGATATCTTCTTTATCCTCTCAGCTTTCTTAATTAGTGGACGGCTGGAGAGGGGATATCAGATGACGGGAGAATTCCCGCGTTTTTGGTCGACTTTTTTCAGGCGACTGGGGCGACTCTTCCGGCCCATGCTCTTCGTCCTGGTGGTGGGGACCTGCTATCTCTTGGTCTTCCGTTTTGACCTTTTGACCAACCTACCGCGTATGTTCTTCTCCAGCTTGGTCTTTGTCAATAACTGGTCGCAGATCCTAGCAGGGGGCTCGTATTTTGCGGATTTCGCCCACCCCTCGATCTTTACCCATCTCTGGTACTTGAGCATGTATGCCCAGTTCCTCTTCTTATGGCCGGCCCTGGTTCGTTTGATCAGGCCCCATTTAAAGTCTGCTAAAGGGGCTTCCTGCTTCTACCTCATCCTAGCTGTTCTGAGTGCCATACTGATGGCGGTACTTTTTGATCCAGGCAAGGACCCGAGTCGCGTCTACTATGGGACGGATACCCGGCTCTTCAGCTTTGCACTAGGGGCCGCAGCTGGAACAATGATGCAGACGGATAAATTCCGTCAGATCATCAAGAAGGGGGCCACTTGGTTGACTTCGCTCTTGACCTTGGGAATCGGGGGCCTCATTTTCTTCATGATGCGGTATTTAACGGATTCATGGAGTCTGACCTATTACGGGGGGATGTTTGTTTTTGACCTCTTAGTGCTTGCTTTTATGGTTCTCTTAACCCTGCCAGGCAACTTAATCGCCAAGCTCTTACGCTTCCGTCCCCTATCTTGGTTGGGGCAGATGACTTATGGGATGTATCTCTTCTACTATCCTGTCTTCATTATCTTCCGTTCAGCGCCCAAGTCGTCTAACTTCTTCGTCTCCTCGATTGCTTGGCAGCTGGCTCTTATTATATTCCTCGGGGCGCTGACCCATATTGTGGTGGTTCATCGGAAGGCCTACGTTCCCATCTTCAACCGGCCTAAGGGAGTCCCCCTCCAGTTAAAATCAGGCTTTAGAGCTGCCTTATCTTCTGACACGTCACTAGCTAGTCGGATTGCCTTCTGGGCCTATCTCGCGATGTTAGTGGGGACTGGGGTTGCGCTCGCCCTAGCACCGATTGAACATGAAACGGCCGACCAGATCCGCCAGGCTGAAGAGCAAAAGGCAGCGTTGAAGAAGCAAAACCAAGCCATCGCCCAGGGTAATGTGTCAGATCCGGCCAGCGAAGAAGAAATTAAAGCCTATATCGACCAATTGCCAGCCGACCAACAGGGCTTCCTCTCCTCTCTTCCTAAAGAACAGGTGCAGATGGCCCATAACCTCCAGGCAACTTTTATCGGTGATTCCTTGCTCTTAGGAGCTTCTGAAGTGCTGTCGATTACTTATCCTAATTCCTATATTAGTGCGGAAGTGGGCCGGCAAGTCTATGCCATTGCGCCGGTGATTGAACAGCTTAAAGCCAACCAGGCCCTCTTTAATCCAGTAGTTATTAACTTGGGAGCCAATGGCGGCTTCTCTAGCCAGCAAATTGTGGATATGGTGGAACAGATCGGCAAGGATCGAACCATTTATTTGGTCAATACCCATGTTAACCGGCCTTGGCGCGACGAGGTGAATGCCAATCTCAAGACCGCCGCTGATCAATTAGGGGATAAGGTTCACTACCTGGATTGGAATGCTTACTTCAATAGTCAGGAGGCCGCACCGAGCTGGCTAGGCGACGATGGTGTCCACTTCAATGATGAAGGACGTAAGCAGTGGGTGGCCTTTGTGACCCGGGCTATCTATGAATCGGAGCACCAAGAACTTCCTGAAGACCAGGGAAAGAAGAGCCAAGATTGACCCTCGCTTCATAAGTTTATGATTGCAGTCTTAAGCATTTTAGCGTAAACTGTAAGTATCACCTTAATATGTGGCAGGGTTGACCATTCAGCCTTTAGAGGCGGTTTGGCAACTCAACTGATTAAACAAAGAATAATGGACTCTGCCGGACTTGCGGTAGGGTCCTTTTAATTAAGGAGGCAGCTATGGAAGATACGATCGTTCGTGTCGAGGACTTAATCTTTGCCTATCAAGAAGACCAAGAGAGGCCCACCATCCAGGGGGTATCCTTTGAGATTAAACGAGGGGACTGGCTAGCCATTATTGGCCATAATGGGTCAGGAAAATCGACTCTGGCTAAGCTCATCGATGGGCTCTTGGAGGCCCAATCCGGCCATATTTATGTGGACGGTCAAGAACTTTCCGAAGAGACAGTGTGGGAGATCCGCCAAAAGGTTGGTTTTGTTTTCCAGAATCCGGATAATCAGTTTGTTGGGGCGACAGTAGAAGACGATGTGGCCTTTGCTTTGGAGAATGCGGGCATTCCTAGAAGCGAAATGGTTGAACGGGTCAATCGGGCCTTAGACCAGGTCAATATGAGTCAGTACAAGGACCGGGAGCCTTCTAGCCTATCTGGCGGACAGAAGCAGCGAGTGGCCATTGCGGGCGTCCTCGCCTTACAACCAGAAGTTATTATCTTGGATGAAGCGACGGCCATGCTAGACCCAGAAGGCCGGCATGAGGTCGTCTCTTTGATGCAGGACATTAAGGAGAGCCAGGAGATGACGGTCCTATCCATTACTCACGACCTCAATGAAGCTGCTATGGCAGACCAAATCTTTGTCGTGAACCAGGGGCAAATTGTCAAAAAGGGCCGCCCAGAAGAAATCTTTAAGGAGGGCCAGGCCCTGGTAGAGATGGGTTTAGACGTTCCTTTTGCCGAACAATTAAAGGAGACCCTCCAGGCACGGGGACTTGACATGCCAGAAGCTTATTTAACGGAAGAAGGGTTGGTGGACTATCTATGCAAATTGAATTCGACCAGGTAGGCTTTGCTTATGGTGCAGGAACAGCCTTTGAGATGCAGGCCCTGCACGATGCGACCTTAACCATCCCAAATAAGAGCTTTACAGCCTTGGTTGGGCATACAGGCTCTGGTAAATCGACAGTGATTCAACACCTCAATGCCTTGCTCCTTCCCAGCTCTGGAGAGGTCCGTTTGGGTAATTTTGTTCTAAACTCGGAAAGTAAGGGCAAAGGCTTGAAGGACTTGCGAGCAAAAGTCGGCATGGTCTTTCAATTTCCGGAATCCCAACTCTTTGAAGAAACCCTTTTGGCCGACGTTATGTTCGGGCCTAAGAACTATGGTGCCAGCGAAGAAGAGGCACGGGAACGGGCCTTGGAAGCCTTAGATTTAGTGGGTATAGCTCCTGATCTCCATGACCGGTCTCCCTTTGAATTATCGGGCGGCCAGATGCGTCGGGTGGCTATTGCCGGGATCCTCGCCATGCAACCGGAAGTGCTTGTCTTGGATGAGCCGACTGCTGGTCTGGACCCTAAAGGACAAAAAGAAATGCTGGAAATGTTCTACCAGCTCTACCAGGACAAGGGCTTAACAGTGGTTTTGGTCTCCCATCATATGAATGACGTGGCCAAGTATGCTAACCATGTTATCGTTATGGAGGGCGGGACTTGTATCCGCTCAGGTCGTCCTGAAGAGATTTTTCAGGATCCTGACTGGCTCCACCAGCACCAGTTGGACTTGCCGGATAGCCTGCACTTTGCCCGGACTTATGAAGCTCAAACGGGCAGGCCCTTAAGCGGGACAGCTCTGACAGTGGACCACTTAGCCGATGCTATCCTGGCAGATTTAGGAAGGGGGCTAGACTCCAATGAAGGATAAATTTATCCTAGGACGTTACCTACCGGGGGATTCCTTCATCCACCGCTTAGACCCGCGTGCTAAGTTGCTGGCTATGGTTCTTCTCCTGATCTTTATTTTCTTTGCTAATAATGTCTGGTCCTATGCCCTCTTATTTGCTTTTGTCATGTTTATGGTGGCTTTGACGAATATTTCCCTGTCGGTCTTTATCAAGGGCTTGCGGCCCATGGTGGTCTTGATTCTCTTTACGGTGATCTTGCAGCTCTTCTTCACCCGGACCGGGGAGGTTATTTGGCAGTGGGGCTTCCTAGTTTTGACTAAGGATGGCTTGATGAATGCGGCCTTTATCTTCTTGCGCTTTGTCTTGATTATCTTTATTTCAACCTTGCTCACCCTGACCACCCAACCCTTAGCCATAACCGATGCCCTCGAAAGTTTATTTTCACCTTTCCGTAAGGTCTTACCTGTCCACGAAATGGCGCTTATGCTCTCTATTGCTCTGCGCTTCGTTCCGACTTTAATTGATGAGACGGATAAAATTATGAATGCCCAGCGTGCGCGGGGTGTGGACTTCAATGAAGGCAATCTCTTCGAACGGGTGAAAGCCTTTATTCCAATCTTAATCCCGCTCTTTGTCAATGCCTTTAACCGGGCTTATGACCTGGCCACGGCTATGGAGGCACGGGGATATCGCGGGGCAGAAGGGCGGACCAAGTACCGGGAATTGACCTGGCAGGGCCGAGATACGCTATCGCTTGTCGTGGTAGGTCTGGTCTGCCTAGGACTTCTTTTACTCAAAGATTAAGGAGGGATTTTTTGCAACGTTACAAGCTGACTTTGGCCTATGATGGCAGTCCCTATGTTGGCTTTCAAGTGCAACCCAATGGACCTAGTATCCAGGGGGAACTGCAGCGGGCTTTAAAACTGATGACCAAGGGCCAGACGATTAATGTCCATGGCTCTGGACGGACAGATTCTGGGGTCCATGCTTATGGTCAGGTGGTCCACTTCGATTACCCGGCGCCGATAGCTGAAGAGGCGCTCCTGCGTGCCCTGAACAGTATCTGTGACGATAGTATCTGTATCCAGAAGGTTGAAGCGGTGGAAGACACTTTCCACGCTCGCTACCACACCTCGGGCAAGCGCTACATCTACCGGGTGGAAGGGGGGCCTTTCATGTCCCCTTTCAAGCGCCACTATGCCCTCCACCATCCCTATCAAACGGATCTTGACCGTATGGCCCAGGCTCTTAGTTATATTAAGGGCCAGCATGATTTTGAAAGCTTTTGTTCGACCCATACCGATAAGACGAATTTTGTACGGACTATTTACCGGGCAGAAGTCCATCCAGGGCCAGACCCTTCTAGCTATTACTTCCTCTTCGAGGGGGATGGTTTCTTGTACAATATGGTCCGTATTTTGGTGGGCACCCTGCTCCAAATTGGTGACGGGCTCAAGCCGATTGAGGAGATGCCCCGTTTGCTTGAAGTTCGAGACCGCAATGAAGCAGGACCCACTGCAGCCGCTCATGGCCTCTACTTGGATGAAGTTTTCTATTTATCAGCAGAAGACCGGGCTCAAAAGACTGCCCAGTGGTTGAATTTTAAGAAGGAAGCAGATTTTGATGCATAGGAAGAGGAGGCGTTTGTTCTGTTAGTTGTTATTTTTCTTGGCATTGTGGTGTCGCTCTTATTGGTAGGATCGTCCTTTTATTTATACAAACGGTCGCGCAATAAGTGGTACTTGCTCTTTATTGGCATTGGCCTCTTCTTTTGGGTCTTTGCGACGGCCGTGCTCTTTATGACGATCTCTGCTTAGTATCATGTTTTATGGGCCTAAATCAGCTATTGAAGGCAAAAAAATTCCCAGTCACAGATGGACTGGGAGTTTTTTCTTATCCTGTGAATTATTCAGCTAACTTAGCTTCTTGGTCTAGAGCCGCTTGGGCTAGGATGTTGAGATAGTGCCATGGGCGGTCAAAGTGAGGTTGGAAGAGGAAGTCGACATAGGCTAAATCCTCAATGGTCATATGGTTTTGGATGGCCAAGGAGAGGGTGTTGGCAGATTGGGTAATGTCATACTTGGACATTAATTGGCCCCCAACGATCCGACCAGTGCCTACTTCGTAAACAAGTTTCATATGAACGACTTCATTAGTTGGCATGAATTCGGGACGGTAAAAGTCTTTGACATAGACAGAACGAGTGTCTAGGCCGAATGATTCAGCAGAGCCGTCGTTAACCCCTGTCGAGCCAATGTTCCAGCCGAAGAGTTTCAGACCAGAAGTGGATTGGGTACCACGGTATTTAACGCGGTCTTCTTTAATATTTTTACCAACTAGGTTCCCCATACGAACGGCATTGGTAGCCAATGGAATGTAGGCATGGCCATCATTAGGGTTGTAGTTCACGGCGCAAGAGTCGCCACAAGCGTAAATATCTGGGTCAGAGGTATGCATGAAGTCATCGACGATTAAAGCACCGTTATCGAAGGTCTTGAGGTCGCCGAAGAGTTCATTGTTAGGTTTGAAACCGACACAGAGGATAGCCATGTCGCATTCATACTCGCCCTTGTTGGTCCGAACAGCTTTGACAGCCCCATTCTCATCTCCAACAAAGCCATCCGCAAATTCAGACATGTGCATTTCAACCCCATGTTCTTGGATGGTTTCTTCTAAGATATCGGTCATTTCGCTATCGAGATACTTGCTCAGTGGGTGAGGCATGCCGTCGATCAGGACAACTTCCTTGCCAGTTTCAGCGAAGGCTTCAACAAGTTCAATCCCGATATAGCCCCCACCAACAACAGCTATCCGTTTCTTATCGTTCTTCTTAGCAATAATTTCTTGGGCATGGTTAAAGTTCTTGCAGAGAAGAACATTGTCAAGATCCAAGCCATCAATTGGAGGAATAATTGGCCAAGAACCTGAAGAAAGCACTAACTTGTCATAGCTATCTTCAAAGACTTCGCCTGTTTTCAAGTCTTTGACTTGGACTTTCTTGTTGGCTTGATCGAGTTCTAAGACATCGTGTTCCATCTTCACATTGGCGCCGAGTTCAGCTAAGGCATCGGGGCTAGAGTAGAAGAGGCCGTCAACATCCTTCACGACACCACCAACATAGAGGGCGATCCCGCATGAGAGGAAAGAGACATTATCGTTCCGTTCATAAATCGTAACATCGATGTCCTCGTTCTCGTTTAACATGGTTGTTACTGCAGCAGTTCCGGCATGGGTACAGCCAATTACAATTACTTTCATCTGGCATTCTCCTTTATATTAAAGTTAAATCTATTACTAACTCTTTCACAATCTTATTATACACGTTGACAGCGATTTCACAAACTAATAACACTTAATCTAAAAACAATTATTGTTCTATTAATAAAATTGTCATTAACTTTAAACAAGATCAATAAGCTTTCGATATAATGATGAAAGCGCAGTCAATCAGGGAGTGATGTATTTTGATAAGGTCTTTTTCTAATAATAAACTAATTGTTTCTGGGCAGTTTATAAACAATAAATGTTCTTTTTGCGAGAGGCAAGTGAAGGGATAATGAAAGGGCTTTTAATTGTAGTTTGGGCGGCTTTATGTCATGATAGAATCAGTAATAGTGGTGCAAATTAGCAAGCGATAACAGAAAGAGGGATAGCATGAAAAGTAAAGCAGCAGTGGCTTTTGGGCCTAATGATTTAAGAATGGTTGAAGTAGATGTTGAGGATCCGCATCCAGGTGAGGTAATGGTTAAGATTGCCTACACTTCGGTTTGTCATACGGATATTTATAGCTTATCAGGTGATGACCCATCGGCTATTTTCCCTTGTATCTTGGGGCATGAGGCTGCGGGTGAAGTGGTAAAAGTTGGGGATGGCGTTGAGAGTGTTGAAGTGGGCGACCATGTGATCCCTCTCTGGAAGCCAGAATGTGGGAAATGTGACTATTGTCAGAAAGGCTTGAACTTCTGCTCAGCCATTAGTGAAACCCAAGGCCAAGGCGTGATGCCCGATGGAAGGCCGCGCTTCTCTTATGAGGGTAAGCCCATCTATCATTTCATGGGGACCTCCACTTTCAGTGAATATACCGTCCTGCCTGAGATTGCCTTGACCAAGATTGATCCCGAAGTGCCCATGGATGAAGTCTGTCTCTTGGGCTGTGGGGTAACAACCGGGATTGGGGCTGTCCGCAATGATGCTGCCGTTTATGAGAAGGCAAGTGCGGCTGTCTTTGGTATCGGGACGCTGGGTCTAGCTGCCATCCAAGAACTCAAGCGGTCACAAGCTGAACGCATTATTGCAGTCGATATCGATTCTAACAAAGAAGAAGTAGCCCGCGACTTCGGGGCGACGGACTTCATTAATTCGAGCGAATTGGACCGCCCTGTCCAGGAAGAAATTATCGAATTGACCGATGGCGGGGTTGACTTCAGCTTTGTTTGTGTGGGCAATACCGACGTGATGAATGCTGGTCTAGAAGCCACGCACAAGGGCTGGGGAGAAAGTGTTATTATGGGCGTAGCTGCCGGCAATGACAAGATCTCAACCCGTCCCTTCCAATTGATTACCGGTCGGACTTGGCTAGGAACTTCCTTTGGTGGCGTCACTGGACGTACGGGACTCAGCGAATTAGTGGAAGAATACTCTGAGGGTGGCATTGACCTCAAGCCCTTCATCAGCCACCGCATTGCCTTTGACGATATTGAACAAGCCATCGAATGGCAAGAGAACGGTGAATCCCTGCGAGATATTCTGACTTTCTAGGAGGTTTAACCATGGAATTAATTGAAAGTAAGAAAATTTTTGGCGGAGACCAGGTCCGCTACAAGCATGTGTCCAAGGTCCTTGGCTGTGAGATGGTCTTTAGCCTCTTTCTGCCAAAAGAATCCCAAGACCGTCCAGTGCCCCTGGTCTGGTTCTTGTCGGGGCTGACCTGTGATGACCAGAACTTCTCCACCAAGTCGGGCTTCCAGCGCTATGCAGCAGACTTGAGATTAGCGGTCTTAATTCCGGATACCTCCCCACGCGGATCAGAAGTCGCCGATGATGAGGCCTATGACCTGGGCCAAGGCGCTGGCTTCTATCTCAATGCCAGCCAGGAACCTTGGGCTAGCCACTATCGGATGTATGATTATCTATTGGAAGAGCTTGCTGAGCTCGTTGAAGACTGCCTCCCCCATGGCTCTAGCCAACAAGCCATCATGGGGCATTCCATGGGCGGTTACGGCGCTTTGGTGATGGGAGTGAAAAATCCCCATCGCTTCCAGAGCATCTCGGCCTTTGCACCCATTTCAAATCCGACTCAGGTCCCCTGGGGTCGCAAGGCCTTCACTGCCTATCTCGGACCTGACGAAAGTATTTGGGCTGAGTGGGATCCTGTCCACTTGGTTAAGGAAGCTAAAGATGAAATTCCTATCTTCATTAGCCAAGGCACAGCAGACGAATTTTACCCTGAGCAATTGGACGAAAGTGCCTTCCTAGAAGCAGCAGAAGTCGCTAACTATCCGGTCCGCTATCAAAAGGAAGAAGGCTATGACCATTCCTATTACACCATTTCGACCTTTATCGGAGACCATTTGAAATTCCATGCTGACCACCTATAGGGTGTGAGCAAAGGCGGTTAGAAAAGGATGACTGGAGGTAAAAGGGATAAGAACGCTTTTAACTGCTTGTTTTCTTTTGCCGAAGTCACTCCTTTTCTGCCTTTGCGAGCCTAACTGGAGGGTGTGGGCAATAGCGTTTAAAGTTGACGAAAAAAAGAAACTGGGCTTTGTTTCCAGTTTCTTTTTCATTTAGCGAATTATTTGGTTGATAGATCCTTTTCCTTCTTGTGGAAGAGATGGGAGAGGACCAGGCTGGTTAAAGTTAGAATAGGGATGCCTTCAACAAGGAAGGCAAGGGCGTAGCTCTTCTTCATGGGACACCTCCTTACTTATATTATAGCAATCTTTCCAAAGAAAATTAAGCTAAAGCATTGACTTCTCTTGACGGATAAGGTAAGATATTAAACGGTATTGTTTGCCCCACGATTGCCCCGGAAATCAATTGTGAATTGCAACAATCAGTCAAGAAAAACGGAGGAAAAGTAGATAATGCGTACAACATATATGGCAAAAGCTAACGAAGTTGAACGCCAATGGGTTATCTTAGACGCAACAGATATTCCATTAGGTCGTCTTTCAACAGTTGCAGCATCCATGCTGCGCGGTAAAAACAAAGCAACTTTCACCCCTAACGTAGACACTGGTGACCAAGTCATTATCATCAATGCTGAAAAAGTTAAATTAACTGGTAAAAAAGCATCTGATAAGAAATACTACCACCACTCAGGTTACCCAGGTGGTATCTACGAAACTACTGCAGGGACTTTACGTGAGGAAAAACCTGAACGTTTAATTGAATTATCAGTTAAAGGCATGCTTCCTAAGAACAAATTAGGTCGTCAACAATTCACACACTTACATGTGTATGCTGGCGCGGAACATCCACACCAAGCACAACAACCTGAAACTGTAGACATCAAGGACTTAATTTAAGGAGGGAACAGCTAGTGGCACAAGCACAATATCAAGCAACTGGACGTCGTAAGAACTCATCTGCCCGTGTACGCTTAGTACCTGGTAATGGGAAGATCGTCTTCAATGGCAAAGAAATGGAAGACTACCTTCCATACGCATCACTATTCGTTATCGTTAAACAACCTTTAGCAGTTACTCAAACTGAAGGTCAATACGATGTATACATCAACGTTAACGGCGGCGGTTACGCTGGTCAATCAGGTGCAGCTCGTCACGGTATCGCCCGTGCCTTACTGCAAGTTGACCCAGACTTCCGTAAACCATTAAAAGACGCTGGCTTGCTCACACGTGACCCACGTATGAAAGAACGTAAGAAACCAGGTCTTAAGAAAGCTCGTAAAGCGCCTCAATTCTCAAAACGTTAAGAATTGGCGACCAAGAACTTTTCCAGCACTTGCCCATGGCAGGTGCTTTTTTTGTGCTTGCTTTAGCTTATAAATTTGATAAAATAGGACAAAAGGTTGGATGAATTTTTTTGTATAAAATTGTATTGGTGAGCATCCGTTCCGCTGGTGAGCATCCGTTCCGCTTTTGAATTTGGTCCTTAAATTTTAGAGGGTCAAGAACGGCTAAAGCCGTTTTGTACTATATCCGTAAGTCGCTAGCGCTCCAACGGCTATAGCAGCATCGGTTCGAGCCAAGGTCTCTCACCTAGCAAGTCTCAAACGGCTCGTAAGGCTTGCGCCAACGATCCGTAATTCGCTTTGCTTGCTTGTTCATGGCTAAGGACCAACTTCAAAGCACTACTGCTCAAAATAGCTAATGTAGCAATTGCTTTTTTAAAATTATTGACTGCTAATATATAAAATAATGTTTATAGTGATGGTAGTTATAATTCAATAGCAAAATGTGATGAACGCATTCACCATTTAACTTAAAAAGGACTGTGTTTAGATTGCTCTAGGTAAATCTAGAGAAGTAAAGGAGTTAATGGCTTGTGGAGTGCATGCATATTATCTGTAACCCGAAATCGGGGATGGGGAGAGGGAGGAAACGCTTGAACGAAGTCACTAGCTATTTAGAGAGCTGGGGGGCGGACTATCAGATTTACTTGACCCAGTATCCTGGTCATATGGGAGAGCTCTTAACCGCTTGCTTGGACCAATTTAAAGAAGAGGATAGCTTAATCCTGGTTGGTGGAGATGGCAGTCTACATGAATTGGTGAATCTTTTGGCCGATCGGGGGCTCGACCTACCTCTTGCCTTTGTTTCAGCCGGGACGGGCAATGATTTTAGCCGCTACTACCAGGCAGGCAAAGAGACCATCGAAGACTTGCTCGCCCCCATGTTTAAAGGCCAGGTTCGCCGGCTTAGAATTGGTCGTATCGATCCCAGCCTAGGCAAGGCTGGGGGCGTCTTTGTCAATAGCCTGGGCTTTGGTTTCGATGGTCAGGTCATCCATGAAAGTGAAGGATTCAAAGCCAAGGGAGGAATCTGGCAAGTCCCCTGGGCAAACCGGGTCCGCTATCTGGTGAGCCTCTTTCAGTCCTTGCGTCGCGTTCCTAATTTTGCCCTCGATGTAAGACTAGGCGGTCATAGCCAACATTTTTCTGATGTTAGCTTGGTAGCGGTTATGTTGAATCCTTACTTTGGCGGAGGCATTCAGCTCGATCCTCGGGTGGCAGAACTAGAGGGCGACCTGGCCCTTGTAGTGGTCCATGACCTGGATTGGCGGGCGATTCCGGGCTTACTCTACCAGATTCTATGGCGTAAGGGCCAGGGTGATTCCAAGCACCTCGCCTTCTACAGGGGGCCGCGCTGTGAATTAAACTTGACCCCTGCCATTCCAGGCCAGGTAGACGGGGAAGCAATTTTCTCAGCTGCTAGGTCTGTTGGCTGTCAGCTTGGCTACCAGGCCTTTTATCTTTAATTTTGAAATGCTTTAAGTTCTTTTTTAGCGAAAGTGATGCTCAACCTGTGCTGGCAAGACCTTTCGCTTTTTTTATTTTAACGATGTCATTTATATTTGACATCTTGGCTGATCAGGTGTAAACTGAAGGTGTGTCATATATAGATGACAGTAAGGAGGGGAGGCCATGAACCATGTGCGCTTTTACCGCCAAAAGATAGGTATTTCGCAGGCGGAACTCGCTCGGCGGGTAGAGGTGGCTCGGCAGACCATCAATTTAATTGAGAATGATAAGTATAATCCGTCGCTCGACCTGTGCCTGCGCTTAGCTCATGCTTTGGGAACTGATCTAAACCAATTGTTTTGGAATGGGGAGGAAACTTAAATGAAAAAACGTATTATCCAACACTACCTTGGCTTTGTCGGCCACCGTGATGAATACCAAGAACAGAAACTGAATGAAGTTTTAGCTTTTGCTGGAATTGTGACCCAGTATGCCATTGCCATCTTGATGTTAATCAGCTTGATTTGGGATATCCATCAGGGTCAGGTCAGCTTGGGGACCATCTTTCTCTTTCTGATCATGATGGGAAATTCCCTCTACATCCTAGCTAAAACCCGCAAGTACCGGCTAACCGATACGGAATTCTATGATGCCAAAGATTATAAGAAAGCAGTCCGTCAACTCCGCCAGCAAATGTTCCGCGCTGGCCTCTTGTGGACCCTGGGCATGATCTTTTGGATGGAAGTGGTCTTTCCTTACTTGGACGGGCGGCCGATCGAATGGCACTGGGCTAAGGCCCTGATTTATGTCATAGGAGGTCTAGTCTTTGCCACCACGGCCTACCTCATTAGCAAGTCAAAACTCCGCTTAGTCAAGCGCTAAGCCTCAAATAAGAGAAGATGAAAAAGCAGCCTAGGCGCCAAATAAATAACGTCTAGACTGCTTTTGCTTTTTTAGAGATTATCTTTATAGTTCTAGTCCTTATCCTTAAGGGCAGAATTCTTGTCCAATTCCTCCTGGCTGATTTGTCCCTTTTCTACGGCTGCCTGGTTAAGGCCTTGGACATAGTCTTCATAGTCTGGCATGAAGGCGACTTGTTCCCAGTCACCGGTCGGTAGGTCGGCTTGGTTGGTTTGAGGCTCACCAGGCGTTGATCGGCCTTCCTTGATGTAGTCGACCAAGGCTTGGCTCAATTCAGTCACAACATCCGGATGGTCGTCGATAACATTGTGGCTTTCGGAGAGGTCATCACGCAGGTCATAGAGCTCCGTTGCTTGGAAGGTTTCCTTATAGCTGTCCACATTACGGTCATAACCGCCTAGGCCGCCATCTTTGACCATGATGAGTTTCCAGAAGTCACGGCGAATGGAGAAGCCCCCGTTACCAGCTGAATGGATGATGTCTTCGCGGACAGCCTGGTCCTCACCCTGCCAGAGGGGGAGGTTGGAGTAGCTATCTTCAGCGACATTATCGCGTTTGTCCTCACCGAGGATATCGGCGATGGTGTTGTAGAAGTCGGAGTGGGAGACCATGTGGTTAGAAACCGTGTTGGCTTCAATCATTCGCGGATAGGTCACAATCGTAGGTTCCCGGTGGCCCCCTTCCCAGATATGCATCTTATGCCCGCGGAGCCCATTACTTGGGTCGTGGCCTTCTTCTTCCTTCAAGCGGTCAATATCGACAATCGGAGAGGCCCCATTATCGGAAGTAAAGATGAATAGGGTGTCTTCGTAGATGCCAGCTTCCTTGAGCTTGTCGGCTATTTCACCGACATAGGCATCCAGTTGGAGGACGAAATCGCCGTAGTCACCGATCCCTGACTTACCGCGGAAACGTTCTTGAGGAATAATCGGACCGTGGACCAGGTGGTTAGGATAGTAGAGGAAGAAGGGGGCATCCGCTTCAATCATATCATCTAGGACGTCTAGTGCCTTGGCCTGCATTTGGTCCGGGACATGGTAGGGGCTGTGCTCAGGGGCTATCACGCCGGCTTCGATGGAGCGGTTGGTTTCAGGCTCAACCCGAGAAATATTATGGTCCCCGGCCATGTATTCAGGTTGGTAGAGGGCCCGGTCATTCTCGATGATGGTAAAGGGGCCTTGGTCCAGACTGGCTGCCGTCCCGTAGAAGTAGTCGAAGCCATAGTTGAGCGGCCCGAATTTAATCGGTTGGCTATAATCGATGTCTGTTCCCCGGAAGATGGGTTCCGCTGTGGCATTGCCGAAGTAAGGGCGGCCCTTCTGATAGTCCGCCTCTTGATCGCGGTACTTGTCTCCGTCGACACCATAGCGCTCATAGTCTTTGTGGTCCTTTAAGGTCCATTCCATCCCCAAGTGCCACTTACCGATGGCTGCTGTTTGATAGCCGTGGTCCTTGAGCATTTGAGGGAGGGTGCGCCGGTCTTTCTCAATCAGACTTTGGGCGTCGCCAGGGATGACAATACTCTTGAGCTGAGACCGCCAGTTGTAGCGGCCGGTTAAGAGCCCATATCTTGAGGGCGTACAGAGGGCGCTGGTGGCATGGGAATCAGTGAAGCGCATGCCGTCCTGAGCGAGGGCATCAATGTGTTCGGTATGAATCTTGGACTCAGGGTTGAAGGCAGATACGTCACCCATTCCTAAGTCGTCGGCAAAAATTAAAATAATATTTGGTTTCTTTTGAGTCATTAGAAGTCCTCCTTTAAATTTAAATGTTAATAATCGTAGTAGCGAGTATCCCGACTCTGTGTGCAATAAGAGGTGTCCTCGTTCACATAGTCATCATCGTCTTCGGCTTGGTCCGTTTCGTCGGCCCATTCATAGGCCTTCTTAGCCATGAGTACAGCGATAATCTCATTGATTAGAGCAGCAGCAGGGATGATGATCTGGATACTGGCGCCGAGGTCACTGGCTGCCTGACCAATTGCCTGGGCTGCCATGGAGGAGAAGACGAGGGAAATACCAGAATGGGGCATCATGGTTAAGGCCAGGTATTTTTGGACGCTGGGGTCTGCTTCGATGCGCTTACCTCCCAGATAAGACCCAATAAAGCTTCCAAGTAGGCGGAAGCTAATATAGGCCAAACTCCAGACACCAGCTTGGACGAGCAAGCCAGGATCGAGTGGGGCAGCGAGGTTCAAGATGATAAGCAAGAGTCCAGCTGATTGGATGGGGCTAAAGTCATCACTTAGGGCTTCGCGTTGGTCATCTGAAATACCGTTGACTAGGGCGGCTGAGAAGGCGGCTCCCAGGATGATGTAATTGGCCATGGGGCTAGGGTAGAGCCAATGGTCAATTGCTAGCATGATAGCAGTCGTCAATACAATAGTCGTGAGGAAGCGACCGATACCTGATTCTTCCGCTCCGGATAAGAAACGACCGGCTAGATAACCTAGGCCGACACCGACCAGTATCGGAAGGACCATCATCAAGGACAGGTTGAGTACAGCCGAAGTTGAAGCCTCAGTCACTTGTGATTGGACGACCGAAATGAAGAAATAGAAGATTATGTTTACTAAGAGGGTATTCATGACGGTCATGGAAACAGTTGTCCGTGAGAGTGGCCCATCTGTCTTGTATTCGTTAATGACCGATAGCACGGGGGCCGGGGCTGTGGCCATGGCGATGACCCCGAAAATAATGGCAATCAGGAAAGGCACCCCTATCCAAGAGAAAATCAAGCCAAAAGCTAGGCTGACCATCAGGAAAATACCTAGTATCTGCCAGATAGCGAGTTTAAAGATGGAAGTCCCAACTTTTTTTATTTTACTTACGATTAAGTTGGACCCAATCATGATACCGACAATGACTTGGGCCAGGGTCGCCAAGAGTTGGAAGGCGGGGTGGCCAGTGATGCTCTCGTGAAAAAGATTGAGCAGGTTAGGCCCCACAACCATGCCGCATAGGAGCCAGCCTAGGATGGCAGGCAGTTTGATTTTTTGGATTAAGCGGCCTGCTCCATAGACCAAGGCAATGGCTAGAAGAAAACGTAAAAATGGCATAAAAAACCTCCTTTTTTGATTTAAAGTATAAAAATAACCTATCTTTACTCTAACATGAATTGCGTGAAAATTCTGTTCTAAGCTCTTGTGAATAAAGTTTTTTTTATGATAGAAGAGTAAAAAACTGATTAGACATCCTATTATTTATACATATAATTTTAAGAAAAGGAATTAAAACTTAAAATGAGAGGTGGCTCAATATGTTTTCTTTTGCCTGTGATTATTTAGAGGGGGCACATGAACGCTTGCTCAGTCGTCTGATGGAAAATAACCGTGACCAAGTGCCAGGCTATGGGCAGGACCCTTATACGCATCAGGCGGTCCAAGCCATCCGGCGTGCTTGTGCTTGCCCTGAAGCAGAAGTTTATTTTACGGTAGGAGGGACCCAGACCAATAAGCTGGTAATTGATAGCCTGCTGACGGACTACCGCGGGGTGGTGGCGGCAGATACCGCCCATATCAACACCCAGGAGACCGGGGCTGTTGAATCCTGTGGCCATAAGATCCTAAGCTTAGCGAATGACCAGGGTAAACTGTCAGCTGACCAGCTCCAGGCCTATCTGCAAGCCTTTGAAGCTAATCCCAACCGCGCCCACATGGTGGCTCCGGGCATGGTCTACATCACTTATCCAAGTGAACTCGGCACCCTCTACTCTAAAGCAGACTTGCAGGCCATCTACCAGGTCTGCCAGGCCCACGACCTACCCCTCTACATTGACGGGGCCCGGCTCGGCTACGGCCTGATGAGTCCCGAAGCCGACCTGACTCTGGCTGAATTGGCTCACTTGTGCGATGTTTTCTATATTGGGGCCAACAAGATCGGTGCCCTCTGTGGGGAAGCTGTAGTCTTTAGCCAGAGGAAAGCACCGGCCTATTTCCCCGCCCTGGTGAAAAAACATGGGGGCTTGGTCGCCAAGGGTCGCCTGCTCGGCATCCAATTTGAGGAATTATTTAAGGATGGCCTCTACTTTGACCTGAGCCGGCATGCGGTCAAGCAGGGCCTGACTGTCAAAGAAATATTTGCGGAGGCGGGCTATAGCTTCTATACAGATTCCTATACCAACCAACAATTTGTCTGCCTGTCGCCAGCAGAAGCCGAGCGCTTGGCTGATTATGTCGGCTTTAGCGTCTGGAATCCAGACCTTGATGGCCAAGTGGTCCTCCGCTTTGTCACCAGCTGGGCCACGACGGATGCCGCACTTGAAGAGCTCCGCGATGCCCTCAAGCAAATTGCTATTAATAAAAAGTTTGAAGAGCGAGCCTTAATTGTTTAAAATATAAATTATTAAACAATATAAGGAGCGATCAGTTGAAAGAAAAAAGAAGAAAAGGCTGCCTGTACGGTCTAGTCATAATTTTGCTTCTCTTGGGCTTGGCTACTTATGGGGTGGGCTCTTATTTCGTTAATTATGCCCTGGTTCCCCAGCAAGGGGCAGAGAAGCGTGAAGAAGTGGTTGATCGGTCAGCGGGCCAATTGGCGATTGATCGGGCCCGGGATAAGGAAGAAGAAGAGCGGGCGATTTGGTTAGACCAAGTAGGTGAGCGACGCCAACCGGTGACCATCCAGTCAACTGACGGCTTGAAGCTCTACGGCCACCAGATTAAGCAGGACAAAGCCAGTCAGCGCTGGGTAATTATTGTCCATGGCTACCAGTCCAGTGAAGACGAGTCTAATCTGTTGGCCAGGCACTTCGATGAGGCCGGCTATAATGTTTTGACCTACAGTCAACGTGCCCATGCGCCCAGCCAAGGCAAGTATATTGGGATGGGCTACTTTGAGAAGGACGACCTCTTGGCTTGGACCAAGTGGCTGATCCAGGAAAATCCAGACGCGGAGATTGTCTACCATGGCACTTCTATGGGTGGGGCAAGTGTCTTGATGGCCTCGGGTTTGGAGCTTCCCAAGCAAGTTAAGGCCATTGTCTCGGACTGTGCCTATAGCTCAACTTGGGATATCTTTGCCTCAGAATTGAAATGGCGCTTTAATCTCCCAGCCTTTCCTGTCCTCTATATGGCGGAATTCATGGGCCGGCTCCAGGCGGGCTACGATATCCGCTGGGCTGAACCCAAGGACTATGTGGCTAAGAGTGAATTGCCCATTCTCTTTATCCATACCGAAAAAGATGACTTCGTGCCAGTGGAAATGGCCCACCAACTCTATGCCAGTAAGAAGCAGGGACCTAAAGAACTCTTCCTCCTGCCAAATGGAGGCCATGCCGAAGCTAAGTTCCAGCCAGGCTATTATGAACGGATTGAGGCGTTTTTGGTGAATTATTTAAGCTCAGGCAGGGATTAAAAGGCTCTTGGAGAGCTAAAATAAGCAAAGTATTCGGAAACTTGCTAGAATAGGGCAAGCGCTGAAAGGAGGGCTTGTCGTGTTGTATCTGGGAATCGGATTTCTTGCTATCTTATTAATGATTGCCCGCCTAGTCTATCTCTATTATCATTTGGACACCGGCCAAACACCCCAGCTGGCTGATATTATTCTGGTGGCTGAGGGGCCGGCACCTGAACGGAGTGACCAGGCTGTGGATCTCTTAAGGGCGGGCTACAGCCAGACGGGCTATCTCTTGGTGTCGCCCCGCCATGCGCGTGAAGATTTTGATATCTTTCCCACTTATGTGAAGAAGGGGGCGCCGCCGGAGAGTCTAGTGGCCGAAGACCAGGCGACTTCCACCTGGACCAATGCGGTGAACAGCCTCGCTATCATGGCCGACCGAGGCTGGACCAGTGCCAATGTGGTGACTAGCGACTACCATATGCGTCGGACTATGCTGACCTTCCGCCGGGCCAACCGCCAGTATGGCTTTGACCTGACTTTTGTCAGTGCCCACCGGGATGGCCACGGCTACCGGGCAACCCCCAATGGCCGCCGCATGGCCCGGATGGAAGTCCTGAAGTGGATCGGCTACCGCCTCTACCTCTACCACTGGATTGATTGGTAGACCATATTAAGAATTAACCATAAGAAAAGCAACTGGCGTTATCAGTCCAGTTGCTTTTTGTGATTAGTCATTTTTTCAAAGGAGTTGATTGGACATGAAAGAATAATCTCCATAACAGCTACTTTTGAGCAAAAGTGAAACGGATGCTCATAATACAATGTGATAAAAGTGATTCTCTCTTATTCTAAGTCCAGGGTGACCAAGTGGCTGAGACGGTCGGGGCTGTCCTTTTGCATGGCGAGTTCGGGGGCTTGGCCCTGGTAGTTGGAGGCGTAGTCCCAGTCATTGAGCCAGGCGCGGAGGTCTTCTTGGTGGATGAAATAGGGCATGCGCTGGTGGACGCGGCCGACAACCTGGTCAGCAGCCCGGGTCATGAGGACTGCCTGGGCCTGGCTTAGGCCATCTGCTTGCGGAAGAACCTGGTAGCAGCCACCCACGAAGAGGACCTCGCTGGCTGAGAAGAGGAAGCGGGTCTTGTCGGCCGACCACTCATAGAAGGCGGACATGGGGAAGATGCAGCGGCGGTAGCGGAAGGCCTGGGCAAAGGCTAGCTTATCGTTGATGCTTTCCGACCGGGCATTGATAAGAAGCTGTTTTTTCTTGAAACCATCAAAGCCCCAGCGCATACTGGCTACCCGGACCTTGGCTTGGGGGTCCAGACCCAGGCAGACCACCTCTTGGCCGGGATAGACTGTGCCTGTCGCAGCCGCGCTTTCCTGGCTCAACTTCCTGTAGAAGTGGGCCAAGAGGGGGTCCTTGAGCTGGTATTCATAGCGTCCGCACATGGAATCGCTCCTTTCCTTTATTTAATCATAACACAGTTTTTCTTTTACATAATAATTAACAAAATGTTACAAGTGTGTTACAATGAGGGTAAGAAGGACAGAGGAGGGATCCCCATGAAAAAGAGTGTTATTGCCAGTGTTGGACTCGCCGCTTTACTGGTGGCCCTCAATGCGCCAAATGCAACGGCTAGTCAATCGCTCGTAGAAATGAATCCGAATGAAGCCAGTCAAGCCTTTATTAAAGAAATTCCAGTCATCAATCAATTGACCGCAGCTCCCCACATTGTCGATATTCGAACCAGTGTCCAAGATATCGCACCAGTTCAAGCCCGTCAAAACCAGGAGATTGCAGCTATCCAACCAGCAAGAGCTCCTGAACAAAACTTACAGCCCACTAAGCCGGCTCCAGCAAGACAAAGGGAAGCTGAACCGATGGAAGAAAAGGCTCCAGCAACCCAAAAGAGCTATCTGATGGGCCCAAGCCAAGATCCTGAGACCGGCCGGACCCAGTACGACTACCGGGTCGATAGCCCCGATGGTCGGGTATCTCATTTGGAAGGTCTCTACCAAGTTGACGAAGCAACAGGCCAGGTCTACCAGATGGATATGCTGACTGGACGATGGGTCTTGCTTGAAGACTAGGACCAGTTTTGTTAGGTTAACGAAATAGATGCTCACCAATGTAAGGTAATAAAATTTGATTAATCGAGGAGTACAATAATTGTACTCCTTTTTCATTGGTACAAAGCTTAAGATAAGCTTAACAATAGGCTTTATTCTTACTTTATAAGCTTAAATCGCATTTGGCTATCTATAAAAAACATAAAATATGCATCTGCATTAATTTTCCTTATAATAGTAAACAGTGTAAGGAAAGGAAGGAATATGAATACATTTAAAAGTATGGTAAAAATTGGTCTCGCCTATCTCGGCGTGATCATCGGAGCAGGTTTTGCCTCTGGGCAAGAAATGTTCCAGTATTTTGTAAGTTTTGGTAAAATGGGGATTTGGGGATTGGTTATCTCCTCTATTCTCTTTATTGTTGGAGGGATCGTCCTCTTGCAATTCGGGAGCTACTACAAGGTCCAGGAGCACAGTGAGGTATTTAACCACATCTCATCACCATTTATTTCCAAAGTGATTGATTTCTTAATCAATATGACACTCTTTTGTACTGGTTTTATTATGATTGCTGGGGCAGGGACCAACCTCAACCAGCAATTCAACTGGCCAATTTGGGCCGGGGCGCTCCTAGTCTCAGCCTTGGTCATTGTGACTGGTTTTATGGATGTGGATAAAGTAACGGGCTTGATCGGGATGGTGACGCCCTTTGTGATTGTCTTCTTGCTCGGGATCTTTATTCATACCCTCAATACAATGCCGATTCCCTATGAGGAAGCCATGGCGACGGCAGCTGCCCAAGCGACGACCCTGCCGAACTGGTTGATCTCTACTTTGAACTATACCAGCTTGGCTCTGATGCTAGCCATTTCTATGGCGGTGGTCATTGGGGGCGAGGAATATAGTCCTAAGCAAGCAGGACTCGGTGGCCTCTTTGGTGGGGTCCTCGTCGGCGGCTTACTTTTTGCTTCCTTCTTCTCAATCAGTTTGAATATCGACGGGGTTCTCGGCTCTTCTATGCCGCTATTGACCCTCTTCGATAATTTAGACCCAAGATTGGGAGTGGCTATGGCCATTATCATCTTCGGGATGATCTACAATACGGCTATCGGGATGTACTACGCCTTGGCCAAACGGGTTTCCCGGTCAAAACCAGAAAACTTTACTCGGAATATGATCATCTTGGTTGGGATCGGCTTCGTGCTTTCCTTCGCCGGTTTTGATACCTTAGTGGCCTATCTCTATCCCTTCATCGGCTATTGCGGTTTCTTCGTGATTGCCCTTCTAATTATCCAGTGGGCGATTCGTTACCGCCACATCCACCGGGAAATCCAGGTGCGTGATGAGTTGATTAAGATGGAAGTGAACCGCCAAGATGAGGATTATGAATTTGGCCGGGAAGAAGCGGCTGACATGCGGGCCCTCTACGATGAATCACGGGTCGATAACAAGGAACTCTATGATGAAGTGACCGAACTCGGTCAGACGATGACAGATGACGCAGAGGATAACTAATACTTACACGCAAGAGAAGTCCCGGTGTGGGCTTCTTTTTGTTTATCTAAAGCTTTTTCTCCGCTCTTGTTCCTAGGGCCTGGTCGTGCTAAGATATTCCTAGCAAAATGCGCTGCCTAGCCTAAAGAAGGGGCAGGGGAACTTATGAGGAGGAAGACAATGAAGGGGTATAAAGCACTCTTGATGCTGTTTTTGCTTGCTTTGATCACTTTGACCGGCTGTACTAGTCTGCACCTGGAAAGTGGGAAGCTACCGTCCAGCTCTGCCGAGGATGACCAGACAAGGATTCGCCTAGGGATCATGGGGGATGATACCCGCCTGTGGGAGCCCGTCCAAAAGCGTCTCAAGGCGGAAGGGATTGAGCTAGACCTGGTTAAGATAATGACCTATGACCAAGCCAACAAGGATCTATTAGCTGGCCGTATCGATGCTAATGCCAGTCAAACGCTAGCCTATCTGGACGACTTTAATGGGGACCGCAAGTCCCAACTGGCCCCTATTGCCCATACGATGCTCAGCCCCCTTGGCCTCTATTCCCATGAGGTCGACAACTTGTATGGTCTCAGGGACAAGGCGCGGATTGTTATTCCCAAGGACCCGACCAATGCCGGACGGGCTCTGAACTTGTTGGAGGCTGCCGGTTTAATTACCCTCAAGGAGACCCTAGAAACTTATCCCACTTTAAAAGATATCCAGGATAACCCTAAGGAATTCAAGATTGAACAAGTGGAAGCTTCGAAGACACCACCTAAATTGACCGATGCCGATGCGGTAGTCATTAATACCAACTTTGCCTTGGATGCCAAGATGGACCCCCTTAAAGAGGCCTTGGTCCGCGAAGACTTGACAGAAGAAGAGGCGGCAGCCTATAGCCAAGTGATTGCGGTGAGAGAGGACGAGGCTAGCGATCCCCGTTACCGGAAGCTGGTGGAAGCCTTCCAAGTAGCTGATATGAAAGCTCTGATCCAAGAGACCAGCAGGGGAGCCAGCCAGGCAGCCTGGTAAGTTTAGCTGAAGCTATGCGATCGGCTAAGCCTTTTAGTCATCATTTGATATCGGTATAAGCGATCATAAATGATGAATTTTTGATATCGTGGCCTAGCTTGTTTCCAACAGCTAGCCTATGTTAGACTAAATCTATCATTAATAAAGAGTTCTCGTTGATAAGGAGAGTAAATCTTTCGAACTTTTTAGAGAGGCCCTGGTGGTGGAAGGGGCTAAGTGAAGGAAGATTGAAGATGGCCTTGGAGAGAGGAAGGGCAATCAGAGTTCTTCCCGGCTTAGCTCAGTCGCTAATTGGAGCACCATTCACTTAATAATAGTGGTTGGGTTAAGGGAGCTGAGGCTCTGAATTAAAGGTGGTAACACGATACGTCGTCCTTTGTCTGGTGATAAACCGGGCAGGGGACTTTTTTATTGGAAAGATAAGGAGCGGTTCATATGAAGAGATGGACGAAAGCACTGGTCATTGGGGCGACTGCCCTCCTAGGTCTGACCGCCTGCGCTAACGGGAGCCAAGGCGCTCAGAAAAAGATAGAGACCGTTAAATTAGGCTTGGTCGGAGACGACACCAGGGAATGGGATATTGCCAAGGAGACCCTAGCTGACCAAGGGATTAACTTAGAATATGTCAAGTTCTCAGATTACAACCAGCCCAACCAGGCCCTAGCCCAAGGAGAGGTGGACCTCAACGCCTTCCAGACCAAGGTCTACTTGAATAACTTCAATGAACAGTATGGGGCGGATTTAGTAGGGATTGGGAATACAGTAGTGACCCCATTAGCTATCTATTCCAACAAGTATGACAAGATTGAGGATCTACCGGATGGGGCCAAGGTGTCAATCCCTAACGATGTGACCATGGGCGGGCGCTCGCTCATTCTCCTCGAATCAGCGGGTCTGATCGAAGTCGACGATGCAGCTGGGATTACGCCAACCCTCAGTGACATCACTAAGAATGACAAGAATCTTCAGATCGAAGAGATGGATGCCTCACAGACCCCACGCTCTTTAGGGGATGTGGATATTGCTCTGATCAATTCCAACTATGCCGTAGAAGCAGGGCTTAACCCTAAGATTGACGGGATCTTCACCGAACCGATTAATGAGAAGTCAGAACCCTATGTCAATGTTGTCGCCGCCCGTAAAGAAGATGCAGATAATGCCATTTACGCCAAGGTGGTTGACGCCTATCAGACCGATGAAACAGCCAAAGTTATCGATGAAATCGGCAAAGGAGTCAACATTGCCGCCTGGAAAGAATTTGGAAAGAAATAAGCAAATAGAAAGAAGTGAATAAAATGAATAAATGGACTAAAACAGTAATCATTGGACTGACTGCTCTCCTAGGTCTCACCGCCTGTGGGAATGGCCAGGAAGCTAAGCAAGAGACGGAAACAGTAAAACTCGGCCTCGTGGGGGATGATACCAGAGACTGGGACAGTGTCCGTGACCGCTTGGCAGATGAAGGAATTAAGCTAGAATACGTCAAATTCTCAGACTATAACCAGCCTAACCAGGCTCTAGCCCAGGGAGCTGTTGACCTCAATGCCTTCCAGCACCAGGTCTTCCTGGATAAGTTTAACGAACAATTTGGGACAGACTTAGTTGCGATTGGGAATACAGTGGTTGCTCCACTCGCTATTTATTCCAATAAGATTGATAAGATCGAGGACTTGGCAGATGGGGCCAAGGTAGCTATCCCGAATGACGTGACCAATGGAGGTCGGGCTCTCATCCTCTTAGAATCAGCTGGTCTAATTGAAGTGGACGACGCCGCTGGAATCACCCCGACCTTGAATGACATCACGAAAAACGATAAGAACTTGCAGATTGAAGAAATGGATGCCTCACAAACCCCTCGAGCCCTCGGTGATGTGGACATTGCCCTCGTGAACTCAGGCTATGCTGTCGATGCGGGTTTGGATCCTAAGACGGATGCCCTCTTTACCGAGCCAGTCGACGAACGGTCAAAACCCTATGTCAATATCGTTGCTGCTCGTAAAGAAGACAAGGACAATCCGGTCTATGCAAAAGTAGTAGACAGCTATCAAACAGATGAGACCAAGAAAGTCATTGATGAGAAGAGTAAAGGCGCTAATCTAGCAGCCTGGGAAGAATTCGGTAAAAAATAAGAAAGGAGCCTGCCTGATGACAGCAGACCAGTTGAAAGAACAGATTGTAGACTTCGTCGACCAACACTTGACGACCTACCAGGAGAACGCTCTCCGTATCCATAGCCAACCAGAGACCTCTAACCATGAGTACTTTGCCCAGGATGTCTTGACCAAGCAATTGGAGGCTGAGGGCTTTAACGTAAAGCGGGATGTTGCCGGCCATCCGACCGGCTTCGATGCCCGCTACCAAGCCGCTAAGGAAGGGCCAGTTCTGGCTTTTCTGGCAGAATTTGATGCCTTAGAGGGGCTGGGCCATGGTTGTGGCCACAACCTCTTCGGCAATTATTCAAGCTTGGCCGCTGCTGCCCTGAAGTCTGTGATTGACCAAGTTGGTGGTGAGATCCGGGTCTATGGGACGCCGGGAGAAGAAGGGGGCGAGAATGGCTCGGCCAAGGAAAGTTTTGTCCGTGAGGGTTTCTTCGATGATGTCGATGCCGCCCTCTGCGCCCATCCGGGATCGAGCAAGCATATTCCCACCAGCCATCTCCTAGCCAATGACCCCGTAGACATTGAGTTCTTCGGCAAGTCCTCCCACGCCACGGCCGCACCCGAAGACGGCATTTCTGCCCTTAGCCCCTTGATCCAGACCTTTGTCGGGATCGACGCCCTCCGCTTCCACCTACCCAAGGACGTCAGCATCCACGGCGTTATCCTGGACGGGGGTCAGGCGGCCAATGTGGTACCGGATTACAGCAGGGGCCGCTTTTATATCCGGGCTAAGAACCGGAAGACTCTAGACGAGGTCCGCGAGAAGGTCAAGCGGATTGCGGAAGGCGCTGCCCATGGGACAGGAGCTGAGCTCAAGTTCGGCCTCTTCCAGAACAAGGTGGACGATATGATCATTACTGAGAGTTTCGACCGCCTCTTCTTCAGGCAGATCGCCTGGGCTGGACTGACAACAGACGACATCGGGGAAGCTGACAGCCAGGCTCACGGTTCGTCTGATGTGGGCAATGTCAGCTATGCCGTACCAACTATCCAGCCCTTCCTCGCTATCTCCAAGGAAAACATTCCTGGACATTCTCAGGCCTTGGTGGATGCGGCAGCTTCTGAAGAAGGGCTGGATTCGATTCGCATCGCAGCCATCCTCCTAGCTTGCACTGCCCTCGACTTGATTCTAGAACCAGACACCCTAGCCCAAATCCAAGCCGACCACAAGGAAAGCCTGGCACGAGGCAATTAAGCCACTTGGTAAGGAAGATCATTTCCTGCTTATTTAAGCAGGAGGTGGTCTTTTTATTCGTTAAGGGAAGAACATTTTGATTTATTTATTAGCAAATGATGATAAAAATTATAATAATAAAAACAAAATGGAATACAAAATTACCTGTTTTTAGTACAAAAAGGAATTTTTTTTAGTGTTTCATAGAAGAAAAATATAATAATTTGAAACTATAATTATTTTTTGCTTAAATGGTTATAACTGCCCGTGATGATCACATTGGCGGTCATTTTTAAGTCTAAAGTACTTAAGCATTTATTATGTCTATTCGTGAGTTTTTATAAGAAAAGAAGGAGAGTCTATGAAGAGAAAGTTTAGACATGGCGACTTTTTGGAGACGGAACGCAAGACCCGTGTCAAACTTCATAAGTCAGGGAAGAACTGGGTTAGTACTTGCCTGTCGAAGTTTGGCCTTTTGCGTTTCTTTGGCAGCCAAGAAGTTGTCGAAAATGTTGAAATTTCACAAGACCTTGACCTCGGCGGCCAGGGCCACTTGTTCAAGGGGCTAACCACCTTGGGAGCCCTAGTTGGTGGGGCTGGATTAACGTCCGCCCAGGTCTCTGCGGATGAACTCCCCACAGAGAAGACCTATGAGAAGGAAACCCTAGCTGAAGCAGAAACAGCAGAACTATCGGCTGGATCTGAAGCACCAGACCAAGATATAGTGAGTGAAACAGCAACTGGTCAAGAAGATGAAGCATCTTTAAGCGAATCTGCTTCCATCAGCGAATCGCTCTCAATTAGTGAATCACTGTCAATTTCTGTGAGCGAGTCGGCTTCTATCAGTGCCTCAGAATCTGAATCCGCTTCAGCCAGTGGATCAAGCTCTGACGCGGCTAGTTTGTCTGAAAGTGCGGAAACTTCGACTTCTGAAGGATACAAAGCGAGTAAGTCTGAATCAGAGGCAAGTTCTGAAACTGAAACAAGTGATAAGGCAGCTGGAGACAGTCAATCTGCCGATGAAGCAAGCCGTGAAACCGTTCTAGAAGACCAGTCCGCCGCTGATCAAGCACCACAAGCTCAGGCTCAAACACGTCTTGAAGCGGGAACAAGCAGCCAGGTCTTTAATGTGGACCAGGCTCGTTTTGACCTGGATACAGCAGTCAATCCAGTCATTGCCCAGAATGGTGCGGAAGTAACTGCTCTGGCTGGTGCAGCAAGTGTTCAAGCCAATGGTAAGACCCAGGACGAAGCGGCACGTGAAGATGAGAATCTCCAAGCAGGTTTAGAACGTTCGACTGCCCAAGAAGATGACCGCAGCCAAGCAGGTTACTATGCAGCTGTAAGCAATCTCGCAGGCAATAAGGCACAGGTCAAGGAAGACCTAGAAAAAGCTCTAGCTCATAATGATGGAGCAGCTAGTGATTTAGCTTTCTACAAGTCTCGAATCGACGCTGCCAACACCATTGAAGAAATTGGTGCGGTAGTCAAAGAAGCTCAAACAAAATATCCTGCGGCTAATGTAGAGCCTCAAGAGGAAACCGCTGAAGAAAAAGCGCAGAAGGAAGCGGAACTTAATCGCATCAAAGAGTCTGCTAAAGCGAGCGCCAAGACCATCCTAGACGCACGAACCCAGGCGACTAATTCGCAAACAACTAGCGCTGACCCCGCTCATGTGGCAGCTGTTCAAGCTAGGATTGATGAGGCTAAGTCCGCTGCAGAGATCGATAAGATTATCTCTGACCTCAACGATTCAACCACAGCGGATACGATCTTGACAACAAAGACCGACCAAGATGGCCGGAAATACTTTGAAGATATGGATACGGGTAAGAAGTATTATCTGGAGCCTAACTGGAATGAAGATTCCATTAAGGGTCAAAATTCCATGCGTTGGGAATTGGAACCTGGACAACAATTAAGACTCATCAATAACCCATCCGAACCCCTGAGTGTCCAACAGCTGAAATATAAAGGCTTCCATGAGACAGCTGATGGGGACCAAGTGATTGATATGATGTATACCCACACCCCGCGTTCAGCTTACGCTTGGAATCGACTTAATCTAAGAATTTCTGACGACCTGCAAAAACGGATCGACTGGACCAAGTCTTACTATGAAGACCGAAATGGAAAGGTATATCGCTTTACAAACGGAACTTACGCTAACGATAAGATCTTAATGATGAATGATATCGAGACCGGAACGGAGACCAAGCGCTCACCTATCCGCCTCTATTTGCGGGACAATGTGACCCGAGAAGAATTGGATAACATTGACACGACGATCCAGGCTCGGCTTCTCGATCGTAACGGGAATGTTTACACTAAGTTTATGGGTGGTACAGATGATTCCAACATGAATTTAACCGGCTATGGGTCCTATACCCAGTCCGTGACTATTCCTAAGACGACTTCCACTAACCTAAAGACAGGGCTTAATCCTTACCTGCAGATTAAGTCTTCTGTCGACCAGGCCCCAGATTTTGTGTCCAGCCAAAATACGGTT
This sequence comes from Aerococcus sp. UMB7834, assembly GCF_030215145.1. Lineage (NCBI taxonomy): Bacteria > Bacillati > Bacillota > Bacilli > Lactobacillales > Aerococcaceae > Aerococcus > Aerococcus sp. UMB7834. Next base: position 3,305 of record NZ_JASOLI010000008.1, on the reverse strand, counting down.
TCTTACAATCCGTCTGAAAACAAGCTCTATGTGGCGAGTCAATTCCACAAGAAGGATACTAATAACCGAAATGAGAATCTCAACGGACAATCCATTGCCTATCGCTTAGCTTTCGATAAGGAATTATTGGATGTGTTAAAAGAAGATGACAATGGTTATATCGGTTATGTTGAGCCTTCTATCACTTCAGGAATGAAGGGCGCCGTTAATCCAAATGATGTCCGCACAGGATTCACTCGACGCCAGGTCAATGTGGTAGGAGACATGGCCTATGTCATCTATGCACCTGAAGAGTTCGACACCAACGATGAAATCGGCCAGATTGTTTACACCAACAAGGGAACCCAAGGCTTTATCGATAATGTTTCGACTGAGCTATCAGGCCAACAATTTACCCTAACGACTTTGAATGTTGACTCAGACAACCTAAAGAAACTTTACCCAACCATCAATAACCAACAACCTGAAATGACTGCGATCTCAGTCCATACGGGTATGATCATTGAAAATGACCATGGGATTGACCGGGTGAAGATGAGAACAAATCAGGATGTTGTAGCTAGACAAGGGGATAAGATTGAAATCCGCTTTGCTAGACCAACTAACCAGGGTGTCAAACGGTCAGACTTGATCAATAGTGAGATCCTCTATTGGGCAGCTTCTGCTTCTAAATTAGCCATGAAAGCTGGCGAAGCGCCAATCATCGGTCACTTAGGGGTTTACCCAGCTTCCCGTGGTGCCAGAGGGTCGGATGCCCGCTACGACTTTGATGTCAATGCCAATAATACGGTTTATACCTATATCTTGCCTCATGACTTCAAGTTAGCCGCTGGATCCGATATTAGCCTTTATACCGGGGCCAACGGTAAACTAGTTAATAACAGCGGGGAAGTCTACATCAATGGTGTCAAGGTTGCCGAATTTGGTCAAGGTCAGGCTGAAACATCCTATGCCCCACGTTTAATCATCGGGACAGAAGTGAACTCTTCAGCCTTACTCGACAGAACCCAATACATGCCAGTCGTTAAGGACATGTATGACTTTGACAAGGTGATTACCGGCTATACCTATGTGCCTAACCAATTAGTGGAAATTTCCTATATTGATGCTAACTCTGGCCAGACCCGTTATGTCCGTGCCATGTCAGGCAACACGGCAGAACCTGGTGCGACCTATACGGTGGAAGGCGACAAGACCTATCCAGAAGCAGGCAAGGGCTTGTATAAGTTTGAATATGCCATTCCGGATACAGACCGGGTAGTCAAGGATTCACCAATTGTGGCAAGATCCTTTAACTATCAAACAGCTAAAGACGTTGAAGAAAGAGCGCTTTCTGAAGATGAGGAAGCCATCCAAACATCTGTAGGTTCAGATGCGGTTATCGCTCGGGTTCTCATTCAGGTTACCTATGATCTCAACAATCCTAACGGAAGCTCTGCTCGTCGCGTGATGACCTACGCAGCGCCAGTAGAAACTAATGATGCAGCAGGCAACACGACAGCCATCGAGAACTCTGATGTTCCTCGTAACGAAGACTTCTCCAATGAAGTGGGCTACACCAACAACGGTCTTGAAGGCAATATGGCCAAGGATCCGACCTTGGAAGGTTACCGTTTCTTAGGCTGGAATACCGCTCAGGATGGTTCAGGAGAATACATTACTCGGGAAACCGCCTTCCAAAACTCAACCACCGTCTATGCCCAATGGCAAAAAGTTACCATGGCTGAAGAATTCGAGCCAGGTTATGACAATGTTTCTGTTGAAGAGGGTAAAGCTGACACCGTCGCTGCACCAACCTTCATCAAGAACGGTCAAGTGGCTCAGCCAGAAGTTAGCCAATTCACAACAAGCGAAGCAGGTGTCACCGTCAACGCTGACGGCTCAATCACTATCCCTGCAAGCTTTACTGAAGGCAAGGCTGGCCAAAAGGTTCAAATTCCAGTCACCATTACTTATGCGGATAACACAACAGATACCGTCAATGTCTATGTTGACATTACCCGCAAGCCTGAGAATGAACTCTATGATCCAACTGTAACACCAGTTGAGAAAGACTATGGTCAAGCGCCAAGTGAAGATGAAATCAAGAATGCGGTAACTGTACCTGATTACCAAGAAAACCCATCTTATCCAGGTAAAACGCCAACCGTAACGATTGATGATCCAAGTGCTTTACCAGACGGCAACACGCCAGGTGTTCATGAAGTTCCTGTAACTGTAACTTATCCAGATGGGACGACAGATCCAGCAACGGTAAAAGTGATTGTTGATAATCCAAACAATGAAACTTATCAACCAACTTACCCAACTGGACAAGTAGAATCAGGCGAAAACCCAACATCAACGACTGTAACTCCAAGCTTCAGTGGTGAAATTCCAAATGATCCAAACAATCCAACTGGTCCGAAGACCCATCAAGATAATGTGACACCACCAGCTGGTACAAGCTTTACTTTTGGGGATGGGAGTACGAACTGGACTGATCCGAACACTGGAGATACAGCAATGATCGATCCTAATACTGGTCAAGTGACCTTTACTCCGGGTAAGGGACGTCCTGAAGACGGTACGGTAACGATTCCTGTTGTGGTTAATTATCCAGATGGAACAAAAGATGATACTAAGGTTACAGTAAATGTGACGAAAGATAACAATAGTATTTCAAACAGTGAATCTGTTGTTCAATCTGAATCTCAGAGTGCTTCAACCTCAGCAGTTGAAGAGTCACAGTCAGTAAGTGCGTCACAAAGTGCTTCAACTTCAGCAGTAGAAGAATCACAGTCAGTGAGCGCGTCACAAAGTGCTTCAGCTTCAGCAGTAGAAGAATCACAGTCAGTGAGCGCGTCACAATCTGAGTCCAGCTCAGTAAGCGCCAGCCAATCTGAAAGCTCGTCAGTAAGTGCGTCACAATCTGAATCAAGCTCAGTATCTGCGAGTCAATCCGAAAGCTCGTCAGTAAGCGCATCACAGTCTGAGTCTAGTTCAGTGTCTGCAAGTCAATCTGCAAGCTCGTCAGTAAGTGCGTCACAATCTGAATCAAGCTCAGTGTCAGCGAGTCAATCTGAAAGCTCCTCAGTAAGTGCTTCGCAATCAGAGTCTAGCTCAGTATCTGCGAGTCAATCTGAAAGCTCGTCAGTAAGCGCATCACAATCTGAGTCCAGCTCAGTAAGCGCCAGCCAATCAGAAAGCTCGTCAGTAAGTGCTTCGCAGTCTGAGTCTAGCTCAGTGTCTGCAAGTCAATCCGAAAGCTCGTCAGTGAGTGCGTCACAATCTGAATCAAGCTCAGTGTCTGCAAGTCAATCTGA
>NZ_JASOLI010000007.1:0-170626 GCF_030215145.1 Aerococcus sp. UMB7834 | reverse complement strand
TCTTTGACCTTAACATTTACTGGAACTTCATCCGTAGAACCGTCTGGGTAGGTTACAACAACAGTAGCTGGCTTGTCGCCTGGTGTCTTGGTATCGACTGGTTCCTTGTAGGCTACCTTGGTACCTTGTGGAAGGTCTTTCAAGTTCGCGATAGAATCTTCGGCCTTTGGTGTTTCCCCTACTTTGACTGTTTGGTCCTTAGCTTGTGGATTGTTCTTTTCTGCGTCGGTTAAGTCTTTGACCTTAACATTTACTGGAACTTCATCCGTAGAACCGTCTGGGTAGGTTACAACAACAGTAGCTGGCTTGTCACCTGGTGTCTTGGTGTCAACTGGTTCCTTGTAGGCTACCTTAGTCCCTTGTGGAAGGTCTTTCAAGTTCGCGATGGAATCTTCGGCCTTAGGTGTTTCGCCAACTTTGACGGTTTGATCCTTAGCTTGTGGATTATTCTTTTCTGCGTCAGTTAAGTCTTTGACTTGTACCTTAGCAGGAACTTCATCCGTAGAACCATCTGGGTAGGTTACAACAACAGTAGCTGGCTTGTCGCCTGGTGTCTTGGTGTCAACTGGTTCCTTGTAAGCTACCTTGGTACCTTGTGGAAGGTCTTTCAAGTTCGCGATGGAATCTTCGGCCTTTGGTGTTTCGCCAACTTTGACGGTTTGATCCTTAGCTTGTGGATTGTTCTTTTCTGCATCAGTTAAGTCTTTGACTTGTACTTTAGCAGGAACTTCTTCACTTGAACCGTCTGGGTAGGTTACAACAACTGTGGCTGGTTTTTCACCTGGTGTCTTAGTATCGACTGGCTCTTTATAAGCTACCTTAGTCCCTTGTGGAAGGTCTTTCAGGTTCGCAATTGATTCTTCTGCCTTAGGTGTTTCACCGACTTTGACGGTTTGGTCCTTAGCTTGAGGCGTATTCTTCTCTGCATCGGTCTTCTTAGTAGCGTTAGCTACAATAACCTCATCTTTGGTGATTGGGGTATTAGCTGCAACAGACCAGGTGATTGGTTCTTTGTAGTCGTTAGCCTTGGCTGGGTCGATGGTGGCAGCTGGGTACTTGTCGGCTGGAATGCCCTTGCCATCTCTGACATGGAGAACTTTTTCTGGAACTTGGGTGCCTTCGCCAGCCTTGAGGGTTACCTTGTGATAGCCTTGTGGCACTTCTGCGTTTGGATCGGTTGGTTCAATCACATCAGCGCGTTGGCCTACGTTGAAGGTAGCTTCTGCTTGGTCAGTGGTCTTGTCGCCGTAAGTGACAACAACAGGAACTTTAACCGCCTTGCCTTCGTCAGCAGCTGCAGGCGTGTAAGTCACAACCCCTGTCTTAGGATCGATCTTAGCGCCCTTAGGAGCACCCTTGCCTAAAGCGAAAGTTACGCCGGCTGGTGTGTCTACTGCTTTATTGGCGCTATCTTTAAATGTTGGTGCTTTCGAAGCAGCTTCTTGACCAACATTGGCTTCAGTTGGCGCATAGCTTGGTTCTAAGGCATCCTTATCTTGTTGTTTAACCGTGATTGGGGCCTTGGATTCCGCCTTGAGTTCGCCATTCTTACCTGGAACAGTGACTTCAACCTTCTTACCGTCATGGTCTTTCTTGGTTAAAGGTGTTTCTGGGGTGTAGTTTGGTACGTCTTTGAGGCCAAGTTTAATGCCGTACTTGCCGAATTCTTCTGGGCCAACAACTTTTTCCACGCCATTAGCATCGGTTAATTTCACTTGGGTGCCGGCTGGGTCGAGCTTGTTGTCGCCTTCCTTGCCTTCAGTGTAGGCCTTCTTGGTTGGGTCTTGGACGATTTCAACCTTGGCGATTCCAACATTGGCTTCGTTGAAGGCTTTATCTTCGTAAACCGAGTGGTATTCGCGGGTGTCGCCTTTAAGCCCTTGTTCGATTGGGGTATCCTTGGCTAATTCATTGTCAAAGATTGGTTCCCATGATGACCATTTCTTAGCTGGGTTGTCTGCAACTGGGTTAGTCGGTACAACTTGATCGAATTTCTCTTGGATAGCTGGGTCATTGAACTTGGTGCCCTTGAGAACGTCGAAGGCTTTCACCTTAGCGTTGTCCGCAAATTTACCAGTCACTGAACCGTCCTTAGTATCCGCATTGAATTTCAGACGCACATAGCCTTCTGGAACTGGGGCGTTTGGATCAGTCACGTCCTTGATCTTGTCTTGGGCAGCTACATGGATTGGTGCAGTAGTATTATCCTTTGAGCCATCCTTGTAGGTAACAACGACTGGAACATCAACTGTCTTATCAGCGTCGCCGGCCTTAGGTGTGTATTTCACAACCCCTGTGTCAGGATCAATTGTTGCACCTGCTGGAGCGTTTTCGCCTAGAGCAAATTTAGCCCCGGCTGGTTTGGCGGTGTCCTTACCCGCCTTGTCGGTGAATTTAGGTGTTGAAGATGCTTCTTCGCCGACTTTGCCTGGGACTTCGGTGTAGACTGGGTCAACTAAGTCTTTTTCTTCAACTTTGTCGTACTCAGCTACGAAAGTCACAGGTTTACCAGCTTCAAGCGGTGTAGTGTAGTCTGCTAAATCTTTAGCGTAAACTTTAGTATTTTCGTTGTTTGAATTTTCCTTCCAACCCTTGAATGGTTTAGCTGGATCATTTGGCGTCACATTTGGAACGACTAATGGCGCAGCAGAACCCTTAGAGTCTGCAATAGCTTCTTGGATGGTCTTGCCTTCCAAGATGTCATAGTAAACTTCTTGGTTATTGCCATCGAATTTACCACCATTACCTGGCAAGAAGCTGACACGAACGTAGCCTCTCTTCACTTCGTCATCTTTGTTTACTTTCTTAACTGGTGGACGAGCCATGAAGGAATCCGCATAAAGGGCTTCGGTCAACTTATTGGCCTGGTTGTTAGAAGCGAAAATAGCTGATGTATAGATCACATCATCTTCTAAATCATTTGGCACGGTAATTGGAATTGAACCGTATTCACCCTTCTCATCAGTAGTGAATTCTGTTGCAGTTCCGACTGGCTTACCGTTTCTAAACCATCTTTGCTTGTAAGGTTGGCTTGGGTGAAGTCCCTTAGTGGATGATTGAGCAGTGTCACCAGGACGAGCAAATTTCGCATTAGTATCGTAATTTGTTACATCATGAACTGGTTGAGCAGCCAACAGGGCAAATTGAATCCCGCTAATATCAGTCCCCGCATTTAATTGACCCCCGATAGAGTATGATGTTTGGAACATATTGTCTTCATACATCTTCATCCAGGTGTCGCGGTTACCGGATAATGGGTAAACATAAGAGTAGTCGTAGTTGATATGGCGTGCCTTCAAGTTCACGATACCATCCCATGGCCGTGAATCTTTATGGGTCACTTCTTCATCTTTGACAACTGTTCCATATTCCTCATCGCTTACTCTATTGGCAACAGCAGCGATAGGATTTTGACGGTCTCTTGAAACGCCGTAAAGACCCTTGAATGGAATACGGAAGTTCCCGTCTTTATCAACCTTACCAACAACCGTTTCAGCAATGGCTGACCCCTTGCCATATTGTTGTTCGTATTCAGCAATGATTTGTTGTTGGGCTGCCTTGAATTGGTCATGGGTATAACCCTTGTTGGCTGTCTTCCAAGCATCGAATTGGCGGGCAACATGGTCGTTGACATAAGAGCCAACCACTTCCATACCAGTAGCCCAGATGTCTCCGTTACCAGGTTGGCCGAGGTATTCGTTGGTTACCCCCACCGTTTGTTTCGTTAACTTCATACCAAACCTTACCGCGCATTACCCCATAGTTACCGTCTTCTGGCCAGTAACCTTCAGGGGTATTGGCTCTTACCCATTGGGCTTCAGGTTTAGCTAACCAACCTTCAACGTTTGGTTTTCTTTGGTATTGGATAACCCCGTTAACAATCCGGTTGATACCAGCAGTGAAGTCCCAGTTTTCTTGGGTCCGGTCCAAACGAGTTTGGAAACGTGCCCCGTACATATCCCCGGACTTAACTACAGAATAACCTTCCATAGGTGACGCCCAAGTTCTTACCCCGAAGTTCGCATCGCCAGCTAATTTATACTGGGTCACCGAACCATCGGCTAAGATAACTGGACGGGATAAGTCAAAGATAAAGGATCCATCTGGTTTAACTACTGTATAGAAGATAGGGGAAACAACGCCCTTACCATCTTTCCATTGAAGATAAACTGTTTGGCCAGCAGCAGGTACATCGCCCTTATCTTTATCACCAAATGCCGGTTCATTTTCGATCCAGGCTTGACCACGGTAAATTTGGGTAGCTTCTGGATTTTGACCAGTGGCATCAATGGCGTCCGCTTCACTGGTTCCACCACCTGTAATGAGTTCAGTCCCGTTTGCAGCTTCGGCAGGGACATTGTCTGGAGTGTTGATTGGCAAGGTTAAAATATCATAACTCTTATCAGGATAAGTTACTTTCACATGAGCTTCCTTATCCCCTTTTTGAGGTTTTTTAACCCATTCATAAGTGGTTCCTTTAGGCAAGCTTGCCTTGTTAGAAACAGCTTCTTCAGGCTTCTTCTCTTCAATAGCACCAGCTTTTAGGCTAAAAGTTAAATCAGCTGTTGGAGCCGGTTCATTGGTATCTTTGGCTTTTTTATCTTCAGCAGCGAAGAATTTCAATTCGCCAGCTTTTTCGTTTTCGTCTGCGGCATAGTGACCAGCACGAGCTTCAACTTTCTTATCAGCCTTAGTTTCTTTCTCAGCTTTCTTCTCTTCAGCTTTTTCAGCTTTTGGCGCTTCTTCAGCCTTCTTATCAGCTTCTGCTGGTTTTTCAGCTGGGGCTTCTTCGGCCTTCTTCTCAGCTTCAGCAACAGGAGCTGCTGGCTCTGCTGGCGTTTCGGCTACAGGAGCGGCAGTTGTTTCAGCTGGTGCTTCAACTGCTGCTGCTTTTTCAGCTTCGAGGGCTGCGGCTGCAGCGGCAGCTCGGCGCGCTTTTTCCTCTTCTGTTTCTTCCGGTTGTGTGAGGGCACTTGTATTGCCAGTTTCTGCTGCGGCTACTTCAACCACGGCAGCATCACTGGTAAACAGCAAACCAGCTGCGACCGCAACCGAGGCCACCCCGACACTGAGTCGTTTGATGGAATAGCGGTAGAACTTGTCTGCCTGCTTTTCCTTTTTGACCTGATAGTTATTCTTACCTACCATATGTCTCCTCCTTATAAAATAAACACAATGCAATAATGAAATATTTGTTTAAATGGATTATATAGTTCTTAATAAATGAATAAAAATAGCACAAACTTATTTCATGAAATCTATTTCTTGATACATGGACCAAAGGTTGATTATACAGGCTTTCATATCGGTTACAGAAATTGGCTTTTATAATGAATTAATATAAGACCAGTTTTTGTCCTTAATCAGAACACTATTGTACTTTTGTTTGTCATTTATTGCCTTCCTGATTCAATCTTTGAATCACCATTGATCAATAAGCCTTGTCTATCAAGGTTTTCGCTTTCCATCACTGGGGTTCTCTATTAAACAATCGAACATTATTGTGTTTCATTATCACCGGAAGCTATAATAGGCAATATCCGATTAAACCTTCCTCTTCTTCCTAAGCCCAACTAGCACTAGCCCCGATTCGGAATTATCGCTTGCCTTAATGCCGGTGGTCCAAGGGAAACTGCATCTTCTTCCGCGTTAATGCAGTTTCTCTAGCCATTACTCCCTTTTTTTCTAACTTTTAGAATTTTTCATGATTCAAAAACTAAATCCTCACTATTTCACCTGAGAAAGCGACAGATTTTCGTGCTTATGTCGTTATCTTTCTTCCCACTTACCGACAGAGCCCCTACCCTTATGTCAGTTTCTCCTTAAGATACGGACAAAACACTATTTCGCTTGTCCGCACCACTACTCCTCTAGCTATCAGAGTCTCAACAATTGACCAATAAGCTACAAGACGGCCCCAGCCGTCTTGCTCCTCTTAATACACAAGGAAGGGAGGCACGCGCCTCCCCTCAACCCTATCAAAACAAAAAAGCACCCCGCTCCGTGCGAGGTGCTCAATCTGAAGGCTAGTCAGCAATCCCCATTGCGATTAGTCTTCTTTTTTCTTTTTGCCGAGGGCGAGTAAGCTGCCGACTCCGACGAGGGCGAGGGATAGGCCGCTCGTTAAACCTGCGATAGCGCCGGTTTGTGGGAGTTTGCTTTGGGCTTTGGCTGGAGCTTGTTGAGCTTTGCCTTGTTCCTTAGCGGCTGGCTTGAGTGCGACTTGACCTGGTTTAGCTGGGGTCTTGTCTTCTGTCTTACCAGGTTTTTCGACAGGGTCTTGAGCAGGAACTTGCTCGTCCTCGGTTTCATCTTTGCCTTCTGGTTGAGGTTCAGGCGTTGGTCTTGGCGTAGGTGTCACGCCGCCGCCCTTGCCTTCAACCGTCACAGTGACGGTGACGCTTTCGCTTGAACCATCTGGGTAGGTCACGATGATTGATTTCTCAACCTTATCCCCTGGCTTAGCGTCAGCTGGAACTTCGACGATAACAGCGCCAGTTTCAGGGTCAACAGTGATGCCGGTTTCGTCTTGGCCTGGCTTGAACTTGGTGCCGGCTGGTGGGTTCACGACTTTGCCTTCTTCATCCTTGAAAATTGGTTCGCCGACTTCTACCTTGGTGCCTGGTTGACCGGTACCTGGTTTGTATTCAGGCTCGTAGATGTCCTTGTCTTGCTTGGTCGCTGGGGTGTGTCCAGTAACCGTGGTTTCGACAGGGTCGCCGGTCCGAGTTTCTGTTGAGCCATCTGGATTGGTGTAGTCCTTAGATGGGATCACAGAAATCTTGTCGCCGCTGCCTTGGCGAGGAACTTCAATCGTGAAGTCGCCGTTCTCGTCAGAAGTGCCGGTGCCGATGGTCTTGCCGTCCTTGTCTTTGACTTCAACAGTTGAATTAGGAACGGTGGTCTTACCAGTCACAGTGGTCTTGTCTGAACCAGGCTCGTTCTTGGCCCCTGGGTTAGTGATTTGTGGGGTTTCCTTAACGATGGTTTCAGCGCCACCACGCGGATTGCCTTGGTCATCCTTGACAGGTGTGAAGTTGCCCTGGTCATCCTTCTTGCCAGGTATGACAGTCACCTTGTCGCCAGAATTTTGCTTAGGTACGTCGATCTTAACATTACCCTTGTCATCGGAAGTGCCGGTGCCGATGGTATTTCCATCTTTATCCTTAACTTCGACTTCGGTGTTTGGCGTGGTCTTGCCAGTGACGGTAGTGGTGTCTTGGCCTGGGGTATTTTCCGCACCAGGTTCGGTCACACGTGGGAAGCTGTTTTCATCTTTACCGTCCGTCCCACGGTCTTTTTCTTCCTGGTCGGTCCAGCCGTCGTTGTCATCGTCCTTGTCACCTTGGTCGATGCCTGGGACAGTTGGGTTGTTTGGATCTTCAGGCATGCCGGTATCCTTGTCAGGTTGGCCGTCCTTGTCGGTGTCGCGGTAAACAGTGATGGTCGATTCAGCCTTGACTGGGTTACCATCTGCATCGTTGACAGGCTTGCCGTCTTTATCTAGGACAGCAACTTCAACCGTAATGGTCCGGGTTTCTTCCTCTGGAGCCCAGTCGGTGATTTCAGGACGACCGGTCACTTGGCCGGATTCTGGGTCAACGGTCAGACCTGGATAAGTGTCTTGGCCATCGATGGTCACTTTGACGCTGCCGCCTTCTGGAACATTGTCCGCTTGAGGGGTCACTGGGGTAATGTCCTTACCTTCCAGGGCGTTTTGTGATTTTGGTGTGACTTCCACGCCGACAACGACTGGAGCATCTTCACTAACAGTGGTTTCGACAGGGTCACCGGTCCGAGTTTCCACGCTACCATCTGGATTGGTGTAGTCCTTAGATGGGATGATCGAAATCTTGTCGCCGCTGCCTTGGCGAGGAACTTCAATCGTGAAGTCGCCGTTTTCATCAGAAGTGCCGGTGCCGATGGTCTTGCCGTCCTTGTCTTTGACTTCAACAGTTGAATTAGGAACGGTGGTCTTACCAGTCACAGTGGTCTTGTCTGAACCAGGCTCGTTCTTGGCCCCTGGGTTAGTGATTTGTGGGGTTTCCTTAACGATGGTTTCAGCGCCACCACGCGGATTACCTTGGTCGTCCTTGGCAGGTGTAAAGTTGCCTTGGTCATCCTTCTTGCCAGGTATGACAGTCACCTTGTCGCCAGGATTTTGCTTAGGCACATCGATCTTAACATCTCCGTTTTCGTCCGAAGTGCCGGTGCCGATAGTTTTGCCGTCTTTATCTTTGACTTCCACATCGGTGTTTGGCGTGGTCTTGCCAGTGACGGTAGTGGTGTCTTGGCCTGGGGTATTTTCCGCACCAGGTTCGGTCACACGTGGGAAGCTGTTTTCATCTTTACCGTCCGTCCCACGGTCTTTTTCTTCCTGGTCGGTCCAGCCGTCGTTGTCATCGTCCTTGTCACCTTGGTCGATGCCTGGGACGCTTGGATTGTTTGGATCTTGAGGCATGCCCGTATCCTTGTCAGGTTGGCCGTCCTTGTCGGTGTCGCGGTAAACAGTAATAGTTGATTCAGCTTTCACTGGGTTGCCATCTGCGTCACGTACTGGTTGACCATCCTTGTCTTGGACTTCGGCGGTTACCGTAATGGTCCGGGTTTCTTCCTCAGGCGTCCAGTCAGTAATTTCCGGTTGGCCGGTCACTTGGCCGGTTTCTGGATCAACCGTCAGACCTGGATAGTTGTCTTGGCCATCGATGGTCACTTTGACGCTGCCGCCTTCTGGCAAGTTCTTAGCATCTGGCGTCACTGGGGTAATGTCCTTACCTTCCAGGGCGTTTTGTGATTTAGGGGTCACTTCTACGCTGGATTCCGCTGGTGTTTCAGCCGGATTTGGATTCGTTACGGTCACTTTGACGGTTCGTTGGATAGCCTCGTCAGTTGGTTGACCCTGATCATCTTTTTGTCCAGTACCAGTCGAAGTAATTTCAACAGGGATTTCCACAACTTTTTCGGTCTCACCTGGTTGGAAGTCCACGCTCGGTGTGCCGACCAAGTTGCCGTTTTCGTCGACGGATAGGCCGTCCACTGGAGCTGGTGTGGTCACCTTGGCACCTGGTTTGTTTGGTGTGACAACCTTGGTGTCAGCTGGGACTTCTTGGCCGTTAGTGGCTGTGACGTCAGTCGTTTGCGCATCGAGGCCGTCCCATACTTTAGACGCGTCATCGTCGGTGTCTGGGATGCCGTCATTGTCGTCATCTTCGTCGGTCTTATCGGCTTGGCCGTCGCCGTCAGTGTCGCGAAGCACCGTTACATTGATTGGCTCAGTCGCTTCATTGCCTGATGGATCGACTGCCTTGACGGTCGCTGGGAAGTCGCGCGACTCATCTTGGTCGTCTGCCCATTGAACCGTACCCGCTGGAACCGTTCCTTCGATCTGTTTGGTCTCAGGGTTGTAAGTCAAGCCCTCAGGTAGGCCGTCAACTGTCACAGTCGCTTCCGGATCATCGGTCTCTACAGAAACCGGGTCGATTGGCTGACCTTCTGTCGCTTGGATGTCCTTGGCAGAGACGGTGATGGATGGAGCGGTGGTGTCGGCTGGTGTCACAGGCGTCGCAGTCGCCACAAAGTCCTTAGGCGCTGAGATCACTTGACTTGGGTCTTCATTCCATTGAGGATTTTCATAATTTTCCTTAGCTGTTAAGCTTGGAATTTCTTCAGCAGAAAGGCTGGCTTGGTCTTTGACATCATAAGCTTTCTTGCCAAAGTCAGTGACGCCCTCACCTGGTGTTAGGGTGACACGGTGGTAACCTTCCGGAGTTGCTTCATCTTCCTTGCCAGTCCGGTCGATCACATCTGGTGCTGACACCTTAACTGGAGCTGTCACTTGGTCTTGGGACCCATCTTCATAAGTGACAGTAACTGGCACTTCAATCGTTTCCCCAGGTTGCTTAGAAGTTTCTGAAGCTGGAATGGTGATAGCACCGGTATTTGGATCGATGGATGCACCACGGGTTGGTGTAGTGATGGTGAAAGCTGGTTTGGCAGGGTCTTTGGAAAGTGGGACATTGTTGAAGTCAACGTCTGTTTCCTTACCTTCCAGATCAACTTGTTTAAAGTTTGGTTGTTGACCAGTGAAATCCTTACCAAATTCTGCTTCTTCTGATGCGTAGTTTGGTTGATACTTCTCTTGATCTTGACGATCATCTTTAATGGTAATTTCTGCATCTGCTGGTAGGCGTAAACCATTGTCAAAGGCAACTGATACTGGAACAACAATCTTTTGGCCAGGTTTAAGCTTAGCTGTTTCTGATGCTGGAACAGTAACTACACCTGTGTTTGGATCAACTGAAACTTGAATATCTTGTCCATCAACATTAACTGTTTCAAGAGGTTTATATTCTACTTGCACTTGGTCATTTTCATCAGTTGTAACAACACGCTCTACGTATTCATACTTAGGCGCATTTTGCCCTTGATATTTTGGTTCGTATTCTTTACCATCTTTATCCACAAATTTTGGCGTATCAGTTTTTGCTTCTTCGCCAGCTTTTGTTTCAATTGGATGATATTTGACGCCTGGTGTTGCAATAAAGGAGTCAGCAGCCAGTGCTTCACCTAGGTCATCAGCGTTACTATTGCCATAGAATACAGCAGATGAATAGTTGGCAGGAACTGCTAAGTCAGCAGGAACCGTCATAGGTACTGAACCAATGCGTCCAACTTCATTACTATTTACTTCAACTGCTTCACCAATTGCTTTACCATCTTTAAACCATCTTACCTTGTATTGTTGGTTTGGAAGTAAACCTGCAGTTTCATTTTGAACTTCTTGGCCTGGTCGAGCAAAATTGCTTTGGCTATCAAACTCTTTAATATCATGGAGAGGTTGTGCAGCTAGTGCCGCAAAATTTACATTAGAAATATTATCTGCTGCAAGGTTATTTACCCCAACAGGTAAAGTACTATTATTGGTTAGGGCTTCAAACATATTATTCTGTGATGTATTACCCCAAATAGCATAATTATCAATCAATGGAGCAACATACATATAATCTGTGTTAATGTGACGATGTTTTTGCCCAACAGTACCATTCCACTGCATTAAGCTGCTATGGTTAACATCTTCATCACGCACAAGTTGACCATACTCTTCATCCGTAATCGTATGCGACACACTGGCACCAGAGTTTTGTCTGTAAGGACTAATCCCATATAGACCTCTGAATGGTAAGTAGTAGTCGCCATTGCTGTCTACTTTACCAACAACTGTTTCTGCAATATGAGAACCCTTACCATTTTCCGCTTCATATTCACGAATAATAGTTTCCTGAGCTTTTCTCAAGTCTTTAACGCCATGGTTAGGATTCGCTTCTTTCCATGCATCAAAACGACGTGCAATCTCATCGTTCACATAAGAAGCCACAACTTGTGTCCCGGTTGCATTAACGTCCCAGGAGTCCTTCTTCCAACCTTCAGCGATTGACCCCATAGGATCCCCGTTTTCATACCAGACTTTACCTCTTACGGTACCATAATTACCAACATCTGGCCAGATACCGTCTTCATTTGGTGATGTTGTCCATTGATCTTTTGGTTTAACCAACCAATCGTTCATTAAGATTTTTTCTTGAAGGGCAACTTGACCATCGACAATACGGTTAATCCCCGCTGTAAAGTCCCAGGATTCATTCACACGGTTCAAACGTTTATGGAACCCATATTTGTGGTCACCAGGTTTAATAACATTATATTTTTCGGGATCAGGGTTCTGTGCCCAAGTTCGAATAGCGAAATCACCATTACCAGCTAATTGGAAGTGGTGAATGTTACCAAATTGATCAACTTCTGGTTTTTCAAAGTTAAAAGTAAAAGTACCATCTGGCCGTGAAGTTGTCTTATAGACATTAGAAACATAACCATCGGAGTCTACCCATTGTAGGAAGACATTGACGCCACCAATTGTTTCCTTACTTGGATTATTTAATTTATTGTAACGGTAAACATAGGCAGTCCCGGAGTAGGATCGTTTATCCCCTTTTTGACCAGGTGAGTAAATAGCGTTCGCTTCTACTTCTTGTAGGTCAACTGAACGGGTTGAAACATCTGCTTTCTTATTTCCGTTAGATTCTTTAGATGGCTTAGCGTCAGCTGTTTCAACTTCAGGCTGATCTTCAGTAGGAGCCGCGTAAGCTGTCACTTTGCCAGCATGATCTGATTTAGAGTCTTTCTCCACAGTATTTTCTGAAACAGGATTTACTGTTTCGGCTTCTTTATCTGCTGGTGCTTCTGTTAAAGCTTTTTCTTCTACAGGCGCTTCTTCTGTTACTGGAGCTGCTTCAGGAGCAGGTGTTTCTTCGATGGCAGATGTTTCTTCAGACGCAGGGGCTTCATCCGCCACTGGAGTTTCTTCACTCACTGGAACTTCTTCCTCTGCAGGTGCATCTTCTCCAGCAACCGGAGTAACTTCTTCACTTGCATTAGTATCTTCTGCGGCCGCTGCTTCAACAACAACAGCATCCCCTGCAAATAATAGTCCGGCTGCTACCGCTACAGAAGCTACGCCAACACTTAAGCGCTTAATTGAGTAGCGATAAAATTTATTACTTTGCTTCTCCTTTTTCACTTGGTAGTTATTTTTTCCAACCATAGCTTTCCTCCTATTTTTAGTCAAAGCATATAATATCTTGCAATAAAGTTTTTGCTAGAAATAAATAATTGCCACTAGCGAGAGATTGCGTCACTTTAGTTATGAACTCTTAAGGAATATCTATAAAAAACCTTAAATACAAATAGGCTAGAAATAGCATCAGACCCATTCTTCTACATGAATATTAGCTCAATCGTCAGATCTTTCGGCAAACAGACTAATTATTATTTCTAACGCCACTTCACCAAATGTAATCCTTTTGACAAAACTATCGTACAAAAAAAAAAAAAAAAAGGCAATAAAAAACAAGTTTTTTATTGCCAATAGCTAATCATCAAATGCTCAAAAAGGCATAAAATGATGTAAAAAGAGTTAAAAATAGGCTTTTATGCCTATTTTCTCGGTTTTCTCATTATATTTTAACTAAATAATAATACATATTTTGTACATAAAATTCCCTTTAAACTAGTCTGGATCCATCTAGTCGAATACATTATTATCCTAAAAATATATTTTTTCTCCATAGGCATTCATATATTTATAAGTAGGATCAAATCAATTTATTTATGATAATAATAGTTTAAATCTAATCAAATAAAAAACGGTAAAGCAAAATAACTTTACCGCTAGATCTACCGACGCAATGTTAGGAATTAAACAAAACTATTCGTGAGTTTTTGGAGAGTCGGTAGAAGATGTGGCATACGAAAGACCACTGTTAAATTAAATCATACATTTCCCTCTTTGTAAAGCTTTTACCTATCTTTAATATACAAAATTACATGATATTCATTTAACATTCAAAGCACAATTCCAAAAGCTCAATGTCTTAATAAGGCGAAAAAAATACCCCCAGGAGCCACAACTCCCGGGGGTATTGTGTTAGTTATGAACGCCATCATCGCGTTCCACACATTTATTATAACACATAAACTCAAAAGAGGAAGCCATCAAGCTCCTCTTTTTTAATATTAATGTCATTCAGCTTGATGAACAGGAGTTGAGCCTTGGAATTGGGTATCAGCATGGTGTGAGAAAATTTAGGACTTGTTCGCTAGCAATTTGCTTTTGACGGCTCTCTCTGCAAATAGAACATAACAATTTGCATACAGGAGCTCTGAACGCAAATAAGGAGTGGCTATTTGCATGCAGGAAGCTCAAAAGCTAATAGAAGGCAGCAAATTGCACATAGGAACTTTGAACGCAAATTGAAGCCGGCAATTTACTGAAAGTAGTCCACAGCCTACGAATCCAACCCTAATTGAACCTCTAAATATTCAAGGCCCAAACTCAAAACGAAACGGATGCTCATCAGCATCACTCTAATCAAAAGCACAATAAAAACCAGGCACAAATACCTGGTCTTTATCTGAGCAGCAAGCCCATCCATTAGCATTGAGATAGCTAACTCAAATTCAATTGTCATGTGATTTAAATTCATGAGCGAAACGGATGCTCCCTAGCACCATTTACTCATCTTATCTCAGTCAGGCTGAGGCTAGCAAGCCACACTCAGAGGATCCGTTTGTGTGTTGGTTGCTGACAATCCACACTCGGAGTTTCCGCTTGTGGATTAGCTACTAACAAGCCACACTTGGGCTTTCTGTTTGTGTGTCGGCTGCTATCAACCCACACTTGAAGGGTCTGTTTGAGGGTTAGGGAACTGTTCGAACTTAACCGCGCACCCTCACACCCTGTCTAGTCGGGTTCGCAAAGGCAGAAAGGGAGTGACTTCAGCAAAAGGAAACGATCGGCTGAGAGCCGCTCTTATTCCTTTTGCCTCCAGTCATCCCTTTCTAAGCGCCAGCCTTCACACCCTGTCTAGTCGGGTTCGACTTGGCAGGCTTGGCGTGATTTCACAAGTCAGAAACGAGCGAATGCTTCGCTCTTATTCTGACTTGCTCCAATCATCCAAGCCTAAACGCCAAGTCTCACACCCTTTCTTAAAACCGATATTTCAATTCCGGTAGCCCATCATCCTCCGGCATCCGCTCTTTCAATTCATCCAGCACCTGGTCAAATTCGGTGTTGATCTCCTGGCGCGGTGACTCTTCCACCTCGCGGACAAATTTCAGCTTGCGGATCTTTTGGATGGTGTCGTCAATCGATTCGATTGGGCTGTAGACGACAGCGTACTTGAGCTTATAGGAAATATAATAGACATAGCCATATTTCTGTAAGGGGCGGGTGTGCTTGGTGGAATGGAGCCAGACAATGAGTCCCGCCCGGTCTTGCCGTTGTTCATATTCTGCCATTGGCGTCACCTCCCTGCTGACTCGTCTAGGCTTTTTCAATTTCGATCAATAGGTCGTTGGAGTCTACCTGGTCGCCTGCTTGGACGTGGATGGCTTTGATTACCCCGTCGATTGGTGCCTTAACGGTGGTTTCCATCTTCATGGCTTCGGTGACTAGGATGGTTTGACCGACCTTGACGCTGTCCCCTTTTTCGCAGGAAACCTTGACAATGGTCCCTGGCATGGTCGCACCGATGTGGCCGCGGTTGGATGGGTCGGCTTTTGGACGGAGGGCTACGGTGGACTTGATGGTGGTGTCCTTGACCGTGATTTCCCGGCGTTGGCCGTTGAGGTCGAAGTAGACGATGCGCTCACCTAGGTGGTTAGGAGCGCCGACTTGGATGAGCTTAATCCGTAAGACCTTACCCTTTTGGATCTCAACCGAGACGGTTTCACCGGGCTGCATGCCGCGGAAGAAGGTTGGGGTATCAATGTTAGATAGGTCGGAGTAGTTGTCTAGCTTCTTGCAGTAGTCGACGAAGACTTTTGGATACATGAGATAGGCCAGTAAATCTTGGTTCGTGATCTCAATGTCCACTTGTTCGGCTAATTCTTCCCGCACAGCGTCGAAGTTCACAGGGTCTAAGAGGGCACCGGGCCGTTCAGTCGTTGCTGGGGCGCCCTTGAGGATGATGTCTTGGACATCTTTAGGGAAGCCGCCCACGGGTTGGCCCAGGTCACCTTGGAAGAACTTGATGACGGAGTCTGGGAAGTCCAGGCTCTTGCCGCGTTCGAAGAAGTCGTCGATGGAGAGCTTGTTTTGGACCATGAAGAGGGCCATGTCGCCCACCACCTTGGAAGATGGGGTCACTTTGACAATGTCGCCGAAGAGCATGTTGACATCGTGGTACATGACCTTGATTTCTTCCCAGCGGTCTTCCAGGCCGACCCCGATGGCTTGTTGCTGGAGGTTGGTGTATTGGCCACCTGGCATCTCGGTCTTGTAGATCTCGGTTTCTGGCACCTTGAGCCCGGAAGCAAAATTATTGTAGTAGGCCCGGACGCCTGACCAGTAGTGGTTCATCTTCTGGGCATTGCCCACGTTGAGTTCTGGACGGCGGTCGTCGTGTTCTAGGGCATAGTAGAGGGTGGTCATACTTGGCTGGCTGGTGGTGGAGGAGAAGGCGGAAGTGGCCACGTCCACAATGTCGACACCCGCACGTGCCGCTTCAGCATAGGTGATAATCCCATTGCCTGCGGTGTCGTGGGTGTGGAGGTGGATAGGCACGTCCACTGCTGCCTTGAGTTCAGAGATCAGAGCATAAGCGGCTTGGGGTTTCAGGAGCCCAGCCATGTCCTTGATGGCGATGATATCGGCCCCCGCGCTCACCAAGTCCTTAGCGAAGTTGACATAGTAGTCGGTCGAGTACTTCTGCCGGTCGGGGTTGAGGACGTCGCCGGTGTAGCACATGGCCGCTTCGGCGATCTTACCCGTGTCCTTGACGAACTGGAGGGGTTTTTCGATCTGTTTGATCCAGTTCAAGCTGTCGAAGATCCGGAAAACGTCGATGCCAGATTCCGCCGACTGCTTGATAAAGGCTTCCAGCACATTGTCCGGATAGGCCGTGTAACCCACCGCATTGGACCCTCTAAAGAGCATCTGCAGGAGGGTATTTGGCATGGCGGCCCGGAATTTCTCCAAGCGTTCCCAAGGGTCTTCGGTTAAGAAGCGGTAGGCCGTATCGAAGGTGGCTCCGCCCCAGACTTCCATGGAGAAGAAGTTTGGATTGGCTGCTTCCATGGCTTGGGCTGCCTTGACCATGTCGCGGGTCCGCATCCGGGTCGCAATCAGCGACTGGTGGGCATCCCGCATGGTGGTGTCGGTTAAGAGGAGTTCTTTCTTCTCCGTCACGAAATCTTGGACGGCCTTGACCCCGTCCTTATCTAAGATCTGCTTGGCAGTTAGGCCATGGCTGTCGACTGCTTCCAAGCTATTTGGCACCTGGGCCTTGGTGTAGTGGGGTTTTTCCCCACGTTTGAGGCCGGGGAAGCCGTTGATAGTTGTTTCTGCGATATAGCGGAGGATCTTGTTCCCTCTATCCCGGTTCTTTTCTTTAGGGAATTCGAAGAGGGATGGGGTGTTGTCGATGAAGAGGGTCGTCGCTTGGCCAGTCTGGAATTCCTCGTGGCGGACCACGTTCAAGAGGAAGGGAATGTTGTTCTTGACACCGCGGATCCGGTACTCACGCAGGGCCCGGGTCATTTTAGCCACGGTTTCTTCGAAGGTCATAGCATGGGCGATCAGCTTGGTCACCATGGAATCATAGTAAGGTGAGACTTCCGCATTCTGGTAGCCGTTCCCCGCATCCAGACGCAGGCCGAAACCACCTGGTGAACGATAGGTATTAATCTTACCCGTATCTGGGAAGAAGTTGTTGGCTGGGTCTTCGGTCGTGATCCGGCACTGGATGGCATAACCCATCAGCGGCAGGTCTTCTTGCTTAGGCAGGCCAATCGCTTCAAAAGATTCCCCGTCCGCAATCCGGATCTGGGCCTTGACAATATCGACCCCAGTGATCTCTTCGGAAATGGTGTGTTCCACTTGGACCCGAGGATTGACTTCGATGAAGTAGAAGTCGTGGCCATCTAATAGGAATTCTACCGTCCCAGCATTCTGATAGCCGACATGGGACATGAGGCGGACCGCTTCATCGCAGACCTCGTGGCGGACTTCCATGGGCAGACCCACTGTTGGCGCCACTTCAACCACTTTTTGGTGGCGGCGTTGGACGGAGCAGTCACGTTCCCAGAGGTGCATAACATGGCCGTGCTGGTCGCCTAGGATTTGTACTTCGATGTGTTTAGGATTGGCAATGTATTTCTCGGCATACATGACGCCCGAGCCAAACGCCTTGAGCGCTTCGTTGGAGGCTGTTTCGAATTGTTCTTCCAGTTCATCTTCTGAGCGAACCACCCGCATGCCGCGGCCCCCGCCCCCATTGGCTGCCTTGACCATGATCGGATAGCCCGCTTCCTTGGCGAAAGCACGGACTTCTTCGACAGATTCCACTGGACCTGGTGTCCCTGGAATTTCGCGGATACCGGCATCACGGGCGGCAATTTTTGCCTTAACCTTGTCCCCAAACATATCCAGGGTTTCGACTTTCGGTCCGATGAAGATAATGCCTTCTTCCTGGCAGCGGCGGGCAAAGTCCACATTCTCAGACAGGAAGCCGTAGCCAGGGTGGATGGCGTCGGCGCCGGTGTCTTTGGCGATGCGGATAATGTCTTCGATGTCGAGATAGGCTTCAACTGGTTTCTTGCCTTCCCCAACCAGGTAGGATTCGTCCGCCTTGAAGCGGTGGACCGAATTCTCATCTTCCTTGGCAAAGATAGCGACCGTCTCGATGCCTAATTCAAAACAGGCCCGGAAGACACGGATAGCGATTTCGCCACGGTTGGCGACTAGGACTTTTTTAATCATAATTACACTCCCCTTTGATGACATGCAGTGGCTACTTGGATGGTTGACGTTTTTTGAGCTGGCCGAACTGATCGGCTCTTACGGCTGAGAGGGCCAGGCCCACCATGATGGCCGAGGTGAGGATGGAGGACCCGCCGTATGAGATGAAGGGGAAGGTAATCCCCGTGATCGGCAGGAGCCCCGTCACCCCGCCCAGGTTGATCACAGCCTGGATCAGGAAATAAGAGGCCAGCCCAATTAAGAGCATTTGGATATAGACGCTTCGGGCTTTCTGGGCCCGGAAGTAGAGGTAGAGGGTGAGGTAGAAGTAGAGGCCCAGGATAAAGATTAGGCCAACTAGCCCCAACTCCTCGCCCACGATGGCCATGATGAAGTCGTTGTGGGCTTCAGGCAGGTAGCCCAACTTCTGGACCGAATTCCCCAGGCCTCGGCCGAAGAGACCGCCCCCCTTGAGGGCATAGTAGGAATTGACCAATTGGTGGCCGATTCCCTGAGCCTCGGGGAAGGGATTCACGAAGCTGAGCAGGCGCTGGACTTGGTAGTTATCCGAGGACCAGCCCAGATGGTTGGCCAGGCGAGCGCCTAAAACCAAGACGGCATAGCCTGCGACCGCCAGACCGCTCAGCACTTTGACGACCTTAGACGATATCCCCGATCCCAGCACCATGAGACTGGCAATAACAAGCAGCAGGCCGAAGCCCCCGATATCAGGCAGGAGGACGGCAATGCCCAGCCAGAGCAGGATGGCGCCAGGTACTAAGGGATGGCGGCCGAGGACTCGGAAGAAACCCTTCCAGCCCGGGTTCTGGCCGAAGTCTTTTTGGTAGCGGCTGAAATAGTCCGCTAAGAGTAGGATCAAGACCGGCTTGGCGAATTCAATCGGTTGGATGGAGATCACATAGAGGTCGATCCAACCCTTGGCCCCGTTGATCTCTTCTCCAAAGAAGAGCACGAAGACCAAGGCCAGGCTGATGACCGCAATGGCCAGCTTCTTGAAAGCTTGGCTGCGAAAAACCGTCACCCGGAGCCGGTAGATCAGCATGGCGACGACGAAACCGACGCCCATGAAGACCAGCTGGCGGACCACATAGTAGGAGACATCATTGCCCTCCGAGATGGCCCGGTAGGATGAAGCCGTAAAGACCATGATCAAGCCGATAATCGAGAGCACCATATAGGGCAGGAAGATCGATAGATTCATCTCCCGGTAGGCCCTCCTCAGCGCCGAAGCGAGCTTTTGCGTCTTAGACTTAGGAGTCTTTTCTGTTGGCACGGTGGTCCCCCTCTACATGGTAGAACTGCCCCTCTTCGAAGATCTCCGTATAAACCTGGTTCAGGGTATTCTCCAATTCTTGAATAATTTGATGGCCCTTATCTTTCGAAAGTGCACCACTCGCAATCGCATAGGCGACTTGCTTGGAGAAGCCATACATCTGAGTATCCACAATCTCCTCAAAGGCCGGACACTGGGCAAAACATAAGTGTTCCTTTTGACTGAGGATTAAGTGGGAGATGCGTTGGGCTTCATGAAGCAAGATCTCTTCCGCTTGCTTCCGATCGATATCCATTCGCTATCCCCTCCTTCTTTATATTAAGCATATACACATGAAATTATACCATAACTTGATGAGAAGCTTGTTAGTTTTCAGGATTTTATTCGCTTGAGAATAAATGTGACTATCTATTAAGCCAGGATTTGGCTGCTGTGAGCGAGATAAGAACATATCCGGATCGTTTTGGCGCTTGCGAAAGGAGTTACCGACATATCTCAAACGTTTTGGCGCTTGCGAAACGACTTACCGACATATCTCGGACGTTTTGGCGCTTGCGAACTGACTTACCGACATATCTCGGACGTTTTGGCGCTTACGAAACGACTTACTGACATATCTCGGACGTTTTGGCGCTTGCGAAACGACTTACCGACATATCTCGGACGTTTTGGCGCTTGCGAAACGACTTACCGACATATCTCGAGGGTTTTGGCGCTTGCGAACTGAGTTACCGACATATCTCGGACGTTTTGGCGCTTACGGAACGAGATACCGACATATCTCGGACGTATTGGCGCTTACGGAACGACTTACCGACATATCTCAAACGTTTTGGCGCTTACGAAAGGAGATACCGACAAAAGAGCCAGTGATTGTCCGTTATGGGCACCAGGATTGCCGTATCTTGGAGAAATTGCATCTTCTCGCACGACAATGCAGTTTCTCGGCGACTTACTGCATCTTCCTTCGAGACAATGCAGTTTCTAATCCCAGAATTCAGTCCCCCTCTAGTCCCAGAAGCACTAGCCGTCTTGATCCTTCTAAAATTCAAAGATCGAATTCAACAGCGCAGCGCATGCTCACCAGCACAATTCCCAAATAAAAAGCAGGAAGTAGAGCTCATCCCTCCACTTCCTACCGGTTCTTGCTTAATTTTCTGCTTTTTTCTTACGTTTGTTGTAGCGGGCGCGTTCGCTCTTGTTAAGGATGCGTTTGCGGACGCGGACAGTTTCTGGGGTCACTTCACAGAGTTCGTCATCATCCATGAATTCCAGGGATTGTTCCAGGTTCAGGACGCGCGGTTCCTTGATGGTCGCGGTTTGGTCCTTGGTGGCTGAACGCACGTTGGTCAGGTTCTTGGCCCGGACGATGTTGACGTCGATGTCTTCTTCCCGGGCATTTTCCCCGACAACCATGCCTTCATAAACTTCAGTCCCTGGGTGGACAAAAATGGTCCCGCGGTCTTCCACGTTCATGATGCCGTAAGTGGTGGCTTTGCCGGTTTCCGTAGAGACCAGAGAGCCATTGCGGCGGCCGCCGATTTCGGTATTAATCAGGGGTTGGTAGGAATCGAAGCTATGGTTCATGATCCCGTAACCGTGTGTCATGGTCACGAATTGGGTACCGTAGCCGATCATCCCCCGGGCAGGCACCAAGTAGTTCAAGCGCACCGTCCCGCGACCTTCATTCACCATATCTAACATTTGCCCCTTACGTTGGTTCAAGGAATCAATCACGCTCCCTTGGTATTCTTCAGGGGTGTCGATTTGTACCGATTCAAAAGGCTCTTGCTTGATGCCGTCGATCTCACGGATAATGACTTCTGGCCGTGACACTTGGAGTTCGAAACCTTCCCGGCGCATGTTTTCAATCAAGATGGACAGGTGGAGTTCCCCCCGGCCAGAAACGATCCATTGGTCAGGCTCAGGCGTATCTTCCACGCGCAGAGACACGTCGGTATGGAGCTCATACTTCAAGCGTTCTTCGATCTGACGGGCGGTCACAAATTTCCCTTCCCGACCCGCAAAAGGCGAGTTGTTGGTCATGAAGGTCATTTGTAGAGTAGGCTCATCGATCCGTAGTGGCGGGAAGGCTTCCTGTACCTCAGTATCCGTCACGGTTTCACCCACATAGATATCTTCCATCCCGGATACCGCAATCAAGTCGCCCGCTTCGGCATGGTCAATCTCTACCCGGTCTAAACCAAGGAAGCCTAACAATTTCGTGACCCGGAAGTTCTTCTTGGTCCCGTCCAACTTGTTCAAGGTCACTTGGTCGCCCACACTGATGGAGCCGCGGAAGATCCGGCCAATCCCGATACGGCCTACATAGTCGTTATAGTCCAGCATGCAGACTTGGAATTGCAGGGGTTCATCCTTGTTATCTTCAGGGGCTGGCACGTTTTCGATGATGGCGTCAAAGATTGGTGCCATGGTCTTTTCTTGCTTGGCAGGGTCTGCCGAATAGCTGGACGTTCCGTTCATAGCTGAAGCGTAAACCACTGGGAATTCGATTTGGTCTTCATCCGCACCGAGCTCGATGAAGAGGTCAAGAACTTCATCCACCACTTCCATTGGCCGAGCAGCTGGCTTGTCGATCTTGTTCACCACCACAATTGGGGTCTTGCCCGCTTCGAAGGCTTTTTGGAGGACAAAACGAGTCTGTGGCATGGTCCCTTCATAGGCATCCACAACCAGAACAACCCCGTCAACCATGGTCATGATCCGTTCCACTTCACCCCCAAAGTCCGCGTGCCCTGGGGTGTCCATGATATTCACTCGGGTGCCCTTGTAGTTAACCGCAGTGTTCTTAGAGAGGATGGTAATCCCACGTTCCCGTTCCAGGTCATTGGAATCCATGGCCCGTTCATCTAAGTGGGCCCGCTCATCTAAGGTATCTGAATTTTCAAGTAGCTGGTTAACCAAGGTTGTTTTCCCGTGGTCAACGTGGGCTATAATGGCGACATTCCGAATATCTTCGCGTTTTGTCATTGATGTCTTAACTCCTTTTTCTTTTGCTTCTATTATTTAACTGGTCAAAAAATGTTTTATACTTTAATATTAGTGATTTAGGAAACTTTCTATGTAATCTACTCTTGAGCAGTAGTGGAGCGTTGAAATTGGTCGTTAGCCATGAAAAAGCAAGCGATGTGAATTAGGGATAGTAGGCGTTAGCCGTACTAGCCCTTTGAAGCTCGCTAGGTGAGGGACCCTGGCCTGAACCGGTGCCATGGCTTTTTAACGACCAAATTCAGAAGCGTAACGAATGCTCACTTGCACAATCATAATCACAAGTTCATAAAGCTCCAAAAAATCTGCTTTTTCATTTTATCACTATTACTAGGCCTTGCCTAGCGCTTATTGGGGATTTTTACATTTTATCCCAGGCGGCTTCAACAGCTAGGTACTTGATAAATTGTTGGTAGGCGCTGGGGTAACCGATCACACCGGAGCCCTTGTGGAGGAGGTCTAACTTGCTGCCATCGAACTGACTGAAACTAAGCCCTGCCTCGCGGGCAATAACAGACCCGGCGGCCACATCCCAGGGGGCTAGCTTAGGTGAGAAGTAGAGTAAAAGGTCCCCACGCAGAACATAGAGAACCTGCAAGCCGGCCGAGCCGTAGATCCTAAAGCCTAGCGCCTGGTCAATGAAGTCCTGGATGCGGTGGGTATTGTGGAGGGCGTAGCTGCCGTTGCCTGCAATCAGACCCTCGCGCAGGGGCTTGTCGTCAAAAGGCTTGTCAAAAGGCTGGCCATTCCAAGTCACCCCCTGCCCCTTCCAGGCAGACACATAGTCATCCGCCATCACATCGTAGATCACGCCAAACTGGCCTTCCCCATCCACATAACGCCCCAGCATAATGGCGAAGTGGCGGCCCTGGCCATAGAAATTCGCGGTCCCGTCGATGGGGTCAATAATCCACACGGTTCCCTCCAGGCTATCCGACTGCTGGCCCTCCCCCTCTTCGCCAATAATTCGATCATCTGGGAAGTGGGACTGGATCTGCTCGCGCAAGTAGCGCTCCGTCTCCTGGTCCAGGTTAGTCACAATATCCTGGTGGCTGGACTTCTCATTTACTGTCAGCGGCTGGTCCATCGCCTGGCGGATATGGTCAGCCGCCGCCATCACCCAACTGTGAACTAATTCTTCAATTGCTTGTCTATCCATTCAACTTCCTCCTTAAGGCATGGTCACGCGGCCAGACTCCACAGCCCTAGCCTTCTGCATGGTCCGATACACACTATAGGACGACACCTTCTCGAAGGCATTGCCCAGCTGCTTCTCCTCCATCTTCGACGGCACCACTTCCTTGAAAGCCCGGTAAGCCGCCAGCAAGTTTGTGCGGTCAACGCCTCCCTCATAGGCCAATTCCACCGCATGGAAAAATTCCACCACTGCCGTCATCTCCTCCTTCGACCAATTCATATCCAGTGGGTAAGCATAAGCCATCCCAATCGCCTCCTTCAGCGTTCACTTTGCTTCTATTATAGCAGAAAATAGACCCTGGTGGCAGCAAGCGGCTTAGTCTGGGAGGAGAAGAAGGTTTGGAACTTGGCTGGGGATAAAAATATAGTAGGCGCTAGCCGTACTAGCCCAAACCTGCTCCAAAAGTCAACCCTGACTCCACTTCACAAAATCTAGGCGAGCCTTTAGCAAGGCTCTTCTAGATTTTGCTCCAGTGGTTCAGGCTTAACCGACTTTTGTCGCACTCTAATTCTTTGAAGCTTGCTAGGTGAGAGACCTTGGCTCTCACCGCTTCCATGGCTCTTTAACGATCAAACTCAAAACGAAACGCATGCTGACAGTACAACCATAAGCCCCATTAAAAAAGAGCCCGAGATCAGGCTCTTTTTTGTGTATAGAATCAATTTTTTGTCTGCTTAATCGGATTAAGCGTGGATAGCTTGGCCTAAAAGACCTTCTGCGCAGTCCTTGATCGCTTCATTCAAGGTTGGGTGACCGTGAACCGTCAAGGCAATATCTTCAGCTGTCATGCCAGATTCAATGGCTAAGCCAATTTCAGCAGCTGCATCCGATGCGTTAGGTCCAACCACTTGGCCACCAACGATAATGTTGTTGTCCTTAGTAGCGACTAAGCGAACGAAACCATCTGCGTTAGCCATAGATACGGCACGTCCGTTCCCACCGAATGGGAATTTGAAGGAGTGGACTTCCAAGCCTTTTTCTTTAGCGTCAGCTTCGGTTAAGCCGTAGCTAGCTAATTCAGGGTCAGTGTAAGCAATTGAAGGCATTGACTTGTAGTCAACAATTGCATTTTCCCCTGCGATAGCTTCTGCAGCTACGATCCCTTCGTAAGAAGCTTTGTGAGCTAGAGCTAGGCCTGGCACGATGTCACCAATAGCGTAAATGTTCTTCACGCTTGTGCGGCCTTGTTCGTCAACCTTGACTAAGCCGCGGTCGTCCATTTCAACGCCTGCTGCTTGAAGACCGATTTCAGCCGTATTTGGGCGACGACCAACAGATACTAGAACTTTAGAAACGGTAATTTCTTTTTCTTTACCTTTTTCTTCGTATTTAACGGTAACAGAGTCGCCGTTGTCTGTTGCTTCTTTAGCCATGCCATTAGTAATAACGGTCATGCCTTTTTTCTTCATGTCTTTTTGAACCACTTTCACCATGTCTTTTTCAAAACCTGGTAAGAGTTGTGGAGATCCTTCAAGGATGGTGACTTCAGAACCGAGGTTAGCGTAGGCAGAACCTAATTCAGAACCTACCACGCCACCACCGATCACTAAGAGTTTTTCTGGAACTTCTTCGAAGGCTAAAGCGCCTGTTGAGTCAACGATGTTACCGCCAAACTTGAAGCCTGGGATTTCGATTGGTGTTGACCCAGTAGCAACGATCAAGTTGTTGTAAGTGTACAATTGATGTTCGTCGCCTTCACCGGTAACGGTTAATTCTTTATCGTTGTTGATGTAGGCATCGCCCCAGATCACATCGATCTTGTTCTTCTTGAAGAGGAAGCCAATCCCATCAGTCATTTTCTTAACGACTTGGTTGTCTTTCCAATCTTGGGTCTTGGTAAAGTCTAAGTTTGTTCCTTCAGTTGTCACACCGAAAACTTCTGCGCCTTCTAAGGCAGAATGGTAAGCGTGACCTGCTTGGATCAAGGCTTTAGAAGGGATACAGCCGACGTTCAAGCAAACCCCACCGAGGAATTCGCGTTCAATTACTGTAACCTTTTGGCCTTTTTGGGCAGCACGGATTGCTGCCACATAGCCACCAGGGCCTGAACCGATAACGACTGTATCTAATTCAATTGCCATTGCTCCTACTACCATATTTTATCAACCTATCCTTCCATTAATAGCAATTCTGGTTCTGACAATAAGCGAGCGACTTCGTTCAAGCAGCGTTGACCGACAGCCCCATCGACAATACGGTGGTCGAAGGTTAATGACAGTTTCAGAACGCGGCCAACTACTAATTCGCCTTCATCGTTGACAACAGGTTCTTGCTTGATGGCACCGAAACCTAAGATGGCAACTTCTGGGAAGTTAAGGATTGGAGTGAAGAATTCACCACCAGCTGAACCGATGTTAGAAATTGTAATGGTACCGTCGCCCATTTCTTCGTTGGTTAATTCGCCAGCATGAGCTTTGGCAGCTTTTTCGTTGATTTCGTTAGCAATTTCAAACATTGATTTTTGGTTAGCATTCTTAACGTTTGGAACGAATAGGCCATTGTCAGTGTCTGTTGCGATCCCTACGTTATAGTATTTCTTAAGGATATATTCGCGGTTTTCTTCGTCGATTGATGCGTTAAGCATTGGGTATTTCTTAACAGCAGCA
Organism: Aerococcus sp. UMB7834; assembly: GCF_030215145.1. NCBI lineage: Bacteria > Bacillati > Bacillota > Bacilli > Lactobacillales > Aerococcaceae > Aerococcus > Aerococcus sp. UMB7834. The sequence goes on along the minus strand of NZ_JASOLI010000007.1, from coordinate 144,224 downwards.
ACTAAGGCTTTAACCACATATGGTAAGAAGGTTAACTTCACATCACGTTCTGCAGCGATGCCCTTGAATTTCTTACGGTGATCCCAAAGTTTAGACACTTCAACGTCCATGAAGAGGGATACTTGAGGTGCGGTAAACTTAGAAGTGGTCATGGATTCAGAGATGATCCGACGCATTGGTGAAATCTTAACGCGTTCAACTAAGTCTTCGTTAGAAACAGTTGGAGCTGGAGCTGGTGATTTCTTAGCTGCTTTTTCTTCTTGAGCTGGAGCGGCTTCTTGGCCAGCTTCTTGGCTACTTGAAGCTTGAGCGTTTGGATCGAAGTTGTCAATATCATCACGGGTAATTTGACCGTTCTTGCCGCTGCCGTTCACTAAGCTGATGTCAACGCCTTTTTCGCGTGCATATTTACGAACAGAAGGCATGGCTTGGATCACGCGGTTTGGATCAGCTGTAGCTGGTGCTGAAGCTGCGCCACCTGTTGCGTCATCATTACCTTCGTCAGCCTTAGCTTCTTGAGCAGGTTGTGAAGGTGTTGAAGTATCTTCTGCGCCATCATCTTCGCCATTGTGTTCTGGTGAGTCGATTTCAGCTAAAACATCCCCAACATTAGCGATGGTGCCTGCTTCCACTAAGATCTTCTTAACCGTACCAGCAACTGGTGAAGCCACTTCTTCGACAGACTTGTCGTTTTGGATTTCAACGAGGGAGTCTTCTTCAGTGATTTCGTCACCTTCAGAAACTAACCAAGAAACGATTTCGCCTTCTGCCATACCCTCACCAACGTCAGGTAAGCGGAATTTGTAGTAAGAGCCGCCACCATTGCTTGCTGGTGCTGGATCTTCAGCTTTTTCTTCTTGGGCTGGAGACTCAGGTGTTGAAGCAGGTGCTGCTTCAGCTTCGTTGTCTTCTAAGCCTTCCCCTTCGAATGCGATCAATGGTTCACCAACCATTGCCAAGTCGCCTTCTTCATAGTAAAGCTTGGTTACTTTCCCTGTTACAGGAGAGGTAATTTCTTCAACGGATTTATCGTTTTGGATCTCAACGAGTGTATCTTCTTCTTGGACTTCGTCGCCGACTTTGACGTCCCATGCAACGATTTCGCCTTCTGCCATACCTTCGCCGACATCGGGCATATTAAAAATGTAAGCCATAGTTTGAGTTCTTCCCTTCTATCTCTCAATACCTGTCTAAACTATCCTGAAATGATAAAGCTCAGAGCGGTTAAGTTGCCCTAACCGCTACCAAGCGTCCTTAATCAATTAGAATTCAGTTGCTTTCTTCACTGCTTCTTGGATATCTTCAGCATTTGGTAACCAAACGTTTTCAGCTAAACCAAATGGGAAGACAGTATCTGCAGCAGATACGAATTGGATAGGTGCTTCTAAGCTCAAGATATTGCGTTGTGAAATTTCAGCAATCACTTGGTTACCCACGCCAGCTTGACGTTGGGCTTCTTGAACCATTACCACACGGCCTGTCTTGTCAACAGAAGCCCCGATGGTTTCCATATCTAGAGGTTGAACGGTACGTAAGTCGATAACTTCAGCTGAAATACCGTCTTTTTCAAGGGCTTCAGCAGCCTTCAATGCTTCACGCACCATGTAGCCGTAAGCAATGACAGTCACATCATTACCTTCGCGGGCAACATTGGCCTTGTTCAATTCAATTTCATATTGTTCTTCTGGAACTTCTTCACGGAATGACCGGTAAAGTTTCATGTGTTCTAAGAAGACAACTGGGTCATTGTCGCGGATAGAAGCGGTCAAGAGACCTTTTGCTTCGTATGGGCTTGATGGAATAACCACTTTCAAGCCTGGAGATTGGGCCATTAAGCCTTCAAGGGAGTCCGCGTGCATTTCAGGTGTGTGAACGCCCCCGCCGAATGGTGAACGAACGGTAATAGGCATATGGCGGGTGCTACCCATACGGTAACGGGTACGTGCCATTTGACCAGAGATGGAGTCCATAACTTCGAAGACGAAACCGAAGAATTGGATTTCCATAACAGGACGGAAGCCTTGAAGAGCTAAACCAATGGCTAAACCACCAATACCTGATTCGGATAGAGGTGTATCGCTGACACGGTCTTCACCATACTTGTCGTATAAGCCTGTGGTGGCACGGAATACACCGCCGTTTTTACCCACATCTTCACCAAAGATTAAGACTTTTTCATCGCGTGCCATTTCTTGGTCTAACGCTTCTGTAACGGCTTCAACCATTGTTTTGTTGCGGTTGTTCTTTTTAGCCATGCTTATTCACTCTCCTTTGCTTCATATTGTTCGATTTGTTCTTTAATGTTTTGACCAGGGTTTTCGAACATGTTCTTCAAGAAATCAGAAACTTTTTGTTGTGGGGCAGCTTCTGCCTTTTGAATCGCTTCTTTGATTTCTTCTTTCACTTGGTCAACATATTCAGTTTCCATGTCTTCATTCCATAGACCCTTGTCTTCCATGAACTTACGCATACGTAAGAGAGGTTCACGGCCGGTCCATAGTTCGATATCTTCATCAGTCCGGTAAAGTTTAGGGTTGTCACCTGATGTTGAGTGAGCACCTAAACGGTTGGTGATGGTTTCAATCAAGACAGGACCATTACCAGCAGCGGCATATTCACGTGCTTGTTTAGCCACAGCGTAAACAGCCAAGGCGTCGTTACCGTCAACTTGTACCCCTGGGATACCTGCTGCCACAGCTTTTTGAGCTAAGGTCTTAGCAGCGGATTGTTTTTCGCGTGGGGTTGAGATAGCGAAGCCGTTGTTTTGGATGAAGAATACGATTGGTGCTTTGTAGCGGCTTGCATAGTTCCAGCCTTCATAAGAGTCACCTTGGGATGAACCACCGTCACCAGTGTAGACATAAGTCACATTGTCGGAACCATTTAATTTTTGGCCAACAGCATTACCCATAGCTTGGATTAATTGAGCACCGATAATGATTTGTGGTGGCATCGCATGTAGGTCTTCAGGGTAGTCGTTCCCTTCAACGTGTCCACGTGACCAGAGGAAGCCCTTGTAGATAGGCAAGCCTTTAGCGATTAATTGAGGAACGTCACGATAGCCTGGGAATAACCAGTCACCTTCTTCGAAAGCATAAGAGCTCGCCATTTGGGAAGCTTCTTGCCCATAGGTAGGTGCGTAGAAACCTAAACGTCCTTGTTTAGCGAGAGCCATAGAACGTTCGTGAAGCGTCCGAGAGAACACCATCCGTTTCATTAATTCAACTAATTCATCGTCTGATAAATCAGGCATAATCTCTTCATTAACGACTTTCCCTTCTTCGTCTAAGATACGAACCATTGGGAAAAGCTCGTCAATTGCTTCCAACTGCGCAGCATAATCTACTGGTTGTTTAGCCATTTATAATCATTCCTCTCTTATAATTGAAATTCTTTCAGTAATAAATCAAGTGCATTCAATTCTGTATCAATCAAATGCAGCCCTCTGTTATAAAGTATCATTTTAGCGTATAAAAAGCAAGTCTTATAGCTTGTCCAAGCAAAAGTTCTTTTATAGTACAGAAAAATTAATGAAAAGGCTGTCTTTTCTGTACTTTGAGCCTTTTTTCACAAAGTTTGTTCTTATGACAAGCCTATGATCTCAGGCCTTTAAATGCGGTTTTTGTTCTTATTCGTAAATTAAATCATTTAACTGTACCAATCATTTTGGATCATCTGTTATAGTCTCATCTAGGACAAGGAGCAAAGTAGCCTGTTTTAAGCGTTTACACGGCCTAATCCTTTGAAAGCTTTTTCGCGAGCTGTTTTTTTCGTCTTAAATATTAAGCAAAAGCGCTAAACATTTCCCGGCTTTAACGGTATAATGAGGGGAAGACATTTACTAGACTAGAAAGGATGTTATATCAATATGATTACAATGGATGATATTATCCGGGACGGCCACCCCACCCTGCGCAAAACCGCTGAGAAAGTGACCTTCCCTCTGACTGACGAGGACCGCGCCTTCGCCCAAGACTTGATGGACTACCTCCACAACAGCCAAGATGAAGAAATCGCTGAAAAGTACGGCCTCCGTGCAGGCGTAGGCCTGGCTGCTCCCCAAGTCAATGTCTCCAAGCAAATGACCGCCGTCCTGATTCCCGACCTGGAAGACCCAGACGGCAAGATTATAATGGAAGAAGTCGTCTGCAACCCGCGCATCCTCAGCCACTCCCTAGAAAAAGTGGCCCTACCGAGCGGCGAAGGCTGCCTGTCCGTCGACCAAGACGTCCCTGGCTATGTGCCTCGCTATGCGCGCATCACCCTCCGCTACCAAGACTTGGAAGGCAATGAGCACAAAAAACGCTTCAAAGGCTACCCCGCCATCGTCCTCCAACACGAAATCGACCACCTCAACGGCATCCTCTACTACGACCACATCAACCAAGACGAGCCCTTCTCCCTCGACGAGAACTCATTTGTATTGGGAGAAGAGTTTTAAGGATGAAGGATCAACAAGCTAGCCAGACCCTGGCTAGCTTGTTTTCTTTATGGTGAGGGTGTGGGAGCTTGCCTAGTAGAGGTTCAACTTGTTAACGGAGGCTGCGTTCGCAAGTTGCTGACAGCCTACTTGCTAATAGAGGGCCTGTTCGCAAGTTGTCGACAGCCTACTTGCTAATGGAGGGCCTGTTCGCAAGTTCATGCCAGTCAACTTGCTAATGGAGGCCTCGTTTGCAAGTTGTCGGCTTCCTAGTTGCTAACAGAGCCCTCATTCGCAAGTTGCCGGCAAATCACTCGCTAACAGAAGGTAGTTAGTTTTTTTCAAACTTGCTTGATCGCTTTTTGGTATATAGGTGTAAGATATTTCGGATTAAAAATATTTTACAAGAAGTGTCTGCTGCCATCCTCTTCCTCGGGGCTCAGATGTCAAGGTCGACGGCGGCTACACAGCTGTTTAGCGCCTTTGAAAAAATTAACTCATCTAAACACACTAAAAGCCTTCCGCCAATCAAAGTAGAGATTGGTAGAAGGCTTTTTTTGTATCTACAAGGCGCGGTTATGGGGCCAGGCTAGGATCAAAGTCAGGATGAGGACTAGAAAGTAGACCAGGTTCAAGGGCCAGGTCTGCTCTTGGCCAAAAATCGCTAAGAGCCGATCTTCAATACCGAAGCTAGTGAAATACAGGCCTGCCAGGACTAGACTGAGGAGGCCCTGCCGATAGAGGGGCCGGTGCTTGATTTGCTTGCCTCGAAAGAGGAGCCAGGCGGTTAAGGCCAGGCTGGCTAAAGTCCAGATGGCCATAAAGATGCCGGATCCCAGGGCCAAGGCGAAGGCAAGACCAATCCAGCCATCCATGAAGGCTCCCTCTCCAATTATCGAAGCGACAGCTGGTAGGCCAAGAAAAGATAGGCCTAAGAGCCCAAAATAGATGAGCGGTAAGAAGTTGCATATTTTCAAAGCTTTAAGTGTCTTCATACAAAAGAACCTCCTTGTGCTTAGTGCTTATTCTCTTTCCTTGAGGGCTTGGGCTAAGATGTGGGCGGCGATGCCGTACTTGGACTGCTTGGCCACTGCTAGGACGTCCGTCGGGGTCACGATCTGGACCGCATTGTCCTCACTCGCAAAACCAATGCCAGCCTGGCTGACATCGTTGGCAACGATCATTTGGGCCCCCTTCTTCTCAAGTTTCTGCCGGGCATAGTCCACGACACGCTGGGTCTCCGCCGCAAAGCCAATGACATAGGCCTTGTCTTTAGGCAGGCTGGCCAGGATATCTGGGTTTTCTGCCAATTCTAAGCGTAGGCCCTGGTCTTGGTCTTGCTTTTTAATCTTTTGGTCAGCGGCTTGGGCGGCCCGGTAGTCGCTCACAGCCGCTGCCATCACGAGGATATCCGCGCTCTGGATCTCCTCATGCATAGCCGTGTAGAGCTCTTGGGCGGTCGTGACCTGGCGGGTTGTAATGCCAGGCAGGACCGGTAGATTTTGCGCTGAAGGCGTCTGGACCAGGGTCACCTGGGCTCCAGCCAGGAGGGCCACATGGGCGAGGGCCGTTCCCATCTTCCCCGACGAGCGATTGGATAGGTAGCGGACCGGGTCGATCGGTTCCTCCGTTCCCCCGGCGCTGATGACTAGACGTTGGCCAGTCAGGTCCAGGGGCTGGTCGAGATTTTGGCAGGCGAAGAAGGCCTCGATACCCGCATGAATTTCTTCAATCTCCGGCATCCGCCCCTTACCCTCATAACCCTCAGCCAGGAAGCCAAAGCCAGGTTCCAGGACGTAATGCCCATCTGCTCGCAGGCGGGCCACATTTCTTTGGACCGCCGGATTGGCCCACATCTTATGATTCATAGCCGGCACGAAGACGATCGATCCTTGGTTGGCCAGGAGACTGCTCAGCGCCTCATTGTCCGCCAGTCCCTGAGCCACTTTCCCTAGACTGTTGGCGGTCGCGGGCACCACCACGCTCAAGTCCGCCCAGTCCGCCAAGGCAATATGGCCCACCGAATCAGGATAAGCCGCCCCTTCTCTTAAGACCGGATACTTGGTCAGCACTTCCAAGGTCTCCGCCGTCACGAAGCGTTCTGCAGCCGGCGTCAGGGCCACCCGCACCGAAGCCCCTGCCTTGATCAAGGACCGCACCAAGCCCGGTACCTTATAAGCCGCAATCCCCCCGGTCACAACCACTGCAATCTGTTTACCTGTTAACACACAACCCCTCCATCTTCATTGGATAATTTGCTTAAAGTATAGCACAGATCCCTTCCAGCCCCAATAAAAAACGGCGCTGCCCTGCTTGACCTTAGTCTTCCTGTTAGGTGCATATTTTTTGACAAAAAGGACGCTGCTGGCTAGAAACCGGCACTATCTCCTCTGTCAATACCGTTTGGAAACGCGATTCGCTATCATTTCACTTGCTAATGCCGTTTGGAGATGATTAGCCCTCTGGATTGGCTAACTGAAAGCTAGGATACTGCATCTTCTCTTACGATGTTGCAGTTTCTGACTGAGATACTGCATCTTCTCTTACGATGTGGCAGTTTCTGGCCAGGATACTGCATCTTCTCTTGCGATGTGGCAGTTTCTGGCTAGGATACTGCATCTTCTCTTGCGATGTGGCAGTTTCTGGCCAGGATACTGCATCTTCTCTTGCGATGTGGCAGTTTCTGACTGAGATACTGCATCTTCTCTTACGATGTGGCAGTTTCTGGCCAGGATACGGACATACCCTCTGCCCTTTTGTCCGTTACTTTCCACATTAGTTTTATAATTTCATATAAAAAATCCCCCAGCAATAACTGGAGGAGATTTTGATATTCGAAAGCTAAGCGCCAAGCCTCACACCCTACAGTCGGGGTCGACTTGGCAGACTCGGAGTGATTTCACAAGGCAGAAACGAGCGAATCCTTCGCTCTTATTCTGACTTGCTCCAATCATCCGAGTCTATACGCCAAGCCTCACACCCTATCTAGTCGGGGTCGATGATGCAGAAAGGGCTCCTCTTCGCAAAAGGACGTCGAAGGCTTGCAGCCTTCTCTGTCCTTTTACTCCAGAGCTCCCTTTCTCCCGCATCCTCTCACACCCTACACTAAAAATTGATACAGTGTCGAGTTTTCTGAGATGTCGATATAGTTGGGATCGAAGGCGGCCATGCGGTCTTTGAGGGCGTGGATGGAGCCGGCTTCGGCGAGATCGATGCCGATAAGGACGGAGCCGCTGGAGTGGCTCTTGCGCTTGGTGTATTCGAAGACGGAGATGTCGTCGCCGGGTCCGAGGACGTCGGTAACGAATTCTCTCAGGGCACCGGCTCTTTGGGGGAAGTTGACGATGAAGTAGTGCTTGATGCCTTCGTAGATCAGGGCCTTTTCTTCGATTTCGGCCATGCGGTTGATGTCGTTATTGCCGCCTGAGATGAGGCAAACCACGGTCTTACCCTTGATGTCATCGGCTAAAAGCTCGAGTGCGGCAACCGTCAGGGCGCCGGAGGGTTCAGCGACGATGGCTTGTTTGGTATAGAGTTCCAAGATAGCTTGGGCTGCTAAGCCTTCAGGGACCAGGCAGATATCGTCAACCTTGGCCTTGACGTGCTGGAAGGTGAGTTGACCGGCCTCGCCGACTGCTGTCCCGTCGCAGAACTTATCGACCCGCTCCAGAGCGGTGGGCTCACCGGCATCCAAGGCTGCTTTCATGGAAGCTGCGCCGCTGGGTTCCACCCCGATAACCTTGGTATCAGGCATAGCCTCTTTGACATAGGCGGAAACGCCGGAGATCAGACCGCCACCCCCAACTTGGACTAAGAAGTAGTCGGCTTGTTGGCCTTCTGCTACCAGGTCTTGGTGGACTTCCACTGCCAGGGTCCCTTGGCCGCGCATCACGTCTAAGTCGTCATAAGGTTCGATGAAGCTGAGCCCATGTTCCTTGGCATAGGCGTGGGCTGCCCGGTTACTTTCGTCGAAGGTATCGCCTTCAATCTGAATGTCCACAAAGTCGCCCCCAAAGTATTGAACCTGGCTAATCTTTTGATTAGGGGTGGTATTTGGCATAAAGATCACAGCCTGGATGCCTTTTTTCTGGGCGGTATAGGCCACACCCTGGGCATGGTTACCGGCCGAGGCACAAATCACGCCCTTGGCTAGGTCTTCATCTGAGAGTTGGTTGATGGCATAGTAGGCGCCGCGGATCTTGAAGGACCGGACCACTTGCAGGTCTTCGCGCTTCAAGTAAATGCGGGCTTGGTACTTCTCAGATAAATAACTATCATATTGCAGTGGGGTTTGGGGGAGGTCTTGGCGCAAGCTACGATAGGCATCGAGGACCTCTTCTTTGCTGACTAATTCAGACATAAAATACCTTCCTTCCAAATCAAGTGACGGAAAGATAAGAAGGACCGCTTAATAGGCAATCCTTCTCACTTTACGGTCGCTTGAATTAATACTGGAGCCTGGAGTAAAACCCCAGTCTCTTTTTTAACCACGAATTTTTCCAAAAACCTGTTCCAAAAGTCAGTCCTGAAGTGGTTCAGGCCTAACCGACTTTTGTCACACTCTCTTGAATTAATTCTTAGTGTCGACTTTATTCTTCTTAACGAATGGCATCATATCGCGAAGCTCTTCGCCCACTTCTTCGATTTGGTGGCTGGCTTCTTTTTCACGCATCTTGTGGAATTCTGGGAAGCCGTTCTTGTAGTCATTCACGAATTCACGGGCAAAGTCGCCGTCTTGGATGCGTTTGAGGGATTCTTTCATGGCTTCTTTGACTTCTGGGCCGATGACGCGTGGGCCAGTCACATAGTCGCCGTATTCTGCAGTATTTGAGCAGGATTGACGCATGTGGGACATCCCACCTTCATAGATCAAGTCAACGATTAATTTCATTTCGTGGCAAGTTTCGAAGTAAGCAGATTCTGGTTGGTAGCCTGCTTCAACTAAAACTTCGAAGCCTGCTTCGATCAAGTGAGTCACCCCACCCATCAGAACGTTTTGTTCACCGAAGAGGTCGGTTTCCGTTTCTTCCTTGAAGGTTGTTTCAAGAACGCCAACGCGGGTTGCGCCGATGCCGTCTGCCCATGATAAAGCGATGTCGTGGGCCTTGCCTGTTGCGTCTTGAGCGACAGCCACTAAGGCAGGAACGGCAGAACCGTTTTCGAATTCGCGGCGAACTAAGTGGCCTGGGCCTTTAGGAGCCACCATGAAGACATCAATATCTTCTGCTGGTTTAATGGTCCCGAAGTGGATGTTAAAACCATGGGCGAAGGCTAAGGCATTGCCTGCTTCTAAGTTATCTTTGATTTCATTTTCATATACATCAGCTTGGATTTCGTCTGGTAAAAGTACCATCACGATGTCCGCTTGCTTGCTGGCTTCAGCCACTGAGAAAACGTCGAAGCCATCTTCACGGGCACGGTCAGCAGAGCTCCCTTCGCGAAGGCCGATGATGACATCTTGACCAGAGTCGCGTAAGTTCTTAGCGTGCGCGCCCCCTTGGGAACCGTAACCAAGAACGGCAATCTTCTTGCCTTCTAATGCATTGTTTTGTACATCCTTTTCATAATAAATTGTAGCCATAATTATTTCCTCCTAATTTTTTTAGACACCGCGAGGGTTGCCATAGTAATTATTATTTACTCCAAAGAGTAAGTTACTACCTAATAAATGGATTGGTCTTCGCGCTCTTGATCGTTGGGAAGACCGTCTGTGATATCGACCGCATAGATGACATCGATCTGCTTCTCAAGTTGGTTCATCAAGAGCTCAACCGCTGCCTGGTCGGCGAATTTAATGCCTAGGGTAATGATGGAAAATTCAGCACTGGAATCAGCTGAACCCCCGGCATATTGCAAAGTAAGGGTATCGATGTTGTAACCTGGTTTGAGGACCGTTTGGGTAATCCGGTTAAGAACTCCTGGCCGGTTCACCACCCGGGTTTGAATGATACGAGATTCCATTAGCCTAATCCCTCCATTTCATTATTGGGCTTACCTGCTGGAACCATTGGGAGCACCAATTCATCCTTGGCAATTCGAATTTCAAGGACATAAGGCCCATCATAGGCCAGCATGGCGTCGATCGCCGCTTCCATCTCAGCGGGATCGCTCACTCGAGCCGCCTTGACACCCAGGGCTTCCGATAACTTCACGAAGTCTGGATTCTTATCTAAGAATTCAGAATGCGAGTAGCGCTGGCCATAGAACTTATCCTGCCATTGGTGAACCATGCCCAAAACTTCATTATTCAAGATCATGAACTTGGGTTTCACATCATAGACGGACAGGATATTGAGCTCCTGGTTGGTCATCTGGAAACCCCCGTCACCCACAATGGCAACGACATCCTGACCTTCCTTAGCCCCAAAGGCTGCCCCAATCGCTGCGGGGACGCCATAGCCCATGGTCCCCAAACCACCACTGGTCAGGAACTGCTGAGTGTGGCGGACCGGGTAGAATTGCGCCGCCCACATCTGGTGCTGGCCAACATCCGTTACCACCAGGGCTTCGCCATCGGTCTTCTCACCCAGGTAGGCGATGGCCGCTTCGGGTCGGATGGTCGACCGGGCTTCCGGTAGGGCCATGGGGTGCTTGGCTAGGTTGTCCTTGTGGAAGGCCACCCATTCTTCTGAGGACTCATAGTTGGATAGGGCTGAAGCATTGAGGGCTTCCAGCGCTACCTTGGCATCGGCAATCAGTTCGTAGTCGGGTTGGATAACTTTACCGATCTCAGAAGCATCGATATCGATATGGATGATCTTAGCCCCCGGCGCAAAGTTGTCCGGCACGGAAGCCACCCGGTCATCGAAGCGTGACCCGATATTGATCAGGCAGTCGGTAGTCATCAGCGCCATATTAGCTGCATAGGAACCGTGCATCCCGCCCATGCCAAGGAAGTAAGGATCCTTGCTATCGACCGCTCCCAAGCCCAAGAGTGTCGCAACGACTGGGATCTTATGGGTATGGACGAATTCACGCAGGTCTTCCTCCGCACCGGCCTTGGCAATCCCGCCACCCACAAGGAGGAGGGGTTTTTCACTAGCTTGGATAGCTTCCATAATATTCTGAATATGCTCATTATTCGTAATCTTCTGCTGCTTTTCAGGCTGGTAACCGGGCAGGTAGATCTCTGTGTTCAGCTCGGAAACAGCTACCATCTGCTGGCCCACATTCTTTGGAATGTCAACCACCACAACACCCTTCCGCCCTGAATTGGCGATATAGAAGGCTTCTTTAATAATCCGTGGAATATCACGGGCATCACGTACTTGGACACAATACTTAGTAATCGGCGTCATGACACCGATCACGTCCGTTTCCTGGAAGGCATCTTTACCGATTCCTGCCTGGGCCACCTGACCGGAAATAACAACCATGGGTACCGAATCCATCTGGGCTGTTGCCACAGCCGTTACAATATTGGTTGCCCCCGGACCTGAAGTGACCACGCTGACGCCGGTCTTGCCGCTTGCCCGTGCATAGCCGTCCGCCATATGCCCAGCCCCTTGCTCATGCCGGGCCAAGACGTGATTGGTGCCGTTCTTGAAGAATTGGTCATAAAGATCGAGGACCGCTCCTCCTGGGTACCCGAATATGACATCAACCCCTTCTTCATTCAAGGCTTCAACAAGGACTTGCATGCCCTGCTTTGTCTCTTCTTCCTTTGCCATTAAACCACCCATCCTTCTGCTTACTTACACTTTAGTTAAAATAAAAGCATCCCAATGCTTGCATGGGATGCTATGTCCCACTCTACAAAGCCGAATAGGACTCGAAGCTGATCTCAATCAGTCCAGTCCTAGCTGTGTAAAATGACTAAAATATTCACTTGTTTAAAATTCTTAGACATTTTCATGAGTGGGACTCCTTTCTTAATCGATAAATTGATTATACTGAGCCTCGTCTCATTTGTCAATACAATTTATTAGAATATTATCATTTAATTCTTATGAAAGTGGTTTTTATCTTTGATTTCATGCTATCATAAGACTAAGAGTAAAAAGGAGGTAGACCCATGACCCAACATAATGACAGCGTCCTGAGCCTAAAAAATGTCAGTTACTACCGGCAGGGACGCCCTATCCTAAAAAATATCAACTTCGAAATCTGTCCCGGCCAACACTGGGCCCTGCTCGGTCTCAACGGTTCAGGGAAATCCACCCTGATCCATATCCTGAGCGGCTATGACTGGCCTAGCGCCGGCCAAGTGACCGTGCTCGGCGAACGCTTCGGCCAAACCAATATCTCCCGCTTGAAACGGCGGATCGGCCTGGTGTCCTCCTGGCTGGAATACCGCCTACCCGAAAATGACTCGGTCCTAAAGATCGTCCTGAGCGGCCTCTTCGCTAGCTTCGGTCTCTACCAGGCAGTCGGCCCCAAGGAAAAACTGGCCGCCCAAGAGCTTCTGGCCCGCTTCGACTGCCAGGACTTAGCTGACCGCCCCTTTGCCACCCTCTCCCAGGGTGAGAAACAAAAGATCCTCATCCTCCGCGGTCTCATGACCAAGCCGGAACTCCTAATCTTAGACGAACCCTTCAACGCCCTGGACCTCTTCGCCCGCGAACGGCTTTTGGAATTTCTTGGTGAAGTCAGCCAGGAAGAGGGCCTAAGCCTGGTCATGATCAGCCACCGGAGCGAAGACATCAGCCAGCTCTTCCAACACGTCCTCCTGCTCAAGGAAGGGCAAGTCTTCGCCCAAGGCCCACGCCAGGACATGCTCCAAGATGAGCTCCTGACCAACTTCTACGGCCAAGCCGTCGACTGCCTCCCCTACAAGGACCAGCGCGTCTTGGTTGTGCCGCGTTAATAGGGGCTGGGGCTAGACTAGGGAGTAGCGAGACACATTGGGGAAGGCGCAAGTGTGGCTTGAGAGCTGTTAACCCACATTCGGGGGTTGCGAGTGTGGGTTGAGAAGCGTTAACCCACATTCAGACATCGCGAGTGTGGGTTGAGAAGCGTTAACCCACATTCAGACACCGCGAGTGTGGGTTGCTAGGTATCAACCCACAGTCAGACGCTCCGAGTGTGGGTTGCAGTGACGAATCTCCTCAAAAGTCTCCCTGGTCTCTAAAAATTTAGCTATCTGCTTAAAATTATGTTATCAACAGGCATCAAAAAAAAGCTGGAGTAGCTCCAGCTTTTTTAATCGGTCACAAAAGTCAGTACGCTGACTTTTGTCACATTCTTATAATGGGGTTTGAATGAGTCTTCACACCCTGTTTAGTCGGGTTCGGTCGCACAGAAGTGGCTCCTCTTCACAAAAGCCTTTCGAAGGCTCTTAGCCTTCTCTAGTCTTTTGCTCCAGAGTTCCACTTCTACCCGTGCGCCCTCACACCCTGTTTAGTCGGGTTCGAAAGAGCAGCTTTGGAGTGCTTTCGCAAGTTGGAAACGTGCAAGCCTAACTTGCCCTTATTCCAACTTACTCCAAGCATCCAAAGCTAAGCGCTCTTTCTCACACCCTGTTTTAGTCGGGTTCGCAGTTGCAGACTTGAACTGACTTCACCCAAACGGAACGATCGGCTAAAGCCGCTCTTTTCCGTTTGGGCTCCAGTCATTCAAGTCTATACGCAACTGCTCACACCCTGTGTAGTCGGGTTCGAAAAGGCAGAAAGGGAGTGACTTCAGCAAAAGGGAACGATCGGCTATAGCCGCTCTTATCCCTTTTGCCTCCAGTCATCCCTTTCTAAACGCCTTTTCTCACACCCTGTTTAGTCGGGTTCAACTTGGCAGTCTCGGAGTGATTTCACAAGTCAGAAACGAGCGAATGCTTCGCTCTTATTCTGACTTGCTCCAATCATCCGAGTCTAAACGCCAAGTCTCACACCCTGTTTTAGTCGTCTTCTTCTACGATCTTAGCTTCTTTTTCGTTGATAACTTCTGGTTCTGCTTCAACGACTTCTTCGTCAACTTCTGCTTCTTCGGTTGGAACAGCGATGGAAACGATGACTTCTTCTGGGTCGGTGACGATTTCAGCGTTTTCGATGCCTTCGAAGGTCAAGTCGCCAACGGTAATGTTTTCACCGATGTCTAAGCCTTCAACGTCAGCTACGATGTATTCTGGTGCGGTAGCTGGGTCGATTTCAACAGTTACTTCGAAGAAGTTCAAGGCTGCTACGCCGTCTGGGTTAGCCAGTTTGTCTTCGTTTTCGATGTAAACTGGGATATCCATTTCAAGTTTTTCACCCTTCTTGATGGCTTGAAGGTTGACATTATAGATGATTGGCTTCAAGGCTGCGCGTGAGATATCACGTAAGAAGACGGTGCGTGTTTCTCCGCCTTCAACTTCGAGTTCGAAGACAGAGTTGATCCCGAGTTCGCGTTCGATTAATTCCACGTCAGCACGTTCCATGCTGATGTTGATTGGTTCAAGGTCGCTTGCATAAACAACGCCTGGTACTAAGTCTTCTTGACGTAATTTCTTAGATGCGTTTGTCCCTGCAGCTTCACGTTTCTTTGCTACAAATTTCATGTATTTACCTCCTGAAATCGATTCGTTTACCTAAAAATAGATACTTTTTAATCTTATCATAAGCAATAGACTATTTTCAAGTCTTCAAATCATAATCCGATGTATCCTCATTATAGCATAATTTTGCAAGAATACAGTTGCAAATGTCTATAAAATTCAATTATGATATAACTATTAGAATCAAGCTAAATAAATTAAAAAGGAGACCCAGCATGTACTATCAATCTACCCGCAATCCTAAGCAAGTTGTCAGTGCTTCCCAGGCCATTCTCCAGGGCCTGGCACCAGACGGCGGCCTCTATGTTCCTCAATCCTTCCCGCAATTCGAGCTCGATTGGGATCAGCTCAAGGACTACTCCTACCAAGAGATGGCTGAATTCATCCTCGGCCCCTTCCTAGACGACTACAGTCCGGAGGCCCTCCGTGCTTGTATCGAAGCTGCCTATGACGACAAATTCGATGATCCAAAGATCGCACCCCTAGTCAAAGTTGGCGACCGCTATCACTTGGAACTCTTCCACGGGGCAACTATCGCCTTCAAGGACATGGCCCTATCCATCCTGCCCCACCTAATGACCCAGGCGGCGGCAATCAACCACAACGATAAGGAAATTATTATTCTGACTGCGACTTCTGGGGACACCGGAAAAGCTGCCATGGCGGGATTCGCGGATGTGCCTTCAACCAAGATCGCCGTCTTCTATCCAGAAGGCGGCGTGAGCGATATCCAAGAGAAGCAGATGCTCACCCAAAAAGGCGCTAACACCTATGTCTACGCTGTTAAGGGAAACTTTGACGATGCCCAGACCCAGGTCAAAGCTCTCTTCAACGACCCTGCCCTCCGCCAAAAACTGGCTGACCAAGGCGCCCAGTTCTCTTCAGCCAACTCCATGAATATTGGCCGGCTCCTGCCCCAGGTGGTCTACTACTTCTATGCCTATGCCCAATTAGTTAAGGCAGGCACCATCACAGCCGGAGAAGCCATCGACTTCACTGTCCCTACCGGCAACTTCGGCAATATCCTGGCTGCCTACTACGGCCAACGCTGCGGCCTGCCCGTCAATCACTTAATCTGTGCCTCAAACGACAACAAGGTCCTCTATGACTTCTTCCAGACCGGGACCTACAACCGTAAACGTGACTTCAAGCTGACCATCTCCCCTTCCATGGACATCCTGGTTTCTTCCAACTTCGAGCGCATGCTCTACCATGCCCTGGGTGACAATAGCGACCACTTGACCGCCCTCATGTCCCAGCTCGACCAGGACGGCCTCTACCAAGTCACCGCGGAAGAATTCCAAGCCTTCCAAGGCATCAGTGGGGAATTTGCTAGCGAAGACGAAACCAAGGACGAAATCAAGCAAGCCTTCGAAGCCAATGACTATCTCATGGACCCCCATACCGCAGTGGCCTCACGGAGCTACCGCAAGTACCTGGACCAAACAGAAGGCGCCAAGGCCGGTGTCATCGTATCGACCGCTAGCCCCTATAAGTTCCCGGCCACCGTCCTCCAAGCCATCGGTCAAGACGCCGACCAAGCCTCAATCAGCGAACGTCTGGCCAAGCTGCGCGAGCTGAGCGGGGTCCCTTACCCCCAAGCCATCCAGGAACTCGAGTCCGCCGACATCCGCGACAAAAAAATCCTGGCCATCGACCAGATGGAAGCGGAAGTGCTAAAGATTGTAAAGGATTAAAATTAGACAAACAAAAATTCCCCCAGAGCGCTATCGTGAGTCTGCTTTGGGGCATTTTTATTGAAGGGATAAGATTTCTCTGAATTATTATTTTGAAACATAATTGAAGCCACAAGTGTAAGCTCAAATTGTAGCTTGATTAGATCCTATACACAATTGAGAACTTAAAGTGTGGCTTGATAAGTCCCAACACATAATCGGAGACTTAGAGTGTGGCTTCATGAAATCCTACACACACTTGGATCCCTCAAGTGTGGCTTGCCACTTCTCAAGCCCCAATCAAAAGCCCGGACTGGGGCTTAGCCGACTAAATTCAACAGCGCAAGGGATGCTTATCTCTACCATTCAACCTCCCCCAATCTTTTGTCTAAAGACAGGGAATATATTATACTTAAGGCAATGATAATAAAGGAGCGAATCCACCATGAGCAAAAAAATTTGGCGACATTTTCATAAAAAGACCCTGGCCGAGCGCTGGCAGGTCTTAGAAGAAGCAGGCATCCTAGCTGCTGAGACCTGCCAAGCCCTGGCCGAGGGAGAAGGGATGTCCCTGGAGATGGCCGACCAGATGATCGAAAATGTCATCACGACTTATCAGATTCCCATGGGCCTGAGCTTGAACTTGACGGTTAATGGTAAGGCCTATATCGTGCCCATGGTGACCGAGGAACCTAGCGTGGTAGCAGCCAGTAACTTCGCCGGACAAATTGTGAGTGCCGGCTCGGGCTTCCAAGCCCATATCGAATCACGCTTAATGACGGGTCAGGTCTGCCTGACAGGGCCCGATGATTCTAAGCTGAAAGAGGCCTTCACAGGCTGGGTCAGCCGTCACGAAGCCGAGATCCTAGACTGGGCCAAGTCTGCCTATCCCGCCATCCTCAAATACGGCGGCGGCCCACGCGCTGTCCGCTCTGCCTACTATAGCTATCAGGGTCGGGGCTTCTATCTCATCTACCTGGATGTCGATACCCAGGAAGCCATGGGGGCTAATATGATGAACACCATGCTGGAAGCCGTCAAAGAACAAAGCTGCCTGGCCCTCAACCAGGCCCTGGCTGAAGATGGCAAGCCTCTCTTCGATCCCCTCATGGCCATCCTCTCCAACCACGCCGACCAGTGCCTGGTCCAGGTCCAATGTGAAATTCCTGCCCGAAAGCTCAGCCGACCCGGCCTTGCCGGCAGCCTGGTGGCCCAGCGGATCGGCTATGCTAGCGACCTAGCCCAAGTCGACCCTTACCGGGCAGCCACCCACAACAAGGGGATTATGAACGGGATCGATGCGGTCGTCCTCGCCACGGGCAATGACTGGCGGGCCATCGAAGCAGGCGCCCATTCCTATGCTGTGAAGGACGGCGCCTACCGCGGCCTAGCCACTTGGTCTTACGATGAAGATAAAGGGACCCTCCAAGGCCAACTCTGCCTGCCTCTAGCTGTGGGGACTGTGGGCGGGTCTATCGGCATCCATCCCCAGGCCAAGCTGAGCCAGGACTTGCTCGGTCACTTGCCCGCCCAAGAGCTCATGCAGGTCATTGCTGCCATTGGCCTGGCCCAGAACCTCGCCGCCTTGCGCGCCCTAGTCTCTGAAGGCATCCAGTCCGGTCACATGGCCCTCCACGCCCGGTCCGTCGCCATCCAGGTCGGAGCTGAAAGCGAAGAAGTCGCCCAGCTGGCCAGTGCCCTAGCTGACAGCTCCACCATCAACCAGGAAAAGGCCCGTGAACTGTTGGCTGAGCTCCGACAAGATAAGAGCGACCACTAACCTAAGAAACAATGAAAGACCTCTGCCAGGAAATCCTAGCAGAGGTCTTTCATTGTTTTTATTGCTTGCCATAATGGCGTTGGTGGTCGGCCATACCTTGGACATAGTAAGTCTCACTCGGATGGGACGGCGTCAGGTCTAACTGGCTACCATCACTCGGCAGACGGTCATTAAACATTTGCTCGTAGCGGTCTACCGAAACCTCTTCACGTTGGTCTAAGAAGGCTTCGTGGGCTGCCTTATACCGGCCTGCTTGGAAACCATCTGCCAAGACCAGGCTAAAGAACTCACCCACCGAACCCGAACCATAGCTATACATGCCGACCCGGTCCCCCGCTTTGAGGCCCTCTGCCTGGTCCAAAAGACTGATCAAGCTGAGATAGAGCGAGCCCGTGTAGACGTTCCCGATCCGCCGGCTGTACTGTTCGCTAGCTTCAAAATAGGTCCGCAGGCTATCCTTCTTCTCATCGCTGGCCCCCTTCATCAAGCGGCGGAGGCCCTTGAGCCCCATCTTAGTATAAGGCAGGTGGAAGCAGACCGCTTCGAAATCATCCAAGCTCAAACCTGTCTCTGCATGGTACTTGTCCCAGACCCGTTCGAGAACATGGGTGTACTGGCGGAGAGACAACTTGCCGTCCACCATGGCCTTGTCCGTATAGTTAGGCCGCCAGAAGTCCATCACGTCTTCCGTCATGAAGGCAGAGTCTGAGTCGACAACAGCGAGGCGGGGATTGGCTGCGAGGAGGATAGCCACTGCCCCTGCCCCCTGGGTCGCCTCACCGGACGTTTCCAAGCCATAACGGGCAATATCGGAAGCCAGGACAAGGACTTTTCGCTCAGGGTGAGTGCGCACATAGTCTAGGCCCAGGTGGAGGGCAGCGGTCGCGCTATAGCAGGCCTCCTTGAGCTCCACCGACCGGGCGAAGGGCTGGATGCCGAGCAAGTGGTGGATGTAGACAGCGGAAGACTTGGACTGGTCAATCCCGCTCTCCGTCCCCACGAGAACCATATCGATAGCCGCCTTGTCCTCCTCCGTCAAGAAGTCAGCCGCATTGGCTCCCATGGTCACGATATCTTGCGTAATTGGCGGCACAGCCATTTGGTCCTGGCCGATCCCTTCATTAAACTTCTTAGGATCCACCCCGCGCGCTTGGGCTAAGTTCGCCATATCGACAAAATAACCTGGCGCATAAAAATCCATCTTATCAATACCCACTGCTAAATTCTGCATACTATCTTCTCCCATACTTGATTAATTTAAAAGCCTGGGAAAACTCCCAGAGATCGTCATATAGTCAATTGTTATTTTATCATCTTTATCGGCAAATATGTACCAATCTTATTTAAGAACTGGTAAAGAAGAGGGCAGCTTGCGAAACTTGGTCAGGTCTAAAGCACTGGAGCCTCAATGACTGACGGATAAAGTACAAAAGGCTATAATTTAATATTGATCCTCTAAACATTCAAGGCCCAAATTCAACAGTGCAAGGCATGCTCATTAGCACCATTTAGTGAAGAAGCAAAAAAAGCTGGATTTTTACTTCCAGCTTTACTTGTTAGCATTAGTGAATTAAAAATTTAACAGCTTGTAGATAAAAGATATTTAACCGTCTATTTGTGAGCAGGATTGGAGCATTGAAGTTGATCCTTAGCCATTTCAGAATGTAGCTGGGGGGCAATTTGCGCTCAGGAGCTCTGAGAGCAGATAGCAAGTCGCCAATTTGCGCTCGCGAGTCTTGAGAGCAGATAGTAGCTCGCCAATCTGCACTTGAGAGCTCTGAAAGCAGATAGCAGGTCGGCAATTTGCATTCGTAAACCCCGAGAGCAAATAGCAGCTCATCGCACAGTTCCCTCCTCACCGACTCTATAATCAGCAAAGAAAAATCAGCTTGACATCCACTCATGAGCAGAAGCGAAACAGGTGGTCCTGACCAGCATTTTACAACTAGTGGAGCACCTTATCCAAGAAGCTCTTGGTCCGTTCGTTTTCAGGTTGGCTGAAGAGTTTCTCTGGGACATCCTCTTCGACAATATAGCCTCCATCCATGAAGACAACCCGGTCCGACACCTCGCGGGCAAAGCCCATTTCGTGGGTCACGATCACCATGGTCATCCCCTCTTCGGCCAGGTCCTTCATCACTTCCAGCACGTCCCCAACCATTTCTGGGTCCAAGGCGGAAGTCGGTTCATCGAAGAGCATCAAGTCTGGGCTCATCGCCAAGGCGCGCGCAATTGCCACCCGCTGCTGTTGGCCCCCAGAGAGCGAATTAGGATAGGCATCAGCCTTGTCCCTTAAGCCCACCGTTTCTAAGAGTTCTAAGGCTTTTTGGTCCGCCTCAGCCTGGGTCAGTTTATTCAATTCCACCGGTGCCAGGGCAATATTCTCTTGGACCGTCAAGTGTGGGAATAGGTTAAACTGTTGGAAAACCATGCCCACATTTTCCCGGGCCTTGTTAATGTCGATGGAAGGATCGGAAATATTGACCCCGTCGACAATCACTTCCCCAGCGTCAATATCTTCTAAGCGATTCAGACAACGCAGCATGGTCGATTTCCCAGAACCTGAAGGACCAATCACACAAACCACTTCCCCCTCAGCTACCTTAAAGTTAATATCCTTCAAAACCTCATTATCGCCAAAGCTCTTCTTCAGCCCTTTTACGACGACTTTATCCATCATGATCATCCTTTCGCTTTCTCATCATTCTCTTAATTAAAGTAGTCCTATTATAACAAATAACTGGCCAACTGACAGCTATTCTTGACATTTTCCAGTAAAAAACTCAAGCTGCTCTTTCGAAGCGATTAGATAAGGGTGTGAGATATAGGAAGCCCGATATAAAAGACCAGCCACCCAGCTGGTCTTCTTTCTTTATTATCTTTATTATGTAACGCCTAATAGCGAGATACGGCCTTGATTGGCATTGGATCACCTTAACCTTTCTGTTGAAATTGATTGAAAAGCAAGAACAATCCAGTCACTCCTTCCTGCACATAAGAAAAAACTAGCCCAGCATAAACTGGACTAGTTGGATTTGACAATATAAGATTTTGGGCATAAAGAATGGTCGAAATGGGTTACACTTACTAGGCTTTGCTTTGGCTTAGTCATTCGTAAGTGTCCTCCCTTCTGTCATTCTTCAGCTACTTCTATTGTAGCGAATGCTATGAAATTTGCAAGTTATTTGCCAATTTCGACGGTTTTTTCTTCGTCGTAGAAGAAGTTTACCGCATTGTTGTAGCAGACATTGGTGATGAGCTTCTCTAAGAGGGCGTCATCATTAGGGATTTCACCGCGTTCAACCAAGTCGCCAATGTAGTCACAGAAGAGGCGACGGAAGTATTCGTGGCGGGTGTAAGAAGTGAAGCTCCGTGAGTCGGTTAACATGCCGACGAAGTTCATCAAGAGACCAGCCTCAGCATAAGACTTGAATTGTTTCAACATACCGTATTTGGTATCGTTGAACCACCAGCCAGAACCTAATTGGCAACGGCTCTTCTGACCGTCTTCGTTGCCTTGGAAGTTAGCCAAGGTTGTTGCAACGAGGTCGAAGTAGGTTGGGTTCAATGGGTAGATGATGGTCTTAGGTAATTCATCAGTCTTGTCCGCAGCGTCTAAGAGACGGTTGAGGGCTTCTGCCACATTGCCTTGGTCGTTGATTGAGTCCAAACCAGAGTCAAAGCCTGTCTTTTCAAACATGCGGCTTGAGTTATCACGGATGGCACCAAAGTGGATTTGGAATACAAAGTCTTCGCGTTTGTAGATCTTCATCAATTCCACTAAGAGGGCACTTTGGAATTTAGCGTACTCTAATTCCGTTAAAGCTTGGCCCTTAGCAGCTTTTTGGAAGATGTCTTCGACTTCTTCTTCGGTTGAGTCAGCATAAGCCAAGACTTTCAAGCCGTGGTCAGACACGTGAGAACCGTGTTCACCGAAGAATTTAATCCGGTCTTCCAAGGATTCCATTAATTTAGCGAAGGAATCGATGTGGATGCCGTTCGCTTCTTCCATCTTAGCTAAGAAGTCAACGAAGGCTTCTTCCCCTGCCTTGAAGGCCCCATCTGGACGGAAGCCAGGTACCACGTCGACGTCAAAGGAATCATCTTCCGCAATTTGCTTGTGGTATTCCAAGCTATCGAATGGGTTATCGGTGGTACAGATAAAGGTGACATTCGAATCCTTAATCAATTGGCGAGCGGTTAATTTTTCGTCTTGTAATTTAGTATTCACCTTATCATAGATTTCTTTCCAGTTATCTTCTGATAAGATTTCATCAATACCGAAGTAACGTTTCAATTCCAGTGCATTCCAGTGGAAGAGTGGGTTACCGATCGTGTTTGGAACGGTTTCAGCCCATGCCTTGAACTTATCTTCAGCTGAGGCATCCCCAGTGATTAATTCTTCGGGATAGCCCATGGCACGTAAACCACGCCATTTGTAGTGGTCCCCACCGAGGAAGAGTTCGGTAGCGTTTTCGAACTCATGGTCTTCCGCAATTTCTTGTGGGCTCAAGTGGCAGTGGAAGTCATAAATTGGCATATCTTTTGCAAAGTCATGGTAGAGGTGCTTGGCGCTTTCACTCTGTAACATAAAGTCGTCATTAATAAATGGCATAAATGGTTTGCCCCTTTCTATTGCTTTAGCGTTGGACGTCGAAGTTGCTACCTCGGTACATGAGGGATTCGACATCTTTGAGGTTAACAATGGCCATATCGCCTGGAATGGTATGTTTCAAGGCAAAGGTCGCATTGGCGAACTGGATGGCCTCAGCGTCGGTGTACTTGTCGGTATTTAAGGCATAGATCAAGCCTGCTGCAAAGGCATCCCCGCCCCCGATCCGGTCGATGATATCCACATCAAAGACATTGGATGGGTAGAGTTCATTGTCCTTGGCATCGTAGAGATAGGACTGGAGGATGTTGCGGCTAGCATTGATGACCTTGCGCTTGGTCAAAGCGATCTTCTCCAACTTATAGTGGGAAGCGATCTGCTCTAAAATCGGAGAAATGGTATTGAAATCATAAGGCAATTGGATGTTCCGGTTGTCCTTATAGTCATTACCATCCACATCAGGTAGGAAGAGCGGTTCGATCCCAATCAGGAGATCCGCATAAGGTGCCAGTTCAGCCATAGCATGGCGGGCTTCTTCAAAGCCCCAAAGACTAGCCCGGTAGTTCAAGTCCAGACTAACCTTCATCCCCCGGCGTTTGGCTTCAATCATGCACTGTTTGCTGAGCTCAAAGAGTTCAGGTGACAGGGCAGCGGTAATGCCCGAGGTGTGGAACCAATTGGCATCTTCAAAGATCAAGTCAAAGTCATAATCTTCCACCTTGGACTCTACAAAGGAAGAGTACTGGCGGTCATAAACGATCTTCGAAGGCCGGATGGAATGGCCCTTCTCTGCGAAGTAAATCCCTAAACGAGGGCCTTGGTGAAGAATGTAGCCGGTGTGAACCCCATTCTTACGCATAAATTCAACTGCTGCGTCACCAATTTCATTGGCTGGTACAGCTGAAATAAAGCTGGCCCACATGCCGAGATGGGCGATGGTGGCCGCAATATTTGCTTCTGAGCCACCGAATGTTGCTTCAAAGTTTTGGGCTTGTGAGAAACGCTCGCTGCTCTCAGTCGTTAGCCGGAGCAAGAGCTCTCCCAGAGTCACAACTTTTTTGAGCATTATTTATCAGCCAAGATAGCAGCTAGGCGGTCCGCAAATTCCTTAGCGGTTGCTTTAACGCCTTCTGCCCCTTCTGCTTTGTAGTTTTTGGTTAGTGCTGAGCCCACACCAACTGCCCAAGCACCCTTGTCGATCCATTCTTCCATGTTGTCAATGTTCACGCCACCTGAAGGCATTAATTCAACTTGTGGAAGTGGACCATGGATATCTTTTATGAAGCCAGAACCAAGTACGCCACCTGGGAAGACTTTAACAATTTCGCAGCCTAAAGTTAAAGCTTCTTGGATTTCAGTCGCTGACCCACAACCTGGTAGGTAAGGCACCGTATAGAGGTTACAGATCTTAGCCACTTCAGGGTTCCAAGCTGGGGATACGATAAATTCTGCCCCGTTCAAGATTGCAATGCGAGCGGTCACTGGGTCAAGAACGGTACCAGCCCCAACGACCATATCAGTGCCCTTGAATTCTTCAGCCAAGCGCGCCATCACGCGTTCAGCTCCTGGAGTGGAGAAGGTCACTTCGATGTTCTTCACGCCGCCTTCATAGCAGGCTTTAGAGATAATGTAACCGTCTTCTTCGCTTTCCCCACGGATAACAGCGAAGAGATAGTTTTCTTTCATTTGTACAATTGTTTCAGCTTTTTTTGCCATAAGAGCATATCCTCCTAATTATTTGTCGTGTTTGGCTAAGTTATCTTCAAAGTCTTGGATTTTGCTTTCTTGGTATTGACCCGCATAGTCATCATTCAAGAATTTGTCCAAGCCTGTATTTTCTAAACCAGCCCAGCTCTCTTCTTCTTGTCCAAAGATAATAGGGTAGAAGAGAACACCGTTGTCGGTTGCAGCCTTTAAGTCGCCAGGTGCGTCCCCAACCATCAAGATCTTGTGCTTGTCATAGCCGTGTTCTAAGAGGTTAGCAATGGCGTCTTTCTTAGAACCTGCTTCTTGGCCGTAAACTACGTCCACATAGTCCATTAAACCGTGGCGGGTCCATTCAGAGTTGAGGGCTTCTGAGTTAGCCGATGATACGATGGCAAGGTCTGCCTTTTGGCTAATAGCAGCAAGGCCGTCCTTAGCGCCTGGGAAAGGCTTGTCATTGCCAGCTAATTCTTCTTCAATCCCCTTGTTCACCCGTTGTGACCAAGACAGGGCACGTTTGAGGGACTCATCATCTTGGTCTTTCAAGCTATCTTCTAAGGAACCATTAGATAAGGATGAAGTCGTTTCAGTCCATTCCGCTAAGGCATCAATATTGATGATGTCCTCGCCAGCCTCTTTGGCATTGTTCAAGCAGATCACTAAAGCCTTGAAGCGGTTAATCCCCCGTGTAGATGAGAACAGGTTCACCCGGTTCCAGTCTTCTTGGAATTGGTCTTTGTTTTGAATATTGAATTCATCAGCTGCTAAAGGGCCAAAGTATTCAAAGTGCTTGACATTCATGGTGTCCATGGCACAGCCATCAGAATCCACGCAGACTAAATAGTCTCTTTGTTTAGTAAATTGTTCCGGTAAATTCGCCAAGATAATTCCTCCTTAAATTGCTTTTATGTCTTTTAGTGGTTTCCCATTATTATTTTAGCTAATTTATGATTCTTCCACCACTAAGGAAAAGGCTTAAACAAAGTTACTTTCCTGCTTAAGCCTTTCCCATTCATTCATCTAAAACAGCTGCCCAGATTAAACACCTGAGTAAGCAGCGAAACCACCATCGATTGGGATGATAACCCCGTTAACAAAGCTTGCGGATTTTTCATCGGCTAAGAAGAGGGTTGGCCCAACCATTTCATCAGCTTCACCGAAGCGACCCATTGGTGTATTGGTAATGATCTTGTTACCACGTGGTTTCAAGGTTTCATGGTCTTCTTCAAACATTAAATCAATGTTTTGGTGAGACACAAGGAAACCTGGTGCAATGGCATTGCAACGTACGCCAACTTTAGAGAAGTGAACAGCTAACCATTGGGTGAAGTTAGAGATAGCTGCCTTAGCTCCTGAGTAAGCTGGGATCTTGGTTAATGGTGTGAAGGCGTTCATTGAAGAAACGTTAATGATATTTGCCCCTTCACGGCCTACCATGTCTTTAGCGAAAACTTGGGTTGGGAGTAAGGTCCCTTGGAAGTTCAAGCTGAAGACAAAGTTAACGCCTTCTGGATCCAAGTCGAAGAAAGTAGTGGTTTCTTCGTCTAAACCTTCTTCATGGAATTCGTTATCCGTAGTTGCACGTGGGCTGTTACCGCCTGCCCCGTTAACTAAGATATCGCATGGGCCGAAGTCTTTATTCAATTCTTCGCGGACAGCTTCTAAGTTTTCCTTGTCTAAAACATTACACTTGTAACCCTTAGCCTTGCCGCCACCTAAAGCGTTGATCTTTTCAGCCGCTTCGTTAGCTGCATCTTCGTTAAGGTCAAGTAAAGCAACATTAGCGCCAGCTTGAGCAAAACCTTCTGCTAACTTAGAAACAATAACCCCACCTGCACCAGTTAATACAACAGTCTTACCTGAAAAATCATGAACATATGGATTGTTTGCCATTTTTTGCATTCCCTCTCTCTTGTTATTTCTTATTTACGGTTCTTAAGTAATTCTTCGTCGTGTGGATAAACGGATTGACCGAAGTCTGGTTTGCGGTCATACTTGTGGCAGAGCGCTTCGTAGAGGCCATTGATGTAGGCAACCCCTAGGGCACGGTCATAGAGGCCATAGCCTGGTGTTTCCGTTTGGTCGCCCCAGATGCGGCGGCCGTGGTCAGGACGGATTGGGCCTTCCCAGCCGTATTTCACTAAGAGGTCCATCATGCTGTAGAAGTCCACGTCCCCGTTAGCAGATAAGTGGCCAGTTTCCATGAAGCCCCAGTCGCCAGCTTGGACGTTACGGGCATGGACGAAGTTGATTCGGTCGCGTTTCAAGGCATATTCCATAATGGCATCAACATCGTTCTTGCCATCTGAGAAGTAGCAGCCGTGGTCCATAGTGATCCCATTGCTTGGTGAATCCACGATATCTAAGAAGCGCTTCACAGCGTCTAGACCGGTAATGATACGTGGCAAGCCAAAGATAGAATAAGGCGGATCATCAGGGTGGATAGCCATTTTCACGCCAGCTTCCTCAGCCACTGGAATAATTTCTTTAAGGAAATATTCTAAATTTTCCCATAATTGTTCTTCATCGACTTCTGCATAGTCAGCGAAGACTTGGGCCATTTCTTCTTTGGTGTAAGAAGCATCCCAACCTGGTAGGCTAAAGTCCCCATTGATTGGGTCCACTGCTTCAGCTTCATCCTTGAAGAAGGCCAAGCAAGTTGAACCATCAGGAAGAAGGTATTCTAAGTCGGTACGGGTCCAGTCAAAGACCGGCATGAAGTTGTAGCATACCACTGGAATTCCGGCCTTACCCACATTGCGGATAGACTCTTTGTAATTTTCAATCAATTGGTCGCGGTTTGCTTTCCCTAATTTGATGTCTTCATGGACAGGGATTGATTCGATAACCGAAATATGCATCCCTTGTTCCTCAACAGACGCCTTTAATTTTTCGATGTTTTCAAGGGGCCATGCTTCCCCCACTGGCACATCATAAACAGCTGTTACGATACCTTGCATGCCTGGAATGACACGGATATCTTCTAGCTTAACTGGGTCATGATGGCCATACCATCTAAAACTCATTTCCATATTTTATCTTCTCCTTTTCACAAAAAACTTGTGGGACTTTGGTTGCCCAAACTTATCCACAGCGTTCTATATTAATTGTACCTTATAAGCGTTAATTATATCAAGTAGACTTGCTTGAAAAGGCCAGTTTTTTGATAGTTTAAATAAATATAATTAGAGCGCTTTCAGAGCAAAAGGATTAGCCTGATATCAGCTAAGCCTTGATTTGACGCGAAAGCGCTTCATATAAGAACATTTTTGCACATGCTTTGGGCTATGAATTTGATGTCGAATCCCAATAATCATCCAGGGCTTTTTGTGCTCTTTTTGTGCTTATCCTAGGGGTTGCTGGGCTGGAATACCTTGCCAGTCAATTGAAAAAAATTCTTCTCACCTTCTCTTCTTTATTTTAATTGACCGACTAGTCAGTCAAAAGTATATGCGCCCGCTTATCTATAATAGTATAAGCCAGGTAAAGATCAGAGAATATCATGACAAGGTACTTTGGGGAGCGGCTTCACCCTTTTGTAATGGTTTCCAGGGGGTAGGTATGCTATACTAGTTAAGAAAAAAGAGTGAGGTGAATCCTATGGCAACATCCAAAGCACAAAAAAAGCGTAACCGCAAAATTCTCTGGTATGTGATTTTGATTATCTTCACCATTATCCAGAGCATCTACCTCAGCAATAAAGAAGATTAAAATTAGCCAGAAGTGAATGGTGTAGGTGAGCATGTGCTTAACGCCTGCTCATAACAGATATTCTATTTATTGGTGAATCATTTTTAATTCACAGCACTAACAAGGTAAAAAGCAGAAGCTTCTAGATTATAAGAGCTTCTGCTTTTTTGTTTTGAATTTAACGAATAAGCTCAGCTGGATAGACTTGTTAGTGTGATCGAAGCAAGGCCGTATGGTGTTTTGAGATTTGGAGTGTCAGCGGCTTAGTTCTTAAAGTGACAAGCCCCAAATTCAAAAGCGCAACGGATGCTCACTAGCACCGTTTCCTTTAATCGCTATCCACCCTACAATTCCTTAGCCTGGCCAAGCTTAATCAAACTTTCCGTGTACAGTTTGAGAAGCGGGATGAGGCTATCAATTTCCACATACTCATCCGCCTGGTGGGCCACTTCAGGGTCCTGTTGAAAATTGGCGCCGAAGCTGATGCAGTTGCCTACTTTCTTACTATAGGAAACCGCCTTGCCGATCAGGGGCGTCTGGCTTTCTTCAGGGAAGTGTTGGGCAAAGGTCTTCGACAAGATCTGGATAGCTGGCCGGTCCGCATCTTCTAGGGTCACCGGGACGTCGAAACTAGCCTGGATCTGCCAATCAGGCAAAAGACTTTGGATCTTCTGCTTCAATTCATCCGAATGCGAGCCATTGGGAAAGCGGCAGTCGACGGCGAGTTTGATAGCGGACTGAGCTCGAAAATCCACCTGACCTAGGTTAAAGGTCAAGGCTCCCATTTCCGGACTGGCATAGGCGATGCCGACTCCTGATCCATCGCTAGGGCTGAAGGTCCGGCCTAGTTCGCTAAAGCTTTCCAAGTCCAGGGCTTCTCCCAGGGTCTGGAAGAGCCGGCTGATAGCATTAATCCCGAGCTGGGGTTCTGAGGCGTGGGCCCCCTTGCCGTCCAGGCGCAAGTGGGTCTCACCATCTTGGTAGCTAACTTGGCCCGGCCAATCTTTCTGATCCAGATAAGTCTGGAGAAGCTCTTGGTAATCACCAGCTAAACGGGCTTGGGCCTGAGAAGGCACCACATTGGCTCCCTCTCCACCTGATAGCTCGAGGACTGGCCCGTAGCCTGCCAGTTCATGGCGGAATTCCCAGGTAATGGCGCCGAATTCCCCTACACAGACAGGAAAGACGCCATCCGGAGTGAAGGCAAAGTCAGGCTGGCCGGCCTGGCGCAAATAGGGCTCCAGGTCTAGCATCTCTGTTTCCTCATCAGAGCCATAGACCAGGCGCAACTGGTTGCGGAGAGGAATTTTGTAGTCCTGGATAATCTTCATGGCATAGAAGACCAAGAGGCAGGACCGTTTCATATCATTGACCCCGCGCCCATAGAGCTTGCCGTCTTCTTCTACCGCTTCAAAGGCGGGCCGGGTCCAATGACTGCCTGCTTGGACCACATCCAAGTGGCTGACCACGCCGATCCGGTAGGGGGTCGCTAACTGTCCGGGCAGGTCAATGGCAATCGCCTCATTAGCATAATTTTGTACAGTCAGGCCTTCTGCTTGGGCGAGCGCTATCATATAGTCCAGGGCGCGCCGGATTTCTTGACCATAAGGCGCCTCGCTGGAGGCTGTAGCCTCGTCGCGAACGGATGGAATGCGGACGAGGGCCTTGAGCTCGGCCAATAAGTCCTCGAAATAAGCGTCATAATTAATGGCTAACATCTGTGCCACCTCTTTCTAATTCATTACAAGAGCAAGTAACGGATCCCAGCATAAATAAGTAAGTGGGCCGGATAGAGAAAGTAGAACCAGCGGCTATTCCCCCGCCCCTTTTCTCCATTATAGTGGTAAATAAGGAAGTAAGCGACCAAAACACCAGGCCCCTCCCAGATCGAAGCCAGGCTTCCAACTAGCGCTTGATAGAAGCGGTTGGACCGGCTCAGATAGAGGAGAACCACCAGGGCTACCCCAAAGTAACCGTAGTCAACTCCCCCCAGCTCAGCGAGGACCATCAAGAATAGAGGCCCGATAACTTTGAGCCAGCGGTAACGGTCTTGTTTTAAGCTGACCAGGGCCAAGAGCGCTGCTAGAAGGGTAAAGAAAACATTCTGATGACTCCAGTCAAGGCTTTGCCGGAAGAGGGCCAGGTCGAAAGGCAGTTCTGAAAGGAGGGCCAAGACCCCAAGTCGCCCGGCATAGGCCTTGACCGACCGGGTGTGGACGAAGCCCTCAATCAGAAGGAAACAAAAAATAGGAAAGGCGATCCGGCCGATCGACCGCATGATGAGGTAGACCAGAGCCAAGCTATCGCTGGACACCGTCAAGAAGTCCAGCCAGGTCACTGGCACCAAGAGCTGGGGCTCTATGAAAACCACTGCCGCATGGTCAATAAACATGGCCAGCATGGCAATCAGCTTCAACTGGGTCCCCGTCAAGGAGAAGATTGGTCCTCTACTGTCATCATCGCACGTGTTTTGCATCTGCTTCCCTCTTTTCCTGAATGGCTTTGTTCTTCTGCTAGTTTTGTTTTATAATGCTCCTATCAAGACATAAAGGAGATGACACGATGGCAAGTGAATATCGTGCCCGTTTAAGGTCCTTACAAGACCGACTGGAAAGCCAGCATGTGACCCAAATCCTAGTGACTGACCCCTACAGCATCTATTATTATACCGGCGTCTTAGTCGACCCCATGGAGCGGCTCTGGCTCCTCATTGTGCCCTATAAAGGACGGCCCTGCCTCGTAGCCAACGAGCTCTTCCGCTTCCAAGTGGATGATATTTTTCAAGTGCTTCGGACCAAAGACCAAGATGACTTCGGCCAGCTGGTCAAGCGCTTGCCCCTAGAGGAAGTGGGAAATTTCGGCATCGATAAGCAGATGACAGCCAACTACCTCCTCCCCCTCATCACGACCTATCCCTTGAGTAACTTCAGTCTGGCCAGCCACTTGGTCGACCAGCAGCGCGGGATCAAGTCTGCGGATGAACAAGTGCTCATGCGCCAGGCTTCCGCCCTCAACGACCAAGCCATGGCCCGCTTAGTAGAAGAAGTGCTTCCCTATGGCCCCAGCGAAATCGAAGCCTGCTAGGCCTTGGAAAAGATCTACCGCGAAGTTGGAGCAGACGGAGGCTTTAGCTTCGAACCCATCGTCGCTTACGGGGCGAACGGGGCCGACCCCCACCACCTGTCGGACCACAGCCGACCTCAAGTGGGAGACGCCATTGTGGTCGACATCGGTTGCCGCCACCAAGGCTATTGCTCGGACATGACCCGGACCTTCTACTACGGCCAGGTCTCAGACAAGGACCGGGCCCTCTACCAGCTGACCCTGGAGGCCCAGGAAGCTGGAATTGCAGCCGTTAAGGTCGGTCAGGCTACTTTCCAAGCCATCGATTCGGCCTGCCGGACCACCATCGCCCAAGCTGGCTACGGCGACTGCTTCATCCACCGGACAGGTCACTTTATCGGCCAGGAAACCCACGAAGCCGGCAACGTCAGCCAAGCCAATACTCAAGTGGTTCAAGCCGGCCAGTGCTTCTCCATCGAACCCGGCATCTACCTAGAAGGCGAAACCGCAGTAAGAATCGAAGACCTAGTCATCGCCCAAGCCGACGGAGTCGAAGTCATCAACCACTACCCAAAAGAACTCACAGTTATTCCTGTAAAGGGTGAGAGGGAGCGCGGTTAGCTTCCTTTCACTGGAGCAAGTCACCAGAGCAGTCTGGAGGACTGCGATGGAGACTTGTGAAGTGACAAGGAAGCTGCGCGACCGAACCCGACTAAGGGTGCGAGCAAGAGCGGTTAGCTTTGGATGCTTGGAGTAAGTCGGAATAAGGGCAAGCCCTGCTTGTACGGTTCCGACTTGCGAAAGCACTCCAAAGCTGCTCTTGCGAACCCAACTAAGGGTGCGAGCAAGAGCGGTTAGCTTTTAGTAATTGGAATGGTGTCAAACAAGGTTCTAGCTGTCTGATTTGCATAGGGCAGTTCTGAGCACAATTGCAGCTGCCATTTTGTACTCAGCAGCTCTGAACGCAAATAACCGCTATCATTTTGCATTCAGCAAGTCTGAGCGCAAATTACTCAACCCCAACTAAGCTGTGAAGGCTAGCGGAAGAAATAAAGGTCTGGAACAAAGAGGATAAGACTGCCTTTAGTCGGTCTTACCAGTCATCCCCTCCTGCCTCGCCACTAAAACCAGAGCTGGGCCTGGTGGAAGAGGCCGCGCAGGTAGCTGATCACGAAGGGACCGATGAACCAGAGCAGGACCAGGGTCACGACAACCAATCCCAGGGCTAAGAAGCGGTAGGCGCCATGCTGGCTATCCGACCAGAACCACTGGCGCTTGCGCTCGCGGTCATAGAAGATTTCATTGGTATCCAGGTCGATCTCCCGCGTTTTGGAATCGACGGCTTCCCGGTCTCGCTTGCGGTCATCCGTCGCGTAGATTGTGGTTTCCTGCTGGTAGTGGGTATCGAATAAGGCTTGGCCTTTCTTTTTGGCGCGTTCTTTTTCCTTGGCGAGTTCCGCCTTGGCCTTGCGGTAGCTTGCGCGTTTCACTTGGTCCCCTCCTCTCTATTTTGGCGTCTAGCCCGCCCCAGTGGACCAGGCAGACACACTTTGCTTTTATTTTACCGACTATGTTTGAATTTTTAACGAACTTTCAAGATATTATTTGACCATTCCCAGCTTTACAATTACATGCTAGAATAGACAAGGAATAAAACGGAAAATATCCTTGCCCATTAAGGAGGACAAAATGTTACAAAACCATTATTTATTTACCAGTGAGAGTGTTACCGAAGGCCATCCCGACAAAATCGCTGACCAGATCAGTGACGCTGTCCTGGATGCAGCCCTCAGCCAGGACCCTAACAGCCGGGTAGCTTGTGAGACCATTGTGAATACCGGCCTGGTTGTGATCTTCGGTGAAATCTCCAGCCAAGCCAATCTCGACTTCCAGACCATTGTCCGCGAGACCGTCAAAAATATTGGCTACACCCGGGGCAAATACGGCTTCGACGCAGAGAACCTCAACGTAATGGTCGCGCTCGACCAGCAATCCCCTGATATCGCGCAAGGGGTCGACCAGGCCCTCGAAATCCGGGATAAAGAAGGCGAAGAAGCGCTCGGTGCTGGGGACCAGGGCCTGATGTTTGGCTTTGCCTGCGACGAAACCGAAGACTTCATGCCCCTGCCTATCCAACTGGCCCACCGCTTGGCCGAGCACCTGGCCTACCTTCGCCACGAAGAGATCCTGCCCTACCTGCGTCCCGACGGCAAGACCCAGGTTACCGTGGAATATGATGAGAACAAGAAACCTGTTCGCGTCGACACCATTGTCGTTTCCACCCAACATGCGGAATCAACACCCCTGGAACAAATTGAAGCTGACATCCACAAGCACCTGATCAAGGAAGTCATCCCAAGCCATCTCTTAGATGACGAGACCAAGTACTATATCAACCCAACTGGCCGCTTTGTTATCGGCGGGCCCAAGGGAGATGCTGGTCTAACGGGACGGAAGATCATTGTGGATACCTACGGCGGCATGGCACGCCACGGGGGCGGCGCCTTCTCCGGTAAGGACGCCACCAAAGTTGACCGGAGTGCTTCATATATGGCCCGCTACATTGCGAAAAACATCGTTGCTAGCCAACTGGCCAGCCGGTGCGAAATCCAACTCGCCTACGCCATCGGGGTTGCCCAACCTGTTTCCATCAATATCGATACATTCGGCACCGAAACCGTGGCCAAGGAGAAAATCACCCAAGCCGTCCGGCAGATTTTTGACCTGTCGCCACGCGGTATCATCGACAGCCTGGACCTGCGCCAAGCCATCTATGAACCCACTGCCGCCTACGGACACTTCGGCCGCCATGCAGAAGGCCCCTACTTCCCTTGGGAGCGGACCGACCGCATTGACGACCTCAAAGCTGCTGTGGACGCCCTGGACTAAGATAAATAAGATAAAAAAGAAAGCAGCTCTCTCCGGTCCAGGTTGGCTAGGGGAGAGCTGCTTTTGTTTAGTAATTACTTTTGAGCATCCGTTTTGCATTTGGACCTGGGCAACTTGCTAAGGAGACCGTCGTTCGCAAGTAGAGCCGCTCCAACTTGCGAATGGAAGCTCCGTTTGAAAGTAGTACCGCCTCAACTTGCTAATGAGGGCTCCGTTTGAAAGTAGCCCCGCTTCAACTTGCGAACCGGACCATCATTCGCTAGTTCAACACGCTTCTCCAAAAAATTTCCACAAAAAACTGCTAGGCAAGGCGATTTATTCCTTGGCTGGCAGTTTTTCCCCTCTATACTAGTCGCGCAATTCGGGATAAGTCGCTTCTAGGTGCTGGCAGAGGCCCTGGATGCCCTTTGTGACCAAATCATAGGTCAGGTCAAAGTTCCCGGTATAATAAGGGTCGGCGATCGGTCCAGGCTGGTCAGTGAAGTCCAATAATTGGTAGACCTTGTCGCTAGTGCCAACAATTTTCTCAATATTTTCGATATTGCTGTCGTCCATGCCAATTAAGTAGTCGTAGCGGTCGACGTCACCGGCTTCCAGCAGGCTGGCATACATATTGTCCGTGCTGATGCCCTTAGCTGCTAACAGATTGGCGGTGCCGGGATGGGGGGCTGAGCCCAGGTTCCAATCTCCTGTCGCTGCTGATTCCACCAAAACCCTATCCTCCCAACCGCGCTGCTTAACTTCCTCGCGCATCAAGGCTTCCGCCATGGGAGACCGGCAAATATTACCTAAACAAATAAAACAAATCTTAACCATAGAACCTCCTAAGTGAAATTTAATCATATTTTCTCATGGGCAATGCTAAAATAAGAGTAAGTCTCTTATTTGACCAATGAATAGAAAGAAGTGAATCACATCCAATGGTTACTGCTTATCGCCGCGCTAGCCGCGCTAAGATTTCCCTAGATGCTATTATACAGAACTACCGAGGGATTAAGCAATCCCTAGCCCCAGGCAAGCTGGTCTATGCCACGGTCAAGGCAGATGCTTATGGACACGGAGCTAAGGCCGTCAGCCAGGCCTTGGAAGAGGCCGGTGCCGATGGTTTCTGTGTGGCCCTAACCGATGAAGCCCTCGAACTCCGCCAGGCCGGCATCCAAAACGATATCATGGTCTTAGGGGTGATCCCAGCTTCCGATGCCCTGGAAATGGCCCAGGCCCAGATCGCCGTGACGGTCAGCCGGATAGACTGGCTAGAAGCGGTGACGGAAGAACTCGAAGCTTGCACTTACCCTGCCCTAGAGATCCACTTAGCTGTTGATTCCGGCATGGGACGGATTGGCTTCCTCGATAGTCAGAGCTTACAGGCTGCCATCGACTGGATTGCCGCTCATCCCAAGGCCTTCACGCTCAAGGGCATCTTCACCCATTTTGCGACGGCAGATAGCCAGGACCCCCAAGGCAAAAGCAAGCAGGCCACCCAAGCCCAAGCCTTCCAAGACATCCGCCAGGCCATCGATTGTAGCCAGCTCCCCCAAGCTCCTCTCTTCCACCAATCCAACAGTGCCATGGCCCTCTGGTATCCGGATGAGACCCTGGACATGGTACGTTTGGGAATTGCCCTCTACGGCGCCAATCCGTCGAACGGGGCAGAAGACCTCCCCTATACCTTGGAGCCTGCCCTCAGCTTGGAGACAGAAATTGCCCATGTCAAACAGATGCATGCTGGCGAAACAGTCGGCTACGGGGCCACCTACACCGCTAGCCAGGATGAATGGATTGCCACCCTCCCTATCGGCTATGCGGACGGCTGGCTGAGAGCCTATTCAGGACTCGAAGTCCTCGTCCAAGGCCAGGCCTGCCCTATCGTTGGCCGGGTCTGCATGGACCAGTGCATGGTCCGCCTCGACCAAGCCTACCCCATCGGCACCAAGGTCACCCTCATCGGTGAAAACCAGGGCCAGGTCATCCGGGCTGAGGACGTCGCCGCTCATGCCGGCACCATCGCCTATGAGACCTTCTGCCTCTTAAGCCAGCGCCTACCCCGGGACTACCAAGATTAAAGTCCTTTAACCGTTTTATCCTTGACTATTAATAGTGGCTATGTTAGATTAATAGCAATAGAAAAGTAGAGATATAGAGGCCGCGCTCACCATCATTAGGAAACGAAAGGGGTCAGCGCCGAAGCAAGCTTGCTTGCTGGGGGCAGTACTGAACAAGGCTGTCACTGTCAAATGAGAAGCCCATTCTTATTTTGGAGGACTTATCCTACTTGGGCCCGTGAACCATACACGCTGACTTTGTATAGGCATACCCAAGTAAGCTAAGATTCCTGAATCTTAGCTTTTTCTATTTTACTAAGCTGTTTAACCATTAAGGAGGAAATCAAATGTCTATTTATAGAGGATCTGGGGTGGCCATTGTTACCCCCTACCAGGATACAGAAGCGCGTGAAATTAACTATGAGGTCTTCCGCCAACTCGTTGAACGCCAAATCGAAGCAGGAACCGACGCCATCATTGTGGCCGGAACAACCGGCGAAGCCAGCAACCAAACCGATGAGGAACAGATTGATCTCATCCGTTACTGTGTAGAAGTTGTCGACCAGCGCGTCCCTGTCATTGCCGGCGCTGGTTCTAACGACACCCGCCACGGAGTCAACCTCTCCAAGGAATGTGAAGCAGCTGGTGCTGACGCCTTGCTCTCTGTTACGCCCTATTATCTCAAAACCAACCAAGAAGGCCTCTACCAACACTTCGCTGCCATCGCCAAGGCAGTAAATATACCTATCATCTTATACGATGTGCCAGGTCGGACCGGCATGGGCATTGCGCCGCAAACCCTCCGTCGCCTCATCGATGACTTTGAAAATATTGTCGGCCTCAAAGATGCGACCGGTAACTTCAACCACGCCGTTGACAACCTCCACTACTGCGGCGACCAGGTAGACGTGTACTCAGGCAACGATGATACCGCTGTACCCCTGATGAGCCTGGGCGGTCAAGGCGTGATCTCTGTTCTGGCCAATATCGCCCCTAAAGAAGTCCACGACATGATCCACGCCGCCCTCGACGGCGACTTCGCCAAGGCCCGCGAGCTCCAAGCCAAGTTCAAACCTCTAATCGACACCCTCTTCTGCGAACCCAACCCCATCCCCGTCAAAGCAGCCCTAGCTATCCAGGGCTTCGAAGTCGAACCAACCCGTCTCCCCTTGGGCCAACCCCAAGCAGAAACTGTGAATAAATTAAAAGAACAAATGGATGAACTCGGCCTTTTAAACAAATAGTATGACTTTCAGCCAGCTTTTCCAGCTGGCTTTTTGCTTGGAATGGAGTGATTTTAGCTGCTTATTTTTAACTTCACTAACTTGAATAAAATCGGTTTTAGTATAAAATAGTATCTATCATATACAACAATTGGAGGCTTAAACTAATGACCGACCGACAAGTCCCCTTTCGAATTAAAGCAACCGCGATGGATGAAGACTTCATCGACCAATATAACCGCTCTTCCTTCCACCGCCATGAGCTCGTTTTTGTCACTAAGGCGCTGCGGATCACCGTCAACCAGCAGTCACTTGAAGTCGAGCCCAAGCAAATCATCGTCATTCCTTCAAGCATTGACCTCAAACTCGAGGCAGGCCAACACTACGCTTCCCCTCAATTCTATGGCTATGTCCTCTCCATTGGGGACAACTATCTCGATGAGATCAACCATACCTTCATCGACACCACTGACCTCATCCAGGTCTTCAGTCAACTGCGCATCCTCCCCGTGAGCGAAAATAACTGGCAAGTCTTCCTCGACCTCTTCGGCCAGCTCAAACAAGTTCAAGCGGAAAAAGCTACCCTCTACCAGCAGAAGATTATCTTCCACCTGGCTAGCCTACTCTTCCTCGAAACCTGCCAAATCTACCAGTCGCCCAACGACCCCCTGCTCCACGAACATACCAAGCGCGACCAACTGGCCAGCGACATCAAGCAATACGTCGACGACCACTTCAACGAACCCATCACCCTCCAAGACACCGCCAAACGCTTCAATATCTCGACTTCAACCGTCAACCGTATCTTCCAAAAATACTACCACGACACCCTCTACCAATACCTCATCACCAAGCGCCTCAGCTACGCCCACGACTGCATCAAAAAAGGCCAATCCATCAGCCACTCCTGGAAAAACGCCGGCTTCAAAGACTACAGCAACTTCTACCGCTCCTTCATCAAACACTACCATTACAGACCACACGACGCGAAATAAAGGGTGTGAGGGCGCGCGGGTAGCTTCCTTTCACTGGAGCATAAAGCCAGAGAAGGTTGAAAACCTTCGACGGCTTTATGTGAAGTGACAAGGAAGCTGCGCGCCCGAACCCGACTAGAAAGGGTGTGAGCAAAGGCGTTTAGAAAGGGATGACTGGAGGCAAAAGAGACAAGAGCGGCTTCGGCCGGTCGGTCTCTTTTGCTGAAGTCACTCCCTTTCTGCCTTTGCGAACCCAACTAGAAGGGTGCGAGAGGATGCGGGAGAAAGGGACCTCTGGAGCAAAGAGCCAGAGAAGACTGCAAGTCTTCGACGGATCTTTGTGAAGAGAAGCTATTTCTGCATCCTCGAACCCGACTAAAGGGTGTGAAGGCTAGCGGGAGAAATAGACCTCTGGAGCCAAAAGCCAGAGAAGGCTGAAACCCTTCGACGGATTTTGGTGAAGAGGAGCTATTTCTGCTAGCCTGAACCCGACTAAGGGTGTGAGCAAGTCCCTGTACAAACAGATCAATCCACAAGCAAAAGCTCTGAGTGTGGATTGCCATCAGCCAAGCCACACTAGAGGCCCCCCAATGTGGATTGACAACACCCGGCATTCAAACTATCCCCAAAAACAATTTTTAATAAGATAAATATAAAAGCTAGCGCCTCGCTAGCTTTTTTCATTATACTAAGCCAGAGGATCTTGCCAGCAGCGGTCCTACTTGCTAATAAGAGCTCGGTTCGCAAGTTGCCGCTGCCCGACTTGCTAACAAGACCCCCATTCGAAAGTCAACACTACCCTACTCGCAAACAAGACCCCCATTCGAAAGTCAACGCCACCCTACTCGCAAACAAGACCTCCATTCGCAAGTCGCCGTCACCCTAAGCCTACCCTCCAACTCCATATAAGATACAAAAAGACCTATCTCCCGCCATTCAAGGTCGGGAGATAGGCCTTTCTATCTTTCTTTAAGTCAATCTTATTGGAAGACCATGCCGCCATCGGTCACAATGATTTGACCGGTAATATAGTCCGCTTTTTCTGAGGCGAGGAAGGAGACTAAATTAGCCACATCTTCTGGTTCTTGGGTGCGGCCGAGCGCAATATTGGCCACCTGTTCCTTGAAGGTCTCCCCTCTTTCAGCGCCAGTCAGTTCCGCGAATTTTTCATCTAGGCGGTCCCACATGCCGGTGCCAGCGATCCCTGGCGCATAAGCATTGACGGTAATTCCATCATCTGCTAATTCCTTGGCTGCGGTCTGGGTCAGGCCACTCACCGCGAATTTAGTCGCTGAGTAGGCACTGAGCATTTCAAAACCTTCGCGTCCCGCAATACTGGAGGCATTGATAATCTTACCTTTAATGCCGAGTTCCTTCATCTGCTTGGCTGCGGCTTGGATCCCGTAGATGGTCCCCTTAATATTGATATCGAAGAGCGCCCCCAGATCTTCCTCTTCCAGATCGATCAGCGGTGCCACTCGCCCTTCAATCCCGGCATTATTAACAAAAACATCTAAACGGCCAAATTGGTCCACCGCATAAGCCGTCAGGTCCTTCTGATCTTGGAGCTTGCTGACATCCGCTTCCTTAATAGCTGCCTCGATGCCTTGGTCTGCAAATTCTTTCTGGGTAGCTTCTAAGGTCTCTCGGTCGATGTCCGCTAAGACCAGGTCAAAGCCATCCGCCGCTAATTGCTGGGCGATAGCCTTGCCTAAGCCCTGGGCCCCACCTGTAATCACTGCCACTTTCTTCTCTGACATAAAATAAATTCCTCCTTTTCTTGACTTAGCTTAAGTATAACAATTTCGGAACCGAAATAAAACTCAAAGCCCTCGACCCAAATTCAAAAGCGAAACAGATTCCCCTCCCAAAACAAAAAAGCCTCCAAAGACAAGTCAATGTCCTTGGAGGCTCTTCAATTTCTACATATTTAATTGACGTTGTAGGTTGGCGATCACAGCATCGGCAGCGACTTCCTGGTCCTGGGTTAGGGACTGGTAGAGCTTAAAGTAGAAGCGGGCTGTCTTCATATTGCCCAGTTCTACTGCTGCTTGGGCCATGTTGACCAACTTGCAGAGGGCGGCATCGGAAGGGAATTGGTCCAACTTGTAGTCTTGGAGGATCTGTGCCACTTCCTTATTGGTCGAGGGCTCTTCAACTTCCAGGCCCTCTTCCTTGAGCGATTCGAGCAGGTCGGTCGCGCCCTCATTCTCCTTCCAACGCAGGCTAATCTTAGCAAAGTTCAGGGCAGCTTCTAAGTCCCCCTTGCCGGCGTAGAATTTCGCTAAGCAGGCATAACCTCGGGCCAAGGCTGACCGTTCGATTGAATACTTCAGGCCTTTTAGGATCATAGCATAGGCCATGCCGTACTGGTCCATATCCAGGTAGAGAGCCGCCAAGTCATAGATCATCGCCACTTGGTAAGGATGCCAGAGCAGGGCCTGTTGGTAGGCGTCCGCCGCTTCCTTGCGCTCATTAGCCTGGAGCAGGACCTTGGCATAGGTCTGGTAGATCTTGCTGAAGTCGCGGTGGGTCGGCAAGAGCTGCATGCCCGCTTCTTCGTGGAGCAAGAATTCAAAACGCCCCACCAAGTCAAAGATACTCAAGTGACGCTGGCCAGGTTTAGGATTGTACTGGTCAAAGTCAGAATCTAGGCTACGGATGAAGTCTTCCATGGCAAAGCGCGCCTCTGTCACCTCACCCGCCGCTAACATCTCGTCGATCTTAGCCATTAAGATATTGTCGGAGTGCTTGTCCGAGTCATCATAACGCTTGCGATTCTTCAAGGTCTCTTCAGGATAAGCTTCATAGAGCAGGTCCTCTAATTTCGAAAGGAATTCTTCGTTACGGATCAGGACAATATTTTCCACCAATTTTTGGCCCACTTCGCTAATGGCCTGGCTATAATTGCCCACAAGTAATTGTTCAATTTCTTTTAGTAAATGTTCTTGATCTTGATTCATAATATTTCCCCTTAATTCGGAATAATGATTACCGGTCAAAGACACCAGTAATTATTGTAATCGGCCCTTGGTCAAAGTTCAAGGCTGGGCATAGGGTCAGTGATGCCTTTTACCGATCACTCTTGATTAATCATCCAAGGGCCCAGCAGGAAAGCGTTCCTCCAAAGATTCCTCCATCTCTTCCAGAGACATCACTTTGACAAAAGAGTCTGGGGTAAAGCGGGGCTTATAGTCCGTTGGAAAGTCATCAAATTCTGCCGAATTAAAGAGGTATTTTTGCTTCTCGTCATCGGATAGGGTCCGGAAATAAGCCATGGGAATCATGTCATCGGCCAAGCGATTATTGGCCAGGCGCTTGATGAAGTGTGTAATATTCGAGAGGTCGTAATAATAAGCGTAATAGAGGTCAGACTGGCGCTGGTCAACTGGTGTCATGGTGAAGTCCACTAAGAGCTTTAAGAGAGCCTGTTTTTCTAAGATTTGTCGGTTATTGAAGCCCTGGAAGCTCGTCCGCAGCATATAGGGCTGGTCCAAGTTGACCTCCGCTAGCTTACTGTCATCATCATAAATCTTCAAGACACGAAAACTCTCGCCCTCCCACTCCTTGGTCGTCACATAATAATTCTCAATGAAAGCCAAATGATTCAAACGGGTATATAATTCATCCAAACGCATGGTCTCGCCTCCACCCTCCTAGTCAAGCTATTGAAACGCTAACAGTCTTATTATAACAGACTCTGCAAGGAATAACCGCCAAAAGCGCTAGTTTATTTATTTGATCAAAAGTACATTGGATGGCCAACCCGTATTCACAGCAAGTGACTAATTGTGCGAGTGAGCATCCCTTCCGCTTTTGAAATTGGCCTTTAGAGGACTACACTTCCCATAAAAAAGAGGCCTGCTGGGGCCCTTTTTAGTCTTTATTCGCTTTGACGACCGCAAACCAGCGCCGGTCAACGATCCCGCGGTTGTTGGCTAAGCCGCGTTTCTGGACGCCTTCTTCCTGGTAGTCGCAGGCTTCTAAGATGGCTTGGTTGGCCTGGTCCTCCACGTCAATTCCTACTTGGACCCGTTCCGCTTGAACAGCGTCGAAGAGGAAGTGGGTAACTGTCCGGACCGCTTCCGCCCCCAATTCGGTGCGCTGGTCCGACTGGGCGAAGAGAAATTCCAGTTCACAGGTCGCAATCTTTTTAACGATCCGTTTCACGTGGATTTCACCAATAAGGGCCTGACTAGCTTTGTCTTCCACCCCCCAGCGGTAGATTTTATCGTTAGTGCGCTTGGGCTGCCAGTGTTCCAAGAGCTTCTTGGTGGTACGCTTGGACTCATGGACACCCCAACTGGCGTACTGGGTCAGCTGGCTATCCCCTGCCCAATTCTGATACATCTGTTCATAATCAGACACATCAAACTTGCGTAAGAGCAAGTTCTGTGTCTCAATGGTCTTTGTTCCTTTGTGATTCATACAAGTTTTTCCCCGATTCCGGCTCAGTCGAAGCCTAAATATTCATTGTCACGGCTTATTATAACATAAGTTCCAAACATTTGGCCTAAGATCCTGACTTAACTTGGTCCCGGTAGCGGGCCAGTTGCAAGTATTCTTCTAGGGTCAACCCATATCGCTGGATAAAGGCGGCGTGTTCTCTGCCGACATAGCGGTAGTGCCAGGGTTCAAATTCATAACCCGTAATGGCTTCGCGATCCTTGAGATAGCGCAAAATGAAGCCATACTTATGGGCATTATCGGCCAACCACTTGGCCGCTGGATCCTCAACGAAGCTGTCATCGAGGCCTCCACCCTGGTCCAGCCAAGCCTGGCTCAACCAGTCGAAGGCCAGACCCGTCGCATGTTCCGTTGCCCGCTCCGGTGCGATGTAGGCATCCGTCATCCGCTCGGCTTCTTCCCTGGACTTGCCCTGGTTGAGATAGGTCTCATATTGGTGCTGGCGGTTGTAGGCCTGGGATTCGATGGAGCGGAAGGCCGAGATGGTGCGCAGGTCATAGCCCGCCGCTTGGGCATCGGCCATGAGGGCTTCCAGGTCCCCTTGGAGGCGCTGGTCATAGACTTGACCTTCTGGCGTCTGGGCAGCTTCAAAATCCGGTTCCTTATCTAGGAGCGCCTGGCGGTTGACAAGGATCAAGCGCCAGTCCTTGGGGTCGATAGAGTCAGGCATCTCAGCAAGGACTTGGTCTAATTGGCCTCCGAACCTAGCCTCCAATTGGTCAGCGCCCGCTACCTGGAGCTTACCCTGGCTGGGGCGTTCATTCGCTTTCAAGGTAGGCACTTGGTTGGTCAGCTTGGCCTGACTCTCAAAAGCAGACGACCGGTCCACAAGTCCCAAAACCACTACCATTCCGGCTAAGAGGATCATATAGACCATCTGTCTCACACGTTTAAAGCCCTCTCCTGTCATCGCACCCGCCTCCTTAAGTCTTACTTCCTATTATAACAGTCTTTAGTCCCAGTCGAAAGCTTTTTAAACCAGGCAAGGCTAGGCAAACTATGGTACAATAATGAAGAAATTATGAGAGAACGGAGCGATGAAGATATGGAGCGCCAAGACCTAGCCCATGCCCAACGCCTAGTATTCAAAATCGGAACCAATTCCCTATTAACAGACCAAAACACGATCGACTACCCGCGCATCGACCGGCTCGCCTTCACCCTGGCTAGCCTCCGCCAAGCCGGCAAGGAAGTTGTTCTCGTCAGCTCAGGTGCCATCGGGGTCGGCTGTGTCCAACAAGGGATCGCCCAGCGCCCCC
This sequence comes from Aerococcus sp. UMB7834, assembly GCF_030215145.1. NCBI lineage: Bacteria > Bacillati > Bacillota > Bacilli > Lactobacillales > Aerococcaceae > Aerococcus > Aerococcus sp. UMB7834. The sequence continues at coordinate 99,960 of NZ_JASOLI010000007.1, read as the reverse complement.
AAGCCATCCCCGAACAACAAGCCCTGGCTGCCTTGGGTCAAGTCACCCTGATGAGTATCTACAGCCGCTTCTTTGCTTATTACAACCAGGATGTGGCCCAGATCCTCTTAACCCGGGACGTCATGGACTATCCGGAAAGCCTGAAGAACTGCCGGAACAGCCTGGAAGTTCTCCTAGCTCAAAAAGTTATCCCCGTCATCAATGAAAATGACGCAGTCGCTGTCGACGAACTGGACCACCAGACCCGCTTCGGGGACAATGACACCCTATCTGCTCTGGTTACTAATATTGTTGAAGCCGACCTCTTAGTCCTACTTACGGATGTCGATGGCTTCTATACCGCTGACCCCCACTCCGACCCCCAAGCCCAAAGAATCAGCCGGCTGGAAGGCATCAGCCAAGACAACTTAGACCAAGCTGGCGGCAAGGGATCCAGCTTCTCAACCGGTGGCATGACCACCAAACTCAAAGCCGGCAAGTTGGTCTTGGACCAGGGCCGGAGCATGGTCATCATGGGCAGCCAGGAACCCGCCGATATCTTCAATCTTTTAGCAGGAGAAGATATTGGTAGCCTGGTCTCCGCCCGCCAATCATCCCAAAAGGAGGAAAAATAAAATGGACATCAAAGACCTTGAAGTCATGGGCCAGAAAGCCCAGACCGCTGCCCGCCAACTTGGCCAGGCCAGCAGCCAAAGTAAAGAAGCCGCCCTCTTAGCCATGGCAGACCAACTCCGCCAAAAGCAGGCAGCCATCCTCAAAGCCAATGCCCAAGATATCGCCAGGACCCGGGACCAAGGCCGGCCCGACAGCTTTATCGAACGCATGACCCTGACCGAAGACCGGGTGGAAGCCATGGCGCTCGGCCTGGAAGATGTGGCTCGCCAGCCCGACCCCATCCACGAAGTTATCACCGGCTGGACCACCCCCCAGGGCCTAGACATCGTCCAAAAACGCGTCCCCCTCGGCGTGATCGGCATTATCTACGAGTCCCGGCCTAATGTCACCGCCGACGCCGCAAGTCTCTGCTTTAAGACGGGGAACAGCGTCATCCTGCGCGGAGGTAAGGAAACCCTCCAATCCAACCTAGCCATCGTGTCGGCCCTCCAAGCGGGACTCGCTGACGTTGACCTGCCCCAGGACGCCATCCAATACATCGATGACCCAGACCGAGCCTTGGCCACAGCCTTCATGCAGCTGGACCGCTATATCGACTGCCTGATCCCCCGGGGGAGCGCCAACTTGATCCAGAGCGTGGTCCAAAACGCCACCATCCCCACCATTGAAACCGGTGTGGGCAACTGCCACCTCTACGTCCACCAGTCTGCCGACTTAGATGAAGCCGTCCAACTCTTCATCAACGGCAAGGCCCAGCGCGTGTCTGTCTGCAATGCCCTGGAAACTTTAATCCTCGACCAGGAAATTGCCAAGGACTTCCTGGACCAGGCCCGTCTCCTAATTGAGCAAAACGGGATCCGCCTCCACGGTGACCAACGCACCTGTAGCCTGGTCAAGGATGCCATTCCAGCCGAAGAGAAGGACTATGCGGAAGAATACCTGGACTACGATATTGCTGTTAAGATCGTCGACTCCTACCAGGAGGCTATCGACCATATCCAGACCTACTCCAGCAAGCACTCCGAAGTCATTGCCACAAAGGACTACCAAGTGGCCCAAGACTTCATGAACGATATCGACGCGGCTTGTGTCTATGTCAACGCCTCCTCTCGTTTCTCCGACGGCGGCGTCTTCGGCTTTGGCGGCGAGATCGGCATCTCCACCCAGAAACTCCACGCCCGCGGCCCCATGGGACTCAAGGCCCTGACCTCCTACAAGTACCTGATCCAGGGTCAGGGGCAGATCCGGGAATAGCATGTCAGTTTATAGCATTCAAAAAGGCATCACTTGAATTCTTCTCAAGCCATGCCTTTTTACTGTTATTTTAATGACGAGAGTCCACTTTACTGAGGTTTTTGCCGTTAATTTTTTTCAATCGAATAGGAAATCTGAACATTATATTTTGATTAAATTAAATATAAATTAACCAAAATTCTTGAAAGCGCTTTTTATGCTTGTTATATTGAATGTGTAAGGAACTAATAGCAACTGAAAGGAGCAGTTATATATTTAAACAGAAACTATTACTCTCAAGTGCCGTTGCCTTTTTACTTTCACCAATTGCAGTAACGGGAGTACAAGCAACAACCGTTCAGCCAAACGATTCTATCACTCAGCATGTATCCGAAGGTCAAAAAATAACTGAGTATTACAGTTTTACAAACCATGAATTTTTCGAAACTGCGAAAGAGCTTGGTTACGACCTTGAAGAACCAATAAATGATCCGAACTATGATCCTAATGAACTCAATACAATCCAGCCTGTGACAACAAGTTTTAGATCTGGAAGTATACTGGATCAAACTACTGTTACCCTATCACCAGAGGTTGTCAATAAAGTTAAAAATATTGGTGTAGGGGCTGGTTCATTAATACTAGCCGCAAAACTACCTGGCGGTTGGAAATTAGCACCTCAGATTGCTAATGTAATAATAAGTCAGGTTGATGCTACAAGGCCTTTACAAGTTTCTTTAGTCCTACAACGAACTGCAAATGGAGCTCAATGGTTTGCTACTGGTTATCAATGGGTGTAAAAAATGAGTAAGAAAAAAAAGAAAAATATCTATACAGCGATTATAATGGGCGTCTTAGTCTTCCTCAGTAGCCCAGGGAGTGCAAACGCAGTCTTTATATCGGAAACCTCCCTCAGAATTTTAAAAATTTTGCTTGTTCTTCTCTGTTTCTACTTATTAATTAAGCTAGAAAAATCGTAAGTCCTTTACTAGTCTTCAACTCTCTTACTTAAAAAGAATTTGAAATAAAATTTCCAATCTCTATTGCAAAAGGAGGTCCTATCAATGACCAAGCGGTGATTGATAGGGCCTCCTATTTTTCTATATAATTAAAGTTTAAGAAGAATCTATTTAGCCATTTATTGATGAGCAAGAGTGGAGCTCGAGTTTGATCGTTAGCCATGAATAAGCAAACGAAGCGAATTAGGGAGAGTTGGCGCAAGCCTTACTCTCCGTTTGAGTCTCGTTAGGCGAGAGACCGAGGCTCGAGCTGGTGCCATGGCTTTTTAACGATCAAACTCGAAGCGGAACGGATGCTCATAGCGCCATTTATTAAAGACGCTAAATCTTTTCTTCTGCTAAGACCTGTCCCTCTTCTGCTGCTTCCTCTTTATCCTTATAAAATTCTGCATCTGGTACCGGTGCTTTCTGGTCCTTGCGCTGGCAGGCGCTGGCGTAAAGAGTACCCACTAAGGTGTGGAGGACGGTTGTAGCTGCCCCAGCCAGAGCGACATTAGGATTGAAGTGTTGGAGGGCCAGAGTCGAAGCTAAGCCCCCGTTCTGCATGCCGATTTCAATGGCAATGGCCCGGGTGGATGGGATGTCGTAGTGGCGGAATTTGCAGACCAGGTAGCCGGCCATATAGCCACTGATATTGTGGATTAAGACAGCTGCCACAATGACCCAGCCAGTCGCCTTCAAGGTGTCTGCATTAATGGCTACAGATCCTGCCAAAACCAAGAGAACTGCCAAGGAAGATAAGCTCGGCAAGAAGTCTTGGACTCCATTCAAGCGGGCGCCCGCAAAGTAATTAATGGCAATCCCAATCACAATCGGTAAGAGAACGATTTTAACAATGGAAAGGAACATGGGCCAAAAGGCGATATCAATGTAGGCACCTCCGTAAGCGGCTAGGAGCAAGGGTGTCATAAAGGGCGACAGCAAAGTCGACACCGAGGTCGCGGACACCGATAAGGCCACATTCCCATTAGCCAAGAAGGTAATCACATTGGACGAGGTACCACCTGGGGCACAGCCAACGAAGATCAGGCCCAGAGCCATCTCTTGGGGCAGGTTGAAGAGCTTAGCCACCACATAGGCAGAAGCAGGCATGAAGCCGAATTGGACCACTGCCACCAGTAAGACCTGGAGAGGGTGCTTAAAGACCTCGGAGAAGTCGTGGGGCTTCATGGTCAAGCCCATGGTAAACATCACCAAGCTCAGAAAAATTGAGGTATAAGAAGACGCCCAGATAAAGGCCTGGGGAGCCAGCAGAGCACCCAAACCGACAACCAGGACAATGATCGCCAAATACCGGTTAAAATACCCATTGATACGAGCAAAAAATCCCATCAATAAAACTTCCTTTCTTCTATTTATCATCATTATCTCATTAATTTATCATTTTTCACCTAGTCTATACCTTCTCTCCATATTTTTCAAGCCCTTTACGGAATATTCTGTCATTTACTTTAAAAGACAAAAAGCCAGCTACCTAGCTAAACTAGACAACTGGCAATTTAAGACTAAGGCCTAGAATTTGCCTCGGGCCTGTCCGCGTTTGTAATAGAAGATAATCAGTAAGGCATAGAGGCAGCAGGCCCAACCGGAACTGAGGATGCTGTAGCCCCCGCCAGTGAAGAAGAGCGGTCCGCCCTGGTAGTAATAATAAGCTGGAGCCAGGCTGATCCCGCCCTCTTCTAGGGCCGGATCGACAAAGTAAAGCACCGAAGACAAGCCATTCAGGGCCACATGGAAGGCCATACTGGACCAGACATTGCCCTCCACATAGGCAACAAGGGAGAAGAGCAAGCTGGCAAGGAACCCAGCCAGGACTAGGATGACCTGGGAGGGACCATCCAGGGGCTTGTTCAAGAGATGCATGAGACCAAAGAGGCCGGCTGGTAGGAAGATCCCCCAGTAAACCGACCTTGCCCGCCCCAGGAGCTTCAAGGCGATAGCCCGGAAGACCAATTCTTCTTGGACTGCTCCATTCAAGCCATCCGCTAAGACTAAGTAGGCCAAACTATAGAGAGACACTTCCCCCGATTGGACTTGGCCGTCTAAGCCTAAGACCGTTCCCAAGACTAGGATGACAGGCAGAGCCAGGGCAAGAAGAGCAGTCGAAATAGACACAGACCGCGGCGCCAGCCCTAATTCCCTATCCCCCATTTTCAGAACCTTTATTTGGTAGACTTTAAAGATTCCTGCAAAGATCAAAAGATCGAGCAAGGGGTTGACCAGGCTAGCCAGCCCTTCATCCGATATTAAATTCGTCATAAGGGTCGCCAAGACTTGGGCTAGGATCATCAACAGGAAAGCGACCCCACTGTAGACCAGGGCACGGCTTAAAGACTTATTTTTCATTAGATTACCTCGCTTCTCTATGAAGTGAATTTCATCGGAAAAGTTTAGCACAAAAGCCAGACCAAGACAAGAGCTTTTAGGACAGGGATAGCTTATGATTAGGTAATCCTAATTATTTGCGTTATACTGACTATTGATTAGATAAATTATTGTAGTAAGGAGATTTTTATGTTTGATTTCTTTCTCAACTTACACCCCGTCGTCCAAGCTGGCCTGGCCGGTATTGTGACCTGGTTCTTTACCGCGCTCGGCTCTTCCTTGGTATTCTTCATGGGGGAAATTAACCGTAAATTATTGGACGCCATGAACGGTTTTGCGGCCGGGGTCATGATCGCAGCTAGCTTCTGGTCCCTGCTCGCGCCTTCCATTGAATACGCCGAAGCTGGCGGCTATGGCAAGTGGGCCTTCTTTCCGGCCCTGGTGGGATTTGTGGCAGGGGGCCTCTTCCTCAGCCTACTGGACAAGATTATCCCCCACATGCACATGGATAAGACCCGGTCTGAAGCAGAAGGGGTGCCGACCCAACTTTCCTCCACCTTCCTCCTCTTCCTAGCCATCACCATCCATAATATTCCGGAAGGACTCTCAGTTGGCGTAGCCTACGGGGCAGTCGGGTCTGGTCTCGCTAATGCCAGTATGGCTAGCGCTATTTCCTTAACCCTGGGGATTGCCCTGCAGAACTTCCCTGAAGGCTCTGCCTTGGCCATGCCGATCCGCGCTAATGGGAATAGCCGCTGGCGGGCCTTTAACCTGGGCCAAGCCTCTGCCCTGGTCGAGATTGTTGGGGCGATCCTGGGAGCTTGGTTGGTTACCCAGATGACTGTTATTCTCCCCTACGCTCTAGCCTTTGCGGCGGGCGCCATGATCTTCGTCTGCGTGGAAGAGCTCATTCCTGAATCCCAAAGCAATGGCAATGAAGACCTGGCTACCCTGGCTCTGATTGCTGGTTTTGCGGTTATGATGGTCCTCGACGTTGCCTTGGGATAGGCAGCTTTTGACAGGAACTAACCGACTTGTAAACGCTTTGAGCAAATGATTTGTATCTCAGCGGCATTCTGTTATGATTAAGCTATAGGAGGTAGATATTATGAACCAAGTAACGATTGAAGAATTTTACGACATTGTAAAAGCAGACGAACCCGTTAACATCCTGGATGTTCGCCCACGCGAATTATACGAAGAAGGCCACGTACCAGGCGCCGTTCACTTCCCTCTCTCTCAGATCGAAGACCACTTAGATGACTTAGACAAGGACCAAGTCTACTATGTCATCTGCCATGACGGCAAAGGGTCCAAAAAAGGCACTGAAATCCTAGAAAAGAATGGTTTCAATGCCGTTAACGTTGAAAAAGGTACCCCTGATTACCCAGGCGAATTAGAAAAATAAGTTTAATGATTTGACTAAAAGGCACCGTATCGGAAAATGATACGGTGCCTTTTTTTGATTTTCTAATAGACTGTGCTAGTGAGCATGCGTTGCGCTGTTGAATTTGGTCCTTGAATTATGGAGGGTCAAGAACGTCTGACGCCGTTTTGTACTTTATCCGTAAGTCGCTTTGCTCCTACGGCTAAAGCAGCACCGGTTCGGGCCAAGGTCTCTCACCTAGCCGTAATTCACATCTAGTCGGGTTCAGGCTAGCAGAAATAGCTCCTCTTCACCAAAAGCCGCCGAAGACTTGCAGTCTTCTCTGTCTTTTGGCTCCAGAGCTCTATTTCTCCCGCTAGCCTTCGCACCCTGAAGCTTGCTTAGTCACGGCTAAGGACCAACTTCAACGCTCCACTCCTGCTCAGAATCAAAACTGTTATTAAAACGCATATTTCCAATCGTTTGCTAACCGATTAAAATAGTCGCTTTCCCTTTTATCAAATCATACTAACCAAAAACTATATGCGAATTAATCAGCAAAATCAAGGCAGAACGGATGCTCATCAAAACTTTGCTCTTCCTGGAAACCTGTTCCAAAAGTCAGTCCTGACATCCACTTCATAAAGGCTATCCGAACTTTTAGTAATGTTCACCTAGCCTTTATTCCAGTGATTCAGTTCTAAACGACTTTTGTCACACGCTCTTATTTTTTGCCAAGGAAGTTAGCCAGGATCTGGCGGCCTTCTGGGGTCATGATGGATTCGGGGTGGAATTGGACGCCGTAGATGGGATAGTCCTGGTGTTCTAGGGCCATGATTTCAGCCTGGTCGGTCTGGCCGGTGACCTTGAGGCAGGCTGGCAGGCTCTTGGTTTCTGCGACCAAAGAATGGTAGCGAGCAACTGGGAAACGTTCAGGGCAGCCTTGGAAGAGCTGGCTGTCGGTGTCGACCTGAATCTCCGACTGCTTGCCGTGCATCATCCGGTCAGCATAGGTCACTACCCCACCAAAAGCCTGGCAGATGGCTTGGTGGCCTAGGCAGACCCCCAAGGTTGGAATCTTGGGACCAAGCTGGCGAACTAGGTCGACAATAACCCCCGCATCTTCAGGTCGGCCGGGACCAGGCGAAATCACAATGGCGTCCGGCGCCAGGGCTTCAATCTCTTCCAGGCTCAGCTCATCATTGCGGACCACCTGGATGTCTGGATCCAATTCCCCCAGTTCCTGGTAGAGGTTATAGGAGAAACTATCATAGTTATCAATCATTAAAATCATTAGTCCACCTCCTGGGCGAGTTCTAGGGCACTTAGGGACGCTTTGGCCTTGTTGAGGCACTCTTGGTATTCTTTTGCCGCTTGGGAGTCAGCGACAATCCCTGCCCCACTGCGGACAAAGACCTTGCCATTCTTGGCATAGATCAGGCGGATGCCGATGCAGGTTTCCATATTGCCGGTAAAATCAATGTAACCAATGGCGCCGCCGTATACCCCGCGCTTGCTTCCCTCCAATTCCGCAATCAACTGGCAGGCCCGGATCTTAGGCGCTCCCGATAGGGTACCAGCTGGGAGGACGGAGGCAATGGCATCCAGGGCGTCGCAGTCTGACCGCAGCTGGCTGCCGACCACCGACCCAATATGCATGACATGGGAGAAGCGTTCGATGGCATGGAGTTTTTCTACTTCCACACTGCCAATCTCACTGACCCGGCCTAAGTCATTGCGGCCCAAATCCACTAACATATTGTGTTCAGCCAATTCCTTACTGTCGGAGAGCAGGTCCTTTTCTAAGGCCTGGTCTTCTTCTACCGTCTTGCCTCGGGGCCGCGTTCCCGCCAGTGGGAAGGTGTGGAGCCGGCCTTCTTTTAGCTTGACCAAGGTTTCCGGCGAAGCTCCCGCTAATTCCACATCCGTTCCTGAGAAATAGAACATATAAGGCGAGGGATTCACCGTCCGCAAGAGCCGGTAGGTGTTGAAGAGGCTGCCCGAGAAAGGCGCGGATAGATAATTGGAGAGGACAATCTGGAAGATGTCCCCTTCCCGGATATAAGTCTTGGCACGCTCAACAATGTCACAGAATTCCTCCTGGTTGAAGTAAGGGGTCACAGGGCCCTGGATCCGACCTGCTTCTTCCTGGACCTTATCACCCTGACGAAGAAGGTCCTCCATAGCATTCAGAGCTTCCACAGCCTTGGCATAGTTAGTCGCCACATCATCCAGCTTGACATTAGCTATCAGAATAATTTTTTGTTTCAAGTGATCAAAGGCAATCACCTGGTCGAAAAGCATCAGGTCCAGGTCCTTGAAGTTCTCGTGGTCCGCAACCGGACGCTTGGCTGAAGGCTCCACATAGTTGAAGTAGTCGTAGGCGAAGTAACCCACCAGACCTCCCGTAAAAGTTGGAAAGTTGTCCAAGCGCGGGCTCCGGTAGTCAGCCAGTAATTGGCGGATGTAGGCCGCTGGGTCTTCCGTTTCATAGACTTGGTCCCCCATTTCTAAACGGCCATCCTTACAGGTCACTTCAAGCTTAGGCTCATAGCCGAGGAAGCTATAACGGCCCCAGGTCTCATTGGCCTGGGCTGACTCCAGCATGTAGCAGTGAGTCGAGGCCTGCTTCAGGATCCGCATGGCTTCGATGGGAGTAATAAAGTCCGATAGAATCTCACGCGCCAGGGGCACAATGGTATAGTCCGTATCTTGGGCGAAGGCTTGGACCTCCTCCAGGCTTAGGTTTAAGGGCATAATCTTTCCTCCAAATTCTTAAAACCGCCTGCCAAGAAAAAAAGTCCTTGACAGAATTACACATCTGTCAAGGACGAATCGTTACTTTGAGTAAATAATCCGCGGTGCCACCTTGAATTTACGCTTGCGCGCACACTTGGCTAGGATACCAACATATCCCCGGTTCGTCACGCCAACCTCACGTCGCAGGCTACTCGGCCTCAGCCTTTCATTGCGCCCTCTGCAGTCCATTTGACAACTTGTTTCTGGTCCGGCTCTCATCTCCCCGGGCTCTCTGCGCAGGCATCGTTGCCGTTATCTCCGCTTCATCGGTTTAATTGCCACTAGTCTAGCACGCTAGATATTACCTGTCAATAATAAAAATACAAAAACCGGCCCCAGATCAGGACCGGCCGAAAATTCATATCACTGCTAGGTCGTCAGAGACTACATGCCAAAGCGTAATGCGCGCTCACTGACACAGCTACTTGTACTGATCTCGCCTTTTTATTCTTCAGCACTGCTCACTTTAAAATTTGACTAAGGTTACTTAACAATCTCCTTGTGAGCAGAAGTGGAGCTTGAAAGTGATCGTTAGCCATGAAAAGCAAGCAATGTGAATTAGGGATAGTAGGCGCTAGCCGTACTAGCCCTTTGAAGCTTGCTAGGCGAGAGACCAAGGCTCGAGCCGGTGCCATGGCTCTCTAACGATCACTTTCAAGACGGAACGCATGCTCACTAGCACAGTTCATAGTCGGGTTCGCAAAGGCAGAAAGGGAGTGACTTCAGCAAAGTGGAACGACCGGCTAAAGCCGCTCTTATCCTCTTTGCCTCCAGTCATCCCTTTCTAAACGCCTTTACTCACACCCTGTCATACCACCAAAACATAAATAAAGTGAGCAGCTGCGCCCGCCACTAAACCACCGATCGTATGGCTGAAGAGGGCATAACCCGTCATCTCCTGGGTATCCAGGGCATCCATCATGGCAATATGGGTCGACAGGTAGCCCGACCAGCACATGCACATGGCGGTAAAGACAGCCAGGTCATTGCCGTTAGCCAGGCCCGATTCCACCAGCTTGGCAGCCAAACCCACAGCCGCTCCCGCTGCACCCAGGGCGGTAATTGGTACCGAGATAGCCTCAGGATTAGAGAAGCCAAAGATAGGAGTCAGGATAAAGGATAATTTTTCCCCAATCCAGGGTAAGAAAGGAACCCCCTGGCCGATCTCACCGGTATAGATGCCATCTGGTCCTGGGCCGTGGGTGAGTAACATAACCATGGTGCAGACCACGACCACGCCCGGAATAATGGCCATACCCATTTCTACCCCATTCTTACCCCCATCCAAGAGAGCGGAGAGGGCGCGCGATCCCACGCCCCCTGCCCGGACCACCCGGAATCCTTCTGGCAGGTCTTCTTCGTGGTCGATCTCCACATAGTCTTCCGTCCCATAAGCCTTCTTAGTGAAGTGGAGCATGAGGCGGACACTGACTAAGCTGCCGACAACGGCTCCTAGGTTCCCAATCAGAGCGGCTGTCGCTGAGCCTTCGAGCGGGATCGCCAGGACCGTTGCCGTCACAATCAAGCCCATCCCAAAGGAGGTCCCAATATTCGTTAGAGCCGGCAATTGGTATTTTTTGAAATAACGTTTGAAATTATCCTCCTTGGCCAAGGTTAGAACGGCTGGATTATCTGACATATAACAGTTGAGCACACCCAAAGACGAAGCCCCCGGCATGTCATAGATCGGGCCAATTAAGCGCGACAAAAGCTTGTCGATTAAAGCCACGAAACCAAATTCCGAAAAGAGCGAGGACAGGGCTCCCGTCACCACCGAAATGGCCATCAAGAAAAAGCAGGTATTCATGAGCAGGTCATAAGCCGTCGCCATAATCGTCGATAACATATTGACCACACCCATCCGCCAGCCAATCGCCCCAAATATCCCAAAGAAAACAAGCACAAAGAGAACCGGCTCTAGGCCGATCGCCTTTTTATATCGATAACGTTTCACCATTCCACTCCTTACCAGCTAAATCGTCACATAAAACTTTTCCCATTATAGCACAAAATCCCCGCTCTAGAGATAAGAAAAAGACGCCACAAGTATTGAGGCGCCTCTTCCTTAACCTTTAGCGACTAGTTCTTAAAGAAGGAAACCACCTTGGCCTTGTTCAAGGCGCGAGCGGTTTGATAAGCTAACTCAAAGTCCACCATGCCGTGGATAATCCCGCCCAAGCCAACAAAGACAAAGAGGGTGGTAAAGTAACCGGCAGCTGAATTGTCGGTCCCTATCCCAGTTACCAAATAGACAACGACCACCTCAGCTAAGGCATGGATAAAAGCCAGCACGAAGGAGAAAGCTGTTCGTGTAGTCAATTTGTCTACCACGCTGGGGTGCTTTTGGAAGTAGTAGGCCCCAAAAGTAGCGAAGAAGACGTGGCTGAGGCCGCGCAAGCCAATCACAAAGGGGAAACCGGCCAAGAAGAAGCCGATACCAGAAGCTAGGGCAACAAAGGCGGCTGGAGCGGGCCCCATGAAGATGGCCAAGACAATGGGCAGGTGGCTGGCCAGGGTGTAAGAAGCTGGGCCGAGAACCACTTTGATAGGCATGACCATGGGGATAAGAATCGCCAAGGCGGTCAAGAGAGCAGTTAGGGTTAGGCGTTGGATAGACTTTTTATTCTGACTTAGAGACATGGAATCACCTTTCATATATTTTTTGTTCTTAATCAAATTGACTGAGTGAGCATCCGTTCCGCTTTTGAAGTTGCTCCTTGAATTTTAGAGGATCAAGAACGGCTTTCGCCGTTTTGTACTTTATCCGTACGTCACTTTGTTCCTACGGCTAAAGCCGCACCGGCTCGAGCCGAGGTCTCTCACCTAGCAAGCTTCAAAGTTAGAGTGCGACAGAAGTCGTTAAGCTCTGAACCACTGGAGCAAAGGATAGAAGAGCCTTGTCAGAGGCTCGACTAGCCTTTGTGAAGTGGAGTCAGAGCTGACTTTTGGAGCAGATTTTGGCTAGTACGGCTGACGCCTACTATCCCTAATTCACATCTAGTCGGGTTCGGTCTGGCAACTTTCGTATCACTTCACAAGTCTCCGCCGCAGTCTGTGAGACTGCTCTGGCGACTTGCTCCAGTGAACGAAAGCTAACCGCCAGACCTCTCACCCTGTGACTTGCTTTTCATAGCTAAGGACCAACTTCAAAGCTACACTCCTGCTCAAAATTAAGATTACATCTCAACTACTATCGCTTAAATAATTCTATTTGTTTATCACCACGTGCCCTACTTATAGGTCCCGATACATGATATAGATATTACAATAAGTGCTATTCTTCAGTAGGAAGCCCTTGGGAATGGTGCCAATAATTTGAAAGCCCTGCTGGGTATAAACCTTAATAGCAGCATAGTTGATAGCCACCACCGCATTGTACTGCATGCCTCTAAAGCCCAGGGTCTTGGCTTCTTCCAGCGAAGCTTCCACCAGGCTGGAGAAAAGCCCCCGCCCGCGGAAGGCCTTGTTCATACAATATGAGGCGTTAACCACATGCCCGCAGCGGCCGATATTGTTGGGTTGGAGGGTGTAGAAACCAGCCACCCTGTCCCCTTCCTTCAAACAAGTCGCCGCCGACTTATGGCTCAGGTAGTCAGTGAAATCTCCCTCGCTATAAAGCTCCGTCCCTGGAAAGGCCAAACCATCTTCGAGAACATCATTCCAGATAGCCGTCATTTGCGAAATATCTTCATCTTGATAAGCTAACAGTTCCAATTTCTTACCTCTTTCTCATCTTTTACTCATTTATTATAGAGGACAAGTTTCCCTTTGCCTAGGGGGATTTTGAACTTTACCCTGCCACCAAAAAAATCCAAGGCTCTTTTGATTGATCCTTGGATTTTGATTCAAGTTTTAGCTTTTTATTCAACGGAGCTCAGCGCTTCTAGCATGTCCACCTGTTTGAGGCGCTGGTTAATGACTAGGGCTAAAAGCAGACTGATCCCAGCAACTAGCAGACTTGGTATGAGGAAAGGCCGACTAGTGAGCGCCGGATTAAACATCACATCGGCTGGGGGCAACATATGGATGATGTAGCGGTGGAGCCACTCGCCAATGCCGAAGCCAAAGACAATACCAAACAAGGTCAGGATAATAGTCTCACGGTAGATATAGAGAGTGACTTCCCTGTCATAGAAGCCAAGCACCTTGATGGTCGATAATTCTCGCATTCTTTCCGACACATTGATGGTGGTCAGATTATAGAGAATGACCGCAGCTAGAAGGCCAGCCACTAGGATCAAGACCATCATAATCTTATCAAGGGAATTCACAATGGTTCGAATCTGATTCTGAAGGCTGGTATTCTGCACGATCCCTTTGACTCCATCGATAGCCATAAAGTCAGCCGCATAGTTTTCTGTATTTTCTTGACTTGTGTCCTTTAGGTTGACAAGCTGGGCATTAGTTTGGCAATCTTTGCCAAAGATATTCGCATAGCCGGCTTGGTTGGTGAAGACAAAGTGGCCCATGTACATTTCTGTAATCCCGGTCACCTTCATTTCATAGGTCTTGTGATCGGCATCTTCTAAGGTCAGCACATCACCTGGCCCAACGTCCAACAATTGAGCCAGGCGCTCTGAAATGATGACCCCATCCTCTTCCAGGCTCAGGCCTTGCCCTGTTTCTCGGTTGACTAAGTTGACATAGCGGTGGAAGTGGGCAGGGTTTTCTGGGACGATCAAGTGGATGGCTTGTTGGTCTTGGGCAGATCCTGCCGTCTTGGTCAATTGTTCATAGTGGATGCGGTCATGGCTGGACACCCCGCCCCCTGCTAGAAGGTCGGCTATCGCTTGCCGGTCATCGTCTGACGCCTGGTCCGCTTCAGCCACAATCATCTGATAGTGGATCAAATCGTTGAACTGGCGGTCGTTAATCCCCCTAATCGAATCTTGGACAGCTAGACCCGCGAAGAGGCAGGCCACCGCCCCAGCTACCCCAAAAATCGTCATCAGCATCCGCTGCTTGTAGCGGAAGATGTTGCGGGCCGTAATCTTTTGCATAAAGCCCAGACGATTCCAGATACCAGGAAAATGCTCCAAGAAAATCTTGCCCCCCGCTTTGGGCGCCTTGGGCATGAGGAGCTGGGCAGGCTTTTCCTTTAAGGCTCGGCGGGCTACGATGTAGGCAGGTAAGACTGCACAGAGAAGGGCCAGGGCGAGGGCCAGTAAGGAAATGGGCCAGTAGAAATGCAACTGGATCCGAGGCAGGGTAAAGCCTGTGCTATAGGCATTGTAAGCAATCAGGGGTAAGAGGATATGGCCCAGGCCAATCCCTAGCACAGAGCCCAAGAAGCTGGACAAGAAACCATAGACCACAAACTTCTTCACAATATCGCGCCTGCCGTAACCCAAGGCTTTCAAGGTCCCTGATTTAACCCGCTCTTCATCAACAAAACGTGTCATGGTGTTTAAGGTCAACAAGGCAGCTACAAAATAAAGAAAGATGGGGAAAATATTGGCCAAAGCATCCACAATATGGGAGACCGAGCCATAAATCCGGTAGCCCTCGCCACCGGGTATCTCACGGCGGCTATTGATCATGTAGCTGGGGAGATCTAATTGGTCCAGCCTTTCTTTAGACTCTGCCATTTCCTTGGTCTTTTGGTCGATTTCAGCTTGACCGGCTTTGACCTTCTCCTCTCCCTCTTTCAGGGCCTTTTCTTGGTCGGCTCCGATAGGCATCTGGGCTAGACGGGCCCGGTCTAAGTCTTGCTTGGCTTGGTCTAAGCGTTGGCTTTCCTGGTCCAGCTTCTTTTGAGCCGCTTGGATGCTTTGGTCAGCCGCTTGGAGCTGCTTGTGGCCTTGATCTTGAATCGCCGCTAGACGCTCTTCGGGCCGGTCTGCCAAGACCTCTGCCACCTGGTCCTTATGGGCTTGGATTTTGTCCGTATAAGCTTGGCCGTAAGGATCTAAGCCTTCTAAATCTTCAAAAGTCATCCGGGCCAACATATAAAGCTCGGAGTCAAAGGCCTCTTCGGCTAAAACTCCATAGCCCTTGAGCGCACCTGTGCCAGCCGTAGAGGGCCCGCGGTTAATGTCAGAGAGGATTTCACTAGAATAGACGAAACCTGTCAGAGTATAGCTGTCCCCCTTGAGCACTTTCTGCCCAAGCGGGTTCTCTGGCTCCTCAATTTGAATCTGGTCGCCAATTTGATAGTCCCCACGATAAGAGCCATCGAGGGCAATTTCATCCGCTGTTTCAGGTAAGCGACCTTCTAGAAGCTCCGCTTGGGACAAGTTCTCTGTCTTTGAAAAAAGACGCAAACTCTCCTTATCCCCTTTGAGTGTAACATCTTTCAAATAGCCTGCTTCAACTTCTTGAAGGCCATCTAGGCTTGCAAGCTGGTCCAAGTCCTCCTGGTTGAGGCCCAATGACCCCATCACCGTCAGATCAGCCGTATTCGCAGCTGCAAAATAATCCCGCCCGGTCTGCCGCATATTAGGCCCCGTTACCTTCAAGCCAACTAAAGCAAATGAACCAATCAGCATCAACATGAAGATTGAAATAAAACGAGCTTTGGACTGGCGAATGGACCGCCAGATTTCCTTCCATAATGTAGGCATCTTGTCACCCCCTACCATTCAATTGCTGCAATATCTGCGGGCTTATCGTTTAGCTCAACCGTCTCGACCCTAGCGTCCCGCATCCGGATCACCCGGTCGGCCATCGGAGCCAGAGCCGCATTATGGGTGACAATAATAACGGTCGTCCCCTCTTTTCGACACTTGTCTTGAAGAATTTGCAGGACCTGCTTGCCTGTTTGATAGTCCAAAGCTCCCGTTGGTTCGTCACAGAGTAAGAGCTTAGGCCGCTTAGCAAGCGCACGAGCAATTGACACCCGCTGCTGCTCCCCACCTGAAAGCTGGGAAGGAAAGTTTCCCATCCGCTCATCCAAGCCGACTGACTGAAGGGTTTCAACCGGATCTAAGGCATCCTTAACAATTTCGGTGGCTAATTCCACATTCTCTAAGGCCGTCAAATTAGGAACTAAGTTATAAAATTGGAAGACAAAACCAATCGCCTCCCGT
Source organism: Aerococcus sp. UMB7834 (assembly GCF_030215145.1). NCBI lineage: Bacteria > Bacillati > Bacillota > Bacilli > Lactobacillales > Aerococcaceae > Aerococcus > Aerococcus sp. UMB7834. The sequence goes on along the minus strand of NZ_JASOLI010000007.1, from coordinate 83,575 downwards.
CGGTACTGGGTCAAGGCCTGGGAACTATAATTTGAGATATCCTGGCCATCGACCAGGATCTGGCCCTCATCATTGCTGTCCATACCGGCCAAGATATTCAAGACCGTCGATTTACCCGCACCTGATGCGCCTAGAATGATGGCTAGCTCTCCTTTTTCAACTTCAAAGGACACCTGGTCATTGGCCACAATGCGGTTATCTCCCATCTCATAAAACTTGGAACTTTTTACCATTTCAATATAAGCCAATCTTACTCTCTCCTTTATATAAACAACGTGTTGATTTAACTACCCAGCCAGTATAAAATAAGAGTGAATAGAAAACAATCATCAATATCAACAATCTGTTGATTTAAGCAAAGAAAGGATAAGTAGGCATGAAAAGACAGACCGCAAGTAAAGATAAAATCAAGGTCGCCTTTATCGAACTAATCCATGAAGTTGGCTTCGACAGTCTCACGGTTAGCGATCTTGCCCGCCGCTCCGGCATTAACCGTGGCACCTTCTACCTGCACTATGTAGACAAGTATAACCTGATGGACCAGCTAGAAGAAGAAATTATGGACGAACTTGAGGCAATTTTCTTTAAAGAAGAATATCAGCAAGGCCAGGAAGTGGACGCGCTCAGCCTGATCCCTTACGCTGCCATCCTGGAAGCCCTCCAATATGTCGAGAGCCAGTTCACCCTGGTCCAAGCCCTGGCTAGCCCCCAGGGTGATCCCCATTTTATGATTAAAGTTAAGGACATCCTCAGCCGCTTAATTAGCGCCAAAGTGGAGGCGAGCGACCGGCTTAACTTTCCCCCTAAAGACCTCCCCCTTCCCTATGCCAAGGAGGTCCTTCTATCTAGTGTCGTTAGCATCATCAGGCTCTGGATCCAACGCGGGGGCCAGGAAAGCCCCGAAGATATCGCCCAGTTCATTGACCAGGCCAAACGTATCCCACCTTATCAGCTGATTTCTTAGCCTAGTTAAGAGATAGAGAAAGCCCTCTTATTTGGACCAGCATTGTCGCTTGGAAGATGCTATACTGGACATAAGTTCAAGAAATAAAGGAGTGCTAAGAGATGACAAGAGAAAATCAAGACAAGGTCGCCATTATTACCGGAGGCGGTTCGGGACTGGGCCATGATATCACAGAAGCCTTCTGCCAGGCCCACTACCAGGTGGTCATTACCGGACGAACGGAAAAAACTTTAGCTGCCACCGTCGAAGACTTCCGCGAACGCTATGAAGCACAGATCCACTACTTCGTGGCCGATGGCGGTGAAGAAGACCGGGTCCAAGAAGTGGTTGCGGCCATTGTGGACAAGCTAGGGCGAATCGATGTCCTCATCAACAATGCCCAGGCTGTGAACACCGGCATTGCCCTGGAAGACCAGACCCTGGACGACTTCCGCCTGGCCATTAATTCCGGCCTCTACGGGACCTTCAACTACATGAAGGCCTGCTTCCCCTACCTAAAAGAAAGCAAGGGCAGTATTATCAACATGGGATCGGGTGCAGGCATCACGGGTATGGCCGGCTTCGCCTCCTATGCTGCGACCAAAGAAGCCATCCGCGGGCTCACCCGGGTAGCAGCGACCGAATGGAGCCAGTACGGCATCAACACCAATGCCATCTGCCCCGCCGTCCTCACCCCTGCCTTCGAAGAGTGGTCCAAAGAACACCCCGAAGAATACCAAGCCGTCCTCGCTAGCGTCCCCGCCCGGCAATTTCCAGACGGCGCCACCCACGTCGGCGGCACCTGCCTCTACCTCGCCAGCCCCGCCGGTAAAATGATCACCGGCCGCACTCTGGATGTCGACGGCGGCCAAAACCAAAGACCGTAAAGGGTGTGAGACTTGGCGTCTAGGCTTGGATGATTGGAGCAAGTCAGGATAAGAACGAAGCATTCGCTCGTTCCTCACTTGTGAAATCACTCCAAGCCTGCCAAGTCGAACCCAACTAAGGGTGAGAGGGCGCGCGGTTAGCTTCCTTTCACTGGAGCATAAAGCCAGAGAAGGTTGAAAACCTTCGACGGCTTTATGTGAAGTGACAAGGAAGCTGCGCGACCGAACCCGACTAGGGTGTGAGGGAACGCAGGTAGAGGTAAAGCTCTGGAGCAAAGATTTTTAAATGATCTAACCCTCAATCAAAGCTTACAATTGTGGCTTAGCGACTCCCGACATCCACTCAAAAGCTCAGAGTGTGGGTTGACGTTATTCAACATTCAAACAGAGGCCCCGAGTGTGGATTGACAAGTTTCAACACCCAAACAAAGCCATCCAGTGTGGCTTGGCAACATCTAATACCCAAACAGAGTCTTTAAGTGTGGCTTCATACTTCGACCCTATCTAAGGCTATGAACAAGCACACTTAGCTCCGTTAATTATCTGCACCAAAAAAGGCTGGAAACTTAGCTCCAGCCTTTTTAACTGTCAAAAGCTCCCCTAATCAAGAGGAGCTTGCGATGAACAAACATACCAGCTATTGAAAGAGCAGTCTCTTTATGCACCGGGCCTATCTAAGGCCCAAATTCAACAGCGAAACGCCTGCTCACCAGCACATTTCATCTTGTAAGCAGAATATTTTTTTACAAAATCATCCTATTCCCCAAAGAACTGGTAGGCGATCTCATGGCCTTGGTCGATCTTAGCCCACTGCTGGTCTTCGGTCAATTCATTGCCGCAGTCGCAAGAAGCAAAGCCACATTGGTGGGAGAGGTATAAGTTTTCTTTAGGAATGTACTTGGTCGCTTCGTCGAGGAGGCGGAGGGCACGGTCCGCGTCATCCAAACCAGCCGTCTTAGAAGACAGGGCACCCACAACGACTTCCACATCTGGGCGATCTTTGAAGACCTTGAGTGCAGACAAGCTACCGGCCCGTTCGTCATCCCATTCTAAGTAGAAGCGGTCATAGTGCTGACGGGCCAGGAAGTACTGGGCGACTTCTGTATAGGCGCCATCTGTGAAGGCCCGAGAAGCATAGTTGCCCCGGCAGTTGTGGCCGTAGACTTTGAGCCCGAGTTCATGGGCATAGTCAGCTACCGCATTATTCAATTCAATCAATTGATTGGCCAGTTCTTCCTTGGAGAAGCTGGACCCATCGAAATCTAGGGAGTCTAAGCGGATTTCATCCTCATCACCGACAAAACTGGCCCAGATACAGTCGTCAATTTGGAGAATTTCAGCCCCAGCTTCCGCATATTCCTTAACGAATTCCTTGTAAGCATGGGCTAGGTCATGGCGGAATTCAGCTAGGTCAGAATAGAACTTCCCTTCCCCAATTTCACCAAGAGCCAATAATTCAAAGTAGAGGTGACCCGGCGCGAAGATGGTGTGTTTAACCGCCACATCCTCTGGCGCAAGTTCCTTGACCAGCTTGAAGTGGTCAACGAAAGGATGGTTCTTGCCCGATAATTTACCGGTCACATGGAGGCCGATATCGCGTCGGGTTTCATAGTCCTGCTTGTTGCCATCTTCATCCTCTTCGTAGAAGTGGTAGCCGGAATCATTGATATAGCGGTCGATCCCCTGTAGGCCCCAGGCAAAGTCCAAGTGCCAGAGTGAGCGTTGGAATTCCCCATCAGAGATTTCGGTCAGACCATGGGCCACTTGCTTGGCCACAATGTCCTTGACTGCTGCTTCTTCAGCTTCCTTGTAGCCTGGCAGGTCATCATAGAAGGGATAAGTAATGTCATCGCGTTTTTCAATTTCATTTTTATATTTTAAAAGTTCTTTTGGACGTAGGAGAGAGCCTACTGTTAAGAATCGTTTGGAAAAAGTTGTCATGTCAATCACTCGCTTTCTTGACTCTTACTATACGCGAAGGCCAGAAAAATTTGAAATATCTATTTACAAGAGCTAGCTATAGCGGTAGACTATAGCCAATCTTTTGAAAAGGAGCCAGACCATGCGCCTCGAAGACTTTAAATATTTCCAAACCATCGCCAGCGAGCTATCCCTCAGCCAGGCTGCCAACAAACTCTATATCTCCCAACCTTCTCTATCCAATGCCATGACCAAACTGGAAAAGGAACTGGACGTCACCCTCTTCACCCGGAGCTCGCGCGGGATCTCTCTGACCACGGACGGCGAGGAATTCCTCCAATACGCCAACCAAATCCTGGAGCAGATGCAGCTGGTTGAGCGCCGCTACTTCGACAAGGAACCACCAGCCCTGCCCATCTTCTCTGTCGTCTGCCACCACTATGCCTTCGTCGTCGAGGCCTTCTCCCGCCTGCTCAAGCGCCACCAGGACAAGGCCTTCCAAGCCTCGGTTAAAGAGGTTCGGACCTATGAGGTAATTGAGGAAGTTTACCAATTGCGGAGCGAATTGGGCGTTATCTACCGCAGCCACTACAACCGGCAGATCATTGACCGAGTCCTCTCTGACAAGCACCTCAGCTTCACCCCCCTAGTCACCGCCAAGCCCCATATCTTCACCTACAAGGGACACCCCCTGGCCCATAAGAAGCGCCTGACCTTCGAGGACCTAGCCCCCTACCCCCGGCTCAACTTCGACCAGGGCAAGCACAACTCCTTCTACTTCTGGGAAGAAGTCCACGCTGACCAGGACGTCAAACAATCCATCGTCGTCAGCGACCGGGCCACAATCTTCAACCTCATGATTGGCCTCAACGGCTACACCATCTCCTCGGGCATCATCAACGCCAACCTCAACGGCGAAGACATCATCGCCATCCCCCTCGACTCCAGCGAAGAAATCGAAATCGGCTACCTCACCAACGACAGCCACACCCCCAACCCCATCGCCAAAGAATTCATCAGCATCCTAGAAGACTGCCTAAAAGAAGGCTTAGAAAAACAAAGGGTGTGAGACTTGGCGCTTAGGCTTGGATGATTGGAGCAATTAAGAATAAGGGCGAAGCATTCGCTCGTTTCTTAATTGTGAAATCACTCCAAGCCTGCCAAGTCGAACCCAACTAGGGTGTGAAGGCTAGCGGGAGAAATAGACCTCTGGAGCCAAAAGCCAGAGAAGACTGAAAGTCTTCGGCGGATTTTGGTGAAGAGGAGCTATTTCTGCTAGCCTGAACCCGGCTAAGGGTGTGAAGGCGCGCGGTCAGCTTCCTTTCACTGGAGCAAGTCACCAGAGCAGTCTAACAGACTGCGGCGGAGACTTGTGAAGTGACAAGGAAGCTGCGCGACCGAACCCGACTAGGGAGGGTGTAAGAAAGAGCGCTTAGCTTTAGTTGCTTGGAGTAAGTTGGAATAAGGGCAAGCAAGGCTTGGACGATTGCCCATCGTGAGTAAAAAATACTATTTATAAAAAACGAGACCGACCCACAAACAAAAACCTGAAGTGTGGGTTCGTTAGATCTAACACACAATTAAGACCTTCCATAGTGGCTTGACTGCTTTCAATCCACAATTGGACCCTTTTAGTGTGTACTGGCAAGATTCACCACACAATTAAGACCTTCAAATGAGTGTTCGCAAGCGCCAACACACAAACAACGATCCCAATTGTGTATTGGCAATTTTTTTCAATAAAATAATCGGTTAAACAAGCTAGCAGGACCTCGCTAGCTTGTTTTCATTATGGGAAGAGAAATGGCAGCTTGCCTATTAGGGGCTACTTGCTAATGCTGGCCTTGTTCGCGAGTTGGTGCGCCCCTACTTGCTAAGCAGAGCCCCGTTTGCGAGTCGACGCAGCTCTACTTGCTAATGGCGGCTCCGTTTGCGAGTTGGCGCAAGTCTACTTGCAAATCCGGTCATCATTTGAAAATTCGACAAGCAAGCACCAGAAGAACGAAAAACCAGCAGAGCCCACATTCTGCTGGTTTTTCCATAGCTTCTATTAAGCGTCCCTCACTGTTCCCAAACTAGGCTTCCTCATCGAGGACCGCAATTACTTCAGCTGGGAAGGCAACGGCATCTTTGATATGGGGTGCGTTGATCATAATCGCACTGCCAACAGCAGGGACCTGGTCCAAATTAGCCATGACTTCGACCTGGAACTTGTTTTCGTTGAGCCAAAAGCGCTGGGCAACCAGGTCACCGGCTGCAGCGGCTTCAGGGCCTGCATCAGTATTCAGTGTCTCGTGGCCAATGGCGGTAATCCCCTGGTCGCGGCTCAGGTATTCCAAGGCAGCCACCGACCAGCCCGGCGTCACTTCCACCCCATCTTCATTGGTATTGGTGAAGGCCTCCTGGGAATGGATCCGCTTGTACCAGCCGGACGAGAAGGCGACAAAAGCGCCTGCTGGAATGTCGCCATAGCGGGCTTCGAAGGCCTTAATATCTTCCACCGTCACGGCATAACCAGCGTTTGCTGCCACCTTGTCTTCCAGATGCAAAACATAGAGGGGCAGGTAGCGTTCCTTCTGGGGAATATCTGCCATGATCCGGCCGCCCGCCATGAAGTGGGCCGGCGCGTCAATATGAGTCCCATGGGAAGTTCCCAGGGTGTATTCCCGGTTGTCCGACCCCGTCTCCTCCAAGGTCGTCAGCACCCGCTCTTGCAGGGGGTTGAAGGCCTGGTAGATGGCCATATCCTTAGTCACTTCATGGGTCAGATTGACCCATTTTTTCGCTTTCAAGCCAGCAAGTAGTTCATGTGTTGTCATTTAATCATCCTCCAAATTATCTCAATCAGGCAAATAAATAAAACTCCGAAAGCCCCTCGACTTATAGTAAGCATCAGCTCCATTGTGGTAGATAAAGGCCTGGCCATAGCGATAATCGCCAAAGACAGCGCCTCCTAATTCACGCACTGCAGCTGGTGTCTTCAGCCAAGAAGAGGTCTTTGAATCAAGATTCTCTAACAAGTGCAAGGTCAAATACATATCGATTGGCATCAATCGTGTCCCCATGGCCTGGCACATCTCTTCGACGCTCGTCTCAGGTGGAAACTTCTTCCGCCCCAAGCGTGCCTCCCGGTCATAGCAGAGACTCCGCCGCCCTGCCGGAGTCTCTAGGCTCATATCCGCAAAAAAGGCCCGCCTAAAGGGTTCGCTGGCGATCAAATCCGGTTCGCCGCCTGTCTCTTCCATGGCAAGCAGGCTCTCTACAAGGTCTTCCCTGCCTGCTAAACAAGCCAGCACGTCCTCCCAAGTCCAATCCGGATGGCGGTCAGGATGGGCCTCAAAACGTTCCGCCACCGGCTTCAAGCGCTCATTCAAATCCATATGACAGTCTCCCTTCTCTATTATTAAGCCTAGGATAACATGTTTTAGATCCAAATTTTAGCCAGGCGACCTGATCAAAGAAAAAAGCACCAAAAGAGATAAGCTCTTCTGGCACTTTCATGCGTACAGTATGGCAGAGGACGTTATTTTCTAAAAATTATCACTTTGTTCATCCAAGCGAGTGGCGTATTCCTCTTCGTTAATACTATGTTCACGGGCAGCCACCAAGAAGCCAGTAATTGCACCTGTATGAACATTGGTTGAGGTCCGCGCCATATCCGCTACTCCAGCAATTGGACTAAGAACCAGGATCATTTCAACCGGTAAGCCCATAGCTGCAAAGAGCGCCGTGGCTTGAATGGTCCCTGTGCCAGGAACACCCACCGTCCCAATCGAGGCAAGGAGGGCCGCACCAATCATGAGGACATATTGGTTGAGGCCAAAGTCGATATTTAAGGCATTAATCGTAAAGATAGCAAGTAGAACTGGCCAAATGGCAGCACAACCAGGCATCCCAAAAGTGGTTCCTATCGATGCAGAGATGGAGGCAATATTTTCAGGAACACCTAGACTCCGCTGACTCTTCACACTAGCTGGAATAGAGCCAATAGAACTTTGGGTCGTAAAGCCTACCAACCAAGCAGGGAAGATCTTACGCTGAACCTTGAAGGGATTGTGCTGGCTGAAGAGAGCCACCATGGCGGAAGATGTAATGAAGCTGTGGAAGAGACAGGCAATATAAACAGCTGCCAGTAAGCTTAACAAGGACGTCACAAAGGACAAATCCAAAGAAGACACTTGGTTAGCCAACAAAGATAAGACAGCATAAGGTGTAAACTTGACAATTGCGCCGATCGCCCGGTTCATCAACTTATTCCCCGCTTGCACAAAATCAATAAAAGCTTGGATTTCAGACTTATCTTCATAAATTAAAATAACTAGACCCACAATGACACTGAAAATAACAATCGGCACAATATTATTGTTGGCCATATTATCAACAATATTGCGGGGGAAGAAACTAATAATAACTTCTGAAAAATGAGGCACTTCTTCAAGTTCTGCAGCTTTATCAAACTGTACTCCTGAATTCAGGCCAAGATGCATCAAGCCGCCGACAATAATGGCAATGATCGAACCTAAAATGTTATGCAAAGAAAGAAAACCCAAGATCCGTCCACCAATCGATCCCAAGGTCTTCATATCGCCAATATTAATGATTGTAGCTACAATTGAAAATACTAATAAGGGAATCACAAAGGCCATCAAGAGGTTAGCATAAACCTTCCCAAAGACAACCACATAGTCAGTATGTCCCATAAAGATAAAACCTAGAACAGCACCCATAGCTGTTGCTGTTAGCACCCGGACCATTAAAGATAGTTTTCTTTTTTGCATCCGGTAAAGAATATAATATAAAACTAAAGTCACAAGGACTGCTAATAAACTTTTCACAATACTCTCCCTTTCACAAATTTTTCCATTCTTAATTCACCTTCGAAAAGCATGGAAATTCTTAAACAAACCTTAGCAATTGCACCCGTTTACCATACTGTGATCGTTTTTTCCTTTCATTCACCCCCTTGCAATTTATCCGTACTTATACTAACACTGATCCATCAGCTTCACAATGTCACTTGCTATCGATTTCACATTAATGATTAAAAATTAAACAGAATCTTACTGTTCTCTTATCTAGCTAAGTATTCATCCTAGTCCACAAAAAAAATAAGTGGACTCCCCCTCAGATCAAAACTAAACGATAAAAAAGCGCACCAAGATTATATTCTTGATGCGCTCTGACTTATCTTCACTTGGTTCAACTTAGCGATTAAAGTCAAGTTTTGCTTAATGGATTAAGCTTTTTTCTTCTTCGTGGAGAAGGTCAAGAGACCGAGTCCTAGCACGAGGGTCAATACGGCTGGGTGGAAGCGGTTAGCGCTAGCCTCTGCCCCAGTCGCTGGCAATTGGGTCAGCGGCGTATAGGCCTTGGCTTGTCCACTTTCTGGACTGCTTCCTTTTAGGACTTTAACTTGGTCTGTGTTGAGCTTGACTGCTTCAGGCTTAGTGTCTTGACGTCTTTCTTCGAATGAAGGAACTTTGTCAGCAGAGCTTGGATCTTTATGACCTGATTCTGGATCTTTAGAGATGGCATGATCCTTGTCCTTCAGCTTGTCTTGGTCGCCGTTTTGAGGATCCTTGCTTGGCAGTTTATCCTTGTCTGAACCTTGGGGATCCTTGCCGGCTTCTGGCTCTTTCTCATCGGATTGAGGGTCTTTATGACCTGATTCTGGCTCTTTTGGATCTGTAGATTGGTCCTTACCGCCTTGTGGATCTTGAGGGTCCTTAGACTGGTCCTTGTCGCCTTGTGGATCTTGAGGATCTTTCGATTGGTCCTTGTCGCCTTCTGGATTGTGAGGGATGACAGCTGGTTTATCCGTCTTAGCACAGCCGACTTCAACGATCATCTTGCGGCCTTCCTGTTTCACCACGGTCTTGCCGTCCCGGATTTCGCTGATGCGCTTTTCGCCAGGATCTACCACTTTGACTTGGCCAGGCTTGAGGTCCTTGTTGTAGACCACTTCAATGCCTAGGCAGTCCTTGATGATTTCAACCGGTACTTCCCTGATCACTTCGACAGGAACTTCCTTGATCACTTCAACGGGAACTTCCTTAACGACTTCGACTACTTTCTCAACGGGAACTTCCTTAACGATCTCAACAATCTTCTCGACAGGAACTTCCTTGATCACTTCGACAGGAACTTCTTTGATGACCTCAACAGGGACTTCCTTAACCACTTCAACGACCTTTTCAACGGGAACTTCCTTGACAACTTCCACAATCTTCTCAACTGGAACTTCCTTAATCAATTGCTTGATGCCGACGCGGAGGATCCGTTTTTGCGGTTCGCGGAGGACTTCCTGGTTGACTTGCTTGTCTTGGAGAACACCGTTAACAATTACTTGGGTCACGGTTTCCTTGACTTGGCCTGGCTGACCGGCTTGGACTTCTTCGACCTTGCCTGAATCGAGCTGGTCGTCATAGATCACTTCCGTTGCAAAAGGCGTTTCGTGGATACTTTCATGGTTGAACTGGCCGTCATAGCCCTTGGTGCCCACCTTCACAATGTGCTTGGCTGGGGTCACTAAAGGTACTTCTTCCGTCACAACCTTGCCATCAACCACCTTGTTGACAATTTGACTGGTCACATGACCTGGTACAACTTGGACAGTTTCTAGCTTGCCCTTGTCCAGACTTGGATCATATTCAAAGATGGTTTCAACAGGCACATCCTTGTTGCTTTCATGGCTGTTGCCTTGAACTGGCTTGGTGCCCACTTCAATGATGTGGGCTTTTGGTGCAGTGTAGGCGCCGTCTTGGCTGACTGGTGCGCCGTCAGCCTGGCCATTCTTAATGGCTTGGGTGTAGTCCGTGGTCTTAGAACCAGGAACGCCCTCTTGGACTGTCTTGCTTGTTCCAACTGTGAGATCAGGGTTTTGTCTGATTTCAACTGGGAATGGCACAGGACAGGTATTGGAGAACTTGTAGTCACCGGTGAAGTCCTTGGACCCAACGCGGACGATGTGTTTAGCTGGGGTTACGACCGTTTCTTCTGTATTGACCACCTGGCCGTCCACAACCTTAGAAACGACTCTAGTTTCTGACTTACCTGGAGTCAATTGACCGGTTTGAACTTGACCTTTTTCAAGGCTGTCATCAAAGACGTATTCAATTTCAACTGGGATTTCCTTGTTGATGGCTGTTTCGGTACCAGCAACAGGCTGGGTGCCGACTTCAAGGATATGGGCTTTAGGTTCGACTGGATTAGAGATTGCGCGTTCCAGTTGACCATCGGCTTGGCCATTCTTGATGGCTTGGGTGTAGGTCACGTCATAAGAACCTGGCTGACCTTCTTGGACCAGCTTGGTTTCGCCAGCCTTGAGATTTGGATTCTCGCGCACTTCGACCTTGTAAGGCACTTCGAAGCGTTCGGTGTGGTTCACTTGACCGGTAAAGTCTTGGTTGCCGACCTTAATCACTTGAGTCACAGGTTCTTTGGTCACTTTAGATACGGGTTGGCCAACAATTTGGGAATTCTCAATCGTAACGGTTGTTTCCTTAGTCCCTGGTTGACCTGGAGTCAGCACTTGGTAGTCACCCTTAGGCAGGCTTGGATCGACTTCAACCTTGACATCAAATGGAATTTCTTCTGTGGAAATGTGGCTGCCATCAGTCTTGGCCCCAATGCGGACGATCCGATTTTCAGGAGCGATCACTTCGCGGGTTTGGCCAAAGACCTTGTCTGCCATCGTGCCATTGACGTATTTCTGACTAACATCGCGTTCGATTAAACCGAGTTTACCTTCTTGTTCAACCACTTCTTGGCCTGGCTTCAAGCTTGGATCCAATTTGTATTCAGTCTTGAATGGGGCCAGGCTTTGTTCGGTGTGCTTAAATTCACCAGTGTAGTCCTTGGTGCCCACCACAATCACTTGCTTGGCTGGGATCACCACTTCTTCGGTTGTGGTTTCGATCTGGCCAGTTTGTGGGTTGAAGACGTTCTTAATCTTGCTTTCAACCTTACCTGGAGTGTAGGCACCCTTTTCAACGACGCCCTTGTCCTTAGTATTGTCGTAAACATATTCAATCTCGGCTGGGACTTCCTTGACCCTGCTTTCAGCATTTTCTGGGGCCTTAGTACCGACCTTGATGATATGGGTCTTGGGTTCCGTACGAGCGATTTCTTCCGTCTTCAGCTGGCCATCTGCCGCCCCATTCTTAATGGCTTGACTGTACTTAGTGGTCTTGGACCCGTTCTCGCCCTTTTGAACTTCTTGGATTTCGAAGAGTGGGAGATTTGGATCTTCTTGGATTTCAACCTTGAATGGGAGGGCTTCAGTGACATTATGGGACACTTCGCCCGTGAAGTCTTGGTCGCCCACCTTGATGACTTGGGTAACAGGTTCTTTGGTCAGCTTGCTAGAAGGTGTACCAACCACTTGAGAGTTCTCAATCGTTATCGTGGTTTCTTTGGTCCCTGGCTCACCTGGTGTGACAACTTGGTAGTCACCCTTAGGCAAGTTTGGATCAACTTCAACCTTGACCGCAAATGGAATTTCTTCTGTAGAAGTGTGGCTGCCGTCAGTCATTGAACCAATGCGGACAATTCGGTCTTGCGGTTTCATCACTTCTTCTGTCGGACTATAAGTCTTCTCACCGAGCTTGCCATTCACGAAGTCTTGGCTGACTTGACGTTGGATTAAGCCAAATTGACCTTCTTGATCAACGACTTCTTGACCATGCTTGAGCGTTGGGTCCAACTTGTAGATGGTTCGGTATGGCGCAATACTTTGTTCGGTATGTTTAAATTCTCCCGTATAGTCCTTAGTCCCGACAATAATTTGTTGTTTAGCTGGTGTCACGACATTTTCAACGGTGTTGACCACTTGGCCGTCGACCAGCTTGGAAACAACCTTGCTTTCGGTCTTGCCAGGAGTGACTTGACCGGCTTCAACAAAGCCCTTGTCCTTGGTGTTGTCATAAAGGTATTCAACTTCAACCGGAACATCTTGCTGGATTGGGGTTTCGGTCCCGCTAACTGGCTGGGTGCCCACTTCAATAACCCGGTTAACTGGCTCTAGGCGGTTTGCTTCGGTCTTCTTGAGCTCGCCGTCAGCTTGGCCATTTCGAATGCCTTGAGTGTAGGTCACATCAACGGAACCTGGCTTCCCTTCTTCAAGGACCTTGGTTTCGCCAGCTTTGACATTCGGATTGTAGCGGATTTCTACCGTATTTGGTACTGGTACTGTTTCGGTATGGGTCACTTGGCCGGTAAAGTCCTTGTTTCCAACCTTGATAAGCGCGTTGCTAGCCGGTGTTTCTTGGGTCAGCTTGCCCTCGCCAACTACAGAATTGGTGATTGGCCATTCCGTGGTCCGTGAGCCGACTGCCCCTGGGGTCACGATTTCATACTTGCCAGCTTCGATGGCTGGGTCGTATTCCACTGTGTAGCTAAATGGCAATTCTTCAGTGTAAGTATGGACGCCTTCCGTCTTAGCTCCCACCTTGATCTTGCGGTTGACCGGTGCCTTAGTTTGAACCGGATCAGAAACCACTTTCTCACCAGGAACACCGTTAGTAATGCTTTGGCTTACCTTGGTGGTGGTTTCACCTAACTGGCCTTTTTGCACTTCAACCACTTCGTTTGGTGCCAGACTTGGGTCGACTTCAACTTCGGTTTCAAATGGCAGGACATTGGTATATTCATGGCTGAATTCACCGTTGTAGCCTTGGGTCCCGACAATAATTTTCTTGTTGATTGGGGCCTTGGTTTCAGTAGTGCTTGTTTCGCCAGCAGTCACAGTACCGTCTTGGGCGGTAACTGGCGTGGTCTTGGTCTCTTCACCTGGAATGCCTGTATTTGGTACCACTTCGACTGTACCGGCAGGCTTGGTGTTGTCGTATTCAATTTCCACATCGAATGGTTTTTGGTTGCTGGTTGTCACATTGGTCGAACCGGCTAAAGGCTTGGTGCCGACCCGGATAATGTGTTCCTTAGCTGGTGTTTCCCCTTTGACATCTGAGGTCAATGCCCCATCAGCGGCTCCATTCTTAATGGCTTGGGTATAAGTTGTGGTCTTGGTTCCTGGCACCCCTTCTTGGTCCACATGGTAAGTCCCCTTGTCTAGACTTGGATCTTCAAGGACCTTGACTGGGAATGGGACTTTCTCAGTCACATCATGGCTGACTTCGCCGGTAAAGTCTTGGTCGCCAACTAAGACTACCGCATTGGTAGCTTGTTCATCAATGGTTGGCTCAGATGTTGCTGTTACTTGAGAGTTTTCAATGGTCAGGGTCTTGGTCTGGCTACCTGCCTTACCAGGCGTCTCGATCTTGTATTCGCCCTCCTTGACTGATGGGTCTTTCTTCACTTCCACTTGGAATGGAATTGCTTCGGTCACTTGGTGTGTCCCATTGGTCTTAGCCCCAATGCGAACGACCCGTTTGATGGGGGCCTTAGTTTGAACACTTTGACCTGGTGTCGAAGCCGTCACTTGACCATTCTTAATGGTGTGGGTAGTTGTAGTGGTCTTCTCACCGAGCCCACCTGGTTTTTCTACCACTTCAGCACCTGGATTTAAGCTATTATCTACAATGTATTCGGTTTCGAATGGAACAGGGTCCTTGTCTACCGTTTCAAAGGAGCCATTGTAGTCTTTTTGGCCGACCTTGATCACGGCATTGACTGGAGCGACTGTTTCAACGACAGGCTCGCCCACGATCTTGGAGTTTTCAATGGTCCAGGTCTTCTTGTTGGACCCGGCTTGGCCTGGCGTCACGACCTTGTAGTTCTCAGTCGCGTCGGGGTAGTTGGTGTAGAAGTTCGGATCGAATTCCACGGTGTAGTTGAATGGAATGTCATCAGTGTCAACAAGCGTGCCGGTGGTCTTGGTGCCGACTTTGATCACTTGGTCTTGTTTTGGCTTGACAGGCTTGGTGCTAACAGTCGATGGGAGGAGAATATCTCCCGATAGATGATTCTTGGCGTCCATGTAAATAAAGTTATAGAGTGGCACACCAGCATAGAATGATGTCATATCCCCATATTCATCGACCCCCTTAGTATAGAGATCTCTATCCCAATAGCCCTGGGCAACAAGATAGTTGGCGATCTTGTCATAGTTAGGAATACCACCAGGTAAATAGCTACCGCCTTCTGTTTCAACATTAACGTTGTCGAGATAATCTCTGAGGGGAGCCGAATCAATTAGACGAGCAGGGGTATACTTGCTTTGGGTCTTCCCAACGATTCCTTCTTGAACCACTTGTTTACTTCCAGCTGGCAGGCTGTTATCGAATTCTAACCGTGTTTCATAAGGAATATCATTGCTATGCTCATAGCTAGCAATCTTGATCTTACGCGGCATCATTGGCGTATCAATGGTCTTCTTTAAGCTAATGGCTCCTGTCTCAGGATTGCGGGTGGATGTAATCAAGACATAGCCATCCTGGCCCTCTTCAACCATTTCATCTTGTCCCGGTTGAAGGCTTGGATCAAGGATATATTCGGTAGTCATTGGAATATCCAGTCCTGTTTGAACGGGTTTAACCCCAATTCGGATCTCAGCATCCTTCTTCGGCTTAATGATAGTTTCTTGGACCTTAGTCATCACCGGTTGTTCCACCATCCGGCCATCGCGGTTGGCCCGTCTGCGGTTGTCATAGTTCCATTCATAGACCGTGCGCTTAGAGCCCAGTTCCCCATCTGTCTTCTTGACTACTCCTGCATCGAGAGTATCGTCATAGACCACATGGGTTTCAAAAGGAATCTCTTCTACTACCGCATGGCCGCCTTGAGCGATGTTGGTTGGCCGGGCGATAAATTGGGCCTTGATTTCAGCTGTGGCTCCATTGGCGTAATTTACCTTAACAGGGATGTAGATATTCTCTCCACCCTTGATATCGGCATTTTCAGGCACAACCGCCGTAACCTCACCTGTTTGTGAATTAATCGTTACATTATCCCAAACATTACCAACATTATCCTTATAGGTTCCGGGAACCAATTCATAGGATACCGGGTCATGCTTTTCAGCATCTTTAGCAGGTTTGGGCTCTGGGAGCTTAGTTAAAGTCTCACCTTGAAAGCCTGTCTCGGCGTGGTATTCTGGTCGATAATTGCCATCATCTTGGACGACAAAGTGGAACCAGTGAATATCTTGCGAGCCATTGGTATAGGTATAAGTTACCGGCACAGCGATAAATTCACCTGGCTTAGCATCTTTGGGAGCCTTAACCGTGAATTTGGTGATATCGTCGCTACTATGAGTGACGGTCCACTTCTCATCTTCAGTCAATTCATCTACTGTCTTGCCCTTACTATCAGCAATTTTTTGGTTTTCAGCCTTTACAAAGTCATGCCTGACCTCCCCTATTGCCTCACCTGCAACTTTAGCTGCTTTCATCTGGTCCGGCGTCTTTTGGTTAGCCTTTTTCTCATTTTCCGGTGGCATGAACATATTGACCTCAAATGGTTCGCCAGGTTTGATCGCAGAAGAGGTGTGATCTTCAGTATTTTGCCCATTTGCATCTTTAAAAGATTGGTCATAGTATCTGGTGTCGTCCAGGTTGACGGTAATTTCCCCGACCTTGTTGTAGTGGTCGTAGCGGGCAATCCCTTGCTTGTCGATGGTGACAGCTTGGCCATTGTGGTTAATGACCTTTGTGCCGGCACCGGTTGGGACGTAGAATTTATCTTCATAGCCTTGTAAGTCATTGGCTTCCTTAACAATGGCACTAAATTCGTCTGCCGTCCGCGGTCTGGCGAAGAAGCGAACATTGAGATTTTGAATGCCTTCGAATTTCGGATTGTTAAAGATGGAATTGGGATCTTGCAGGGCCCCTTGAGGCATCTTAAAGATGATATCTCCCGTCTTAATAGTTGAACCATCATATCTTGTTCTAATATCTTCTTCTCTTTCTGCCCTTACTTTCTCAGATAATTGGGTATTATCATTAAGTATTTTAAGTTCTTTTTCTAAAGTCTTATTTAACTCTGACCTTAAATTTTCGATATTTGTAGAGTCAACAAGTAAGGCTTTTGCTTCATTCGGATCAACCACCGTTCCATCTGGGTGGTAAACTTCACTGGTGATCCGGGTGTAGTCTTCTGGCAATAGGTTTTCAATCCGAGCCCCGGTCTTCAGGTATTGGCCTTGGACCGGCACATGAGCCACATTAGTTTCTCCTACAACGGAAATAATGGATAAATTCTTGTTCTCATTAGGGTAGGGGTTGACGGAGAAGCCAGCTCCAAAATTTTCTCCTGTAAACATCTTGGTGTTAGGATTATCCCGAGTGTATTCAGACTTCCAGGCGAAAGTCGTATTCTTATTATCTATAGCATTGAGATCACTAAGAAATTCTTCCCCGGTACTAATGCCAATTCCAACCTGACGGCCAAATTTTACCCCTGCATCGATTTTAGCTTCTTCTTCAGGGGTTCTTGGATAGTTAACCTTTTTAAAATCAGCGTCTTGGCCGGGTTTTACAATTTCTCCGTTGCCCGGTTTGACTTGTGCCCCTCTTTGGTTATCCGTCACGTAAACGCCCGTATAGGTTCTTTCACCTTTAGCGCGGTCAATTTCAATCTGGATTCCGAACTTCCGCTTGTCTTGGGAAGTTGGAGATGGGTTAAGAACAGTCGGGGTAACCCCTTCCTTAGTCGTCCCCACTTCTTCAGCAATAAAGTTTGCAGAAATCCCATTATTAGCCAAGTCCGAATTCCGGTAGTCGCCGACTTTGGCTTCGTCGGCTGCGACGGAATTAGCGGCCGTTGTTTTGACCTGGCCGTCAGCGGTGGTCGCAACCCCATCTCTGGCGGTGGTGTTAGCCCCAGCTGTCGGTGCCGCTGTATTCAGGGCTTCATTAATAGGGGCTTCGGTTCCCGTGCTACTCGGTTGTGTGGGAGCCGCTTCAGAGTCTGCAGCTGGTGCTGCTGGTTGGTTGGCTGTAATAGCAGCAGCGTCAAGATTTTCTGCCGCTTCAACGGCTTGAACCTGACCAGCTAAAAAAGCTGCGATCGCCACACTTCCCACACCGAGTGTCGTCTTACGAATCGCATAACGATAATTCTTCTCCATACAAATCCTCCTAGCTTGCAAGCTTATCTCCTGGAGAAAGACAAGCCTTCCACTAAAGTGTTTATTTTTTTGTTTTAATCTAAATTATAATTTAGTTAGCTTAACACATTGTATCTTAGCATTTCCTTGTTAGACTGGCAATTTCTAAGTGCTGTTTGCTTTTATATTAAATTCAAATCCATAATAAATATTGATTTAACAAGCTTTATTGCTCTTTAATCCCCATTAAAAGATACAAAATAAAAACTTTATTATCTAAGAATTTAATGATATCGAAGATAAGGACATGTAGCTTTATAGCGTTCAAAGCTTTTATCAGTCTACGGAATCGACGATTAAGCGGTAGCGGTAGATCTTGCTCTTGACAATCAACCACTGGCCGTCGATCTTCTCAAAGTGATCCTTATAATAGCCGTAGCCGTTGAAGGCCGCAAAGCCTTTGAAGAGAACCCGGTCTTCAAAGGGAAAATAAGCCCTGGCTGTGCAGTCGGATTCGATGGTGATTTCTGGGATATGGCCCATATGCGCACTTTGGGTACCCGCGCCCATGATCTTTCGCGCATTCCCCATGACTTCTGCTAGTGACCGAGAAGGTTCTGTTTTGGCTGGAAGCAAGGGGTGCTGGCCCTTAATCGGGTCCCAAGTCGAAAGCGAGGTATCAAAGACCACCCTCTCTGCCATGACAGTCCTTAAGAGGTCGAAGTCCTTACTATCAATGGCTCGCCAGTAACGCGCCTTACACTGCTTAATGGCTTCAATCGCTTCTAATTTTTCTAATCGCTTCATCGTCTGTACCTGCTTTCTTTTTCTCATCATTCTATACCCTGACGAGTGCTTTGCGTCGACCAATCTTGCCAAGAACTACTCTGAGCATAAGATTCGCCCTGGCCAAGCTGTGCGCGTATAATGGCTAATGTAAGATTTTGTAGCTTGCAACTACAAAGGAGGAATAAAGATTATGACAAAAGACTACCGTGTCTTATTATTTTATAAATATGAACATATTGAAGATCCTGAGGCTTTTGCCAAAGACCACTTAGCCTTCTGCAAGGGGATTGGGCTCAGAGGCCGGGTCCTGGTCGGTGAGGAAGGCATCAACGGGACGGTCTCTGGGACGATCGACCAGACTGACCAGTACATGGCCTATGTCCACAGCCTGCCAGATTTTGAAGATGTCTGGTTCAAGATTGACGAGGCGGACGACTATGCCCACAAGAAGATGTTCGTCCGTCCCCGCAAGGAAATCGTCTCCCTCAACTTGGACGAAGACCTGGACCCCCTCGAGACGACCGGCGACTATCTCAAGCCAACCGACTTCCGGGAAGCCCTCCTCGATGAAGACACCATTGTCTTGGACACCCGGAACGACTACGAATACGACCTGGGCCACTTCCAAGGGGCCATCCGCCCAGACATCCACTCCTTCCGCGAACTCCCTCAATGGGTGATTGACAATAAAGAGCAATTCATGGATAAGAAGGTCGTGGTCTACTGCACCGGCGGCATCCGCTGCGAAAAATTCTCTGGCTGGCTGGTCCGTGAAGGTATCGGGGAAAAAGTTGGCCAATTAGAAGGTGGCATCGACACTTACGGCAAGGACCCTGAAACCAAGGGAGACCTCTGGGAAGGCAAGATGTATGTTTTCGATGAGCGGATTTCCGTACCGATTAACCATGTCGATCCAAGCGTTATCGGCCGTGACCACTTCGACGGCGAGCCTTGCGACCGCTATGTCAACTGCGCCAATCCGGAATGTAACAAGCAGATCTTCGCCTCCGAGGCTAATGAGGATAAGTACCTGCGCGGCTGCTCCCCTGAATGCCGACGCCACCCCCGCAACCGCTATGTGGCTGAGCACGGGTTGAGCAAGGCCCAGTGGGAAGACCGCTTGAACGCGATTGGTGAAAGCTTGCAGGTATCGGAAAAAGCTTAAAAATAAAGGGTGTGAAGGCTAGCGGGAGAAAGAGACCTCTGGAGCCAAAAACCAGAGAAGACTGAAAGTCTTCGGCGGATTTTGGTGAAGAGGAGCTCTTTCTGCTAGCCTGAACCCGACTACAGGGTGTGAACAAGATTGATTAGACTGGAATGATTGGCGGCGCATCAAAATAGACTGACACCAATCAGACTTTTCGATGAGCTGAAATCACTCCAAGTCTGCTCTTATGCACTCTACTGAGGTACGAGAAAAGCGCCCCTAGTTTTGCAGTGGCGCTTTTTTCCTAACTTCCCTAGCATATTTTTATCATCTGTGCTATAATAGCTTCTATCAGATAGTTATCGAGATGTAGCGCAGTCTGGTAGCGCACTAGCATGGGATGCTAGGGGTCGCAGGTTCAATTCCTGTCATCTCGATTTATAAGGCCGAGCGATTCTTTGAGTCGCTCGGTTTTTTGTATACTCAACAATTTAATCGTGCTAGTGAGCATACGTTGCGCTGTTGAACCAAATGATCATTATTCAAAATAAAAATCACCAAGAAAAAGAAGAGGCTGGAAGGCAATGTCCAGTCTCTTCTTTTATTGTTCTTATTTTACTTAATAGGACCTTGCTAAGGATATTTTTTGCGACAATGCTGTTTCTCACAAGCTTCGAATACGGTCCACTGACTATTGACCTAGTTACCATATATCTTCAAGAAGCCTTGGTGGAGTTCCTGGTTGGCGGTGTCCTTGAAGTGGACCTGGCCCTCGCTATCCGGACCTTGCTCTGCCACTAAGACCCGGGGACGCCCCTTATCTTCAACAAAGAGGTAAAAGTGGCGACCGGAGCTTGGGTTATCCTTGTCTTCGATATCGCTATAGGCTGCCAACAAGCGCAAGTCGTCGGCGTCATCCCCTGCTTGGACTTGGCGTGTCTTACCATCCAAGGTGATCGTGAAGTCCTCCTGGGGTAGCTTGGCCCCATAGAAATCAGCTGGCTGGTCGGGCGTGTAGGCTTCATAGTCCTGCTTCATCACCCGTCCCCAATTCTCCTTGATAAAGAAGTCAAGCGTAGAGGCTCTATAGCCTGACCAAGCGACGGCTTCTGAGCTTTGAGCCGGCCGATCCGGATAGTGGTTGTTAATGGCTATACCGTAGCGCTCTGAATAGTCGACCGCTGGCTTGGACCCTACATCGCCTGCAAGAGGCACACCGAACCAGATCTCACCCGTTGCTGGATCTTGGGCCTGGACTCGAGTAGAGCCGATATCCGTCGAGTAAGGCCAAACAATGTGAGAATAAAGGTCGGCCTGGAAGGGAATTTCATCCTTGAAGTTGGGATAATTAACCAGGGTCTGATAAGCTTCCATGGCGACGCCGTTGTGGACAGCCAAACGGTTGACCTCGTCAAAGCTCTCATCACTTAGAGCCGCCACATCCGCCATCTGCTTAGAAAAGTCCAAGTGATCTAAGACATACTGGCTCATCCGCCATTTAGCATCCAAGCGATTTTGATAGTCTTCATAAACCAAGCCCGTCAACCATTCCCTAAGCTGGTCTAAAGCCTCTTGGTCTGCTGCATCAAGTTCTGGCAAGAGCATCTTCTCCAGGACAAAAGTATCCGAGTACAGGACCCGGTAGTTCTCTTGGTGGTCCTCCTTAGTCAGTTCTTGGTCCAATTTCTGATAGAGGGCGGCAATGGCTGGATGAACATCACCGGGATCACGATCGGCGGCTTGAACACTTTGGGCGGTGGGCAAGCCCGAAGCCAGTGCTTGGTCCAAACGCTTTGACCAACGTGCATTGGCTTGGCGGAGGCCTTGAATATAGCTTGACTGGTCCTTATCTTTCGTCTCAGAAGCAGCCCCAAGGGATTCCTTGGTCGGGTCAGGGCTTGAAGGCTCCGCCTGACTGGACTCTTCATTTGCTCGTGTCAGCTGGTCTGTCGCCTGGCTTTGTTCCTGGCCTGAGCTTTGCTTGGGGCTAGCTACTTCCTGGCCACAAGCAGCCAAAGCCAACTGGCAAGCCAAGACCAAGCCCCCTAATCTGATCCATCCTTTTCTCATCATCAGTCCTCCATCCTAATTCTTACACCATCTTTAACCAACATAGCGCATATAAAGCAAGGGATAAGGCCTGCCCACCTCATCCTGCTCGGTTCGCCGGTAACAGCGAAAGCCCATATGCTGGTAGAAGGCCACCGCTTGGGGATTCTGCTCATTAACGGTGAGCTGGCGAAGCCCATAAGCAGTCAAACCTTCTTCAAGCAAGGCCCTGCCGAGTCCCAGCCCCCAAGCATTCGGATGGAGAAAAAGCATCTCCAAGTTCTCCCCATCGATCCCCATAAAGCCAACAAGTTCACCCGCCGCTGACCAGGCCAAGACGAGCTGGGCTACCCCCATCAAAGCCCCAGGGACCTCTGCTTTAATGGCCTGGATAGCCTCTTCCGAAAGAAAATCATGGCTGGCTCGGATCGACGCCTCCCAGATTCCCAGCAGGTCCGCTAGATAGTCTTCACGCTTAGTCACTTCACGGATTTGAAAGTGTCTGGCCATACTTAGGCCTCATCTTCCCGCGTTAAGCGCTCAATAATCGCCGCATGGTCTGGGTACTGATCTAGCAAGTCCTGGCGGCTAAAGAGTTCAAAATCATCATACTCAAATCCCGGTGCACAGAGGCAGCTGACCAGGGCATAGCCTTCCTCTACTGTAGAGCCGAAGATGGTTCCCTGGGGCACCACATAGGATAGGTGTTGGCCCTGTTCCGGATCCAAACCCAGGTCCACCGTCTCATAGCGGCCATCAGGGTGGATCATATGCACGGTCAGCGGCTGGCCGGCATGGTAGTACCAAATCTCATCACAAGTTAAGCGATGGAAGTGGGAGGGATTATCCGCTTCCAGCACGAAATAAATACTCGTATAGAGGGCACGCTCACCCTCCCGCACCCGTTCTGAGCTCTTGACCACTTGCCGGTAATAGCCCCCTTCCACATGGGGCTCTAAGTTCAGGGCTTTGGCCCATTCAGCACTTGTCTTCATTCAATAAACCTCCTTTGCCTCCAGTTTACCATTTTCCTCCTTAGGCGCCTACTCCTTTCGACCAAGCTGACCTTAGTGGCGTTCGCGGTGGGCAAAGTATCGGCTAGACAAAAGTAGGGCCAGGCCTAAGAAGAGACTGCCGAAAACTAGGGCGACTAAGCCGTTAAAAGAGGTCGCTTCAAGGCCATTCTGGAAGTCAGCCATGGCACAGCTCACATAGTAGCCACTGTAGCAATAAGGGTAAAGCATCCATAAGCTGGTATTGGCAAAAAGAATACTGGGAATAACCAGGAATAAATTCAGAGCCAGGGATAAGAAAGGCTGGCTAATCACAATAGTAAACAGCCAAATACAGGCCAGGCAAGGCAACATAGTGAGAAAGATTCCCAGGCACTTGCTGGCCAGGTAGGCTAAGGGCACCGCCTGGTCAATCTCTGCCCAGTGTGTGGCTAGAAGGCCCGCCACTATAAAAACAAAGAGGAAGAAGAGGATTTCTAGTCCTAAGAAAGTGACCAGAACGATAAATTTAGCCAGGTTCACTTGGCCTATTTTCACCGGCAGACTGAGCAGCTTGACTAAGGCACGATCCTTCGTTTCCAAGCGCTTGAGCATTAAGGCAACAACAATCATGGTGAAGGGCAGGAGGTAGTAGGCATACAAGAGGCAGGATTGGATAAACATAGCGCCCCAGGCCCCCTTATATTCCGGGGTAAAATAAGCCGAAATCGAATGCACACCGCTTAGGATAATCAGTAAGGGGGCAATCAAGATCAAAGGTAAGATATGGGTGCGGCGCAGCTTAAGGCTTTCAACTTTTAGGACCGTTAACATATGGATAGACTCCTTTCTTATTCATAATGGCGGCTGTGGGCAAGATAGACGCCCCAGATAATGTAAAACAGGGCCGATAAGACCGCCAAGCCGACCATCCCCTCTGACAAAGTGAAGGTCATCCTGGCAGAAGGCTGGAACATCAAGACAAAGGGATGGATAAGAACCACTGGCTGGTTGAAGTTGGCAAGGGCGAGTCCAGTGAGGAGGCCAACTAAGCCAACCCCCAGCGAGGTCCACAGGTTCTGACAGCGAGAGGCTACAAGAACCATCCCTGTCAGGACCGGCAAGGACGAGAGAAAGGCCAGGCCAAATGCTAAGCCAACTAAGGCCAGCCGATCAGCCGTGAAGCCTAATTGCCCTGCCATCAAGCTCGCCATGGCGGCAAATTCGGTGAGAAGACTGAGTCCGTACAGCATAATTAAGAGGCATAACTTGGCCAGGTACATCCGAGCCAGAGAATAGGGCAAGAAGTAGAGGTGCTTGATAGCCTGGCCGCGGTGTTCGAGGTCATAGCTTAGGCTTGCCGCGATGACCAGGGCCAGCATATTCAGCAGAGTCAGTACACCATAGAGTTGGACCGGGAGGACTTGGATGGGGTCACCAGGCAAGTTCAAGAGCTGGTCGCGCCGCAAGAAATATGTCAGACCAAGCAGCCCAGCTCCCAGGAGACCAGTCAACAGTAGACCCGGTACAATCCCGGTCCGCTTCAGCTTCTTCCCCTCAATCAGCAAGGCTTTTAACATGAGAGCTCCCTCCTTGTCCGTGATTATCGGCTATAATCTTCTCTAGGAAGAGGTCTTCTAAAGACTCCTGGCCACCTGCTTGGGCCATCAAGTCATCCAGTGAGCCTTCGTAGAGCTGGCGGCCCCGGTTCATGATGCAGAGGTGGTCTACCAGCTGCTCCATTTCTGACAAGAGATGGGAAGAGATCAAGACCGTACAGCCATAGCGTTGCGGGAGGGAGAGGATGAGTTGGCGGATCTCATGGATGCCCGCCGGATCGAGACCATTGGTGGGTTCATCCAGGATTAAGAGCGGGGGTTGTCCAATCAAGGCCGAGGCAATCCCCAAGCGCTGCTTCATCCCTAGCGAATAGTGGCGGACAAGTCGGTCAGCATAGGGCAGTAAGTCCACCAGGTCCAAGGCTTGGTCCACAGCTTCTGGGCCCAGGTCCAAGATGCGCCGAATCAGGTCCAAATTCTCCCGTCCACTGAGGTTAGCATAGTAGGATGGCGCCTCAATCAAGGCCCCAACCTTGCGCAGAATAGCTTGACGGTCCTCAGGGAAGCTCAGTCCGTCAATCTGGCAAGTGCCAGAAGATGGGGCCGTCAGCCCCAAAAGCATCTTCATCGCGGTCGACTTGCCTGCCCCATTCGGCCCCAGCAAGCCATAGATCGAGGCCCGTCTCACATGGAGAGAGACCTCGTCGACAGCGATAAAATCCTTATAAACTTTACTTAAGTGGTGACTTTCGATGATGTAGTCAGTCATTGTGATCATCCTTTCTTCCTGACTTGCCCCTAGCATAGCAAAGCAAGCTGACAGCTCCCTGGCCCCAAACTGACATTTCCCTGACATTTTCCAAGAAGCATTGCTTCCCCTTTTTTTCCTGCCTATAATAGCCTTAAGGAGGAAGTGCCGATGACTAGCCATTATTTAAAAGAAAAAAAGATCCTCTTAGTCGATGATGAGAGGGACTTATTGGAGATGACCGCAGACTTTCTGAGGCAAGGGGGCTACCAGGAAATCTATACCGCCCAATCGGCTGAGGAAGCCCTGGGCCTAGTAAAGGAAACGCCACCCGACCTCGCCATCCTGGACATCATGTTGCCAGACATGAATGGCTTTGACCTGATGCAGCGCCTGCGAGAAAAGCAGAACTACCCCATCCTCTTCCTCTCTGCCCGGGGTGAAGCGGAGGACCGCTTGCGGGGCTATGACCTGGGTGCGGATGATTATGTGGTCAAGCCCTTCCTGGCCAAGGAACTCCTCTATAAGATTACCGCCATCCTCAGGCGAGCCTATCCCAAGGCTGAAAGCCGCTTTGACCTCCTGGACTGCCAGGTTGACCTCGAAGCAGCTGAAGTCATCCGGGGCGAGGAAAGAGTCCGCCTGACCGCCAAGGAAGTGGCTCTCTTGCGCGTGCTCTACCGCAATGAGGGAAAGATTGTCACCATCGATAATCTCTGCCTAGCCATCTGGGGGGACAATCCTTTTGGCTATGAAGAAGCCCTGATGACCCATGTCCGTCGGGTCCGTAAGAAGATTGAAGCAGACCCCTCCCATCCCCAATGCCTGGTCACCGCTAAGGGCCTAGGCTACAAGCTGCTCACGAAAGGACAGTCCTAATGGAAGCATGGCACAAGGCTCTCAGCCGCTACATCCGCATTGTACTTACTAGCGCAGCTATACTCCTCATCGTTAACCTCCTCGCCTTCGCCTTCCTGGCCAGCCCCTACCAAAAAGACGGCTCACCCTGGCAGGTGGCTGACCAGGTCGCCCAAGAAATCAAGGCAGACCAAGGCCGCTACCAAATCAGTCCCAACGGTGCCCGGCGGCTCAAGGAAGAAGGGGCCTGGGCCTTCTTCTTGGCCAAGGATTCCCCTAAGATTCTCTGGCAGTCAGAAAATACCCCCATCAACCTGGGCCAGCAAGTCACGACCGCTGATATTGCCTCCTTCAACAGCGGTTACCTGGCTGACTATCCCACCTTTACCGGGACGTCTGACCAGGGCCTCCTAGTCGTCGCCTACCCCAAGCAGAGCTACTGGAAGCTCCAGCACCCCAGCTGGCCCTATCAGTTTATTGCCCAAGCCCCTAAATTTATCTTCCTGGTCCTGGCTATCGACTTCGCCCTCCTGCTGGCCATCTATTTCTTCACTAACCGTCGCCTACTGCGTGCACTTGGCCCCCTAGCTGAAGCCATCCAAGCCCTGCCTAATAAGCAAAGGTTGGACCTCAAACTAGCTGGCCCCTTCGCTCCAATCGCCCAAAAAATTAACCAAGCCTCCAGCCTCCTCCAGTCCCAGCGAGCTGAACTTAAGAAGAAGGACCAAGCTCGGAGCCAGTGGATCTCAAGCATCTCCCACGATATCCGCACCCCCTTGAGCATGGTCATGGGCTATGCCGACCAAGTCTTAAACAGCCCACACTTAGGGCCTAGCGACCAAAAGAAGATCAAAGCCATCTTCATCCAGGGACAAAAAATCAAAGACCTAGTGGAAGACCTCAACCTCTCCTCACGCCTGGACTACCAGATGCAGCCCCTCAAGCTAGAAGAAGTCAACTTACTTGCCCTCTGCCGGCAAGTCGTCGCCGACTTCCTCAATAGCTTAGACGAAGACCGCTACACCATCGACTTCTCCTACCAAGGCTCAGGAAAGCCCAGCCTGCTTGTAGCCGACAAGAACCTCATCCAGAGGGCTTTAACCAACCTCATCAGCAACGCCATCCGCCACAATCCTCAGGGCTGCCGGATTCAAGTTGCCTTCCAAGACCTTAACGATGAGATAACTATTAGCGTCTCCGACAACGGCCAAGGCCTGTCTCCAGCAGAAATTCAAAGCCTCCAAGATGATCTCACTCAGGCAAACAAGGACCAAGAAGCCTTCCAGGGCCAGCACGGACTCGGCCTGCGCATCGTCCGCCAGATCATGGACAACCACCATGGCGATTTCCAAGTCCAAGCCCTCTCCCCCCAAGGCTTCCAAGCCCGTATCAGCTTCTCCCGAAGCCAGTAGAAAAGATATAAATGTTCTCATTTTGAGGTCGATAGCTAGATAATTAAAGTACCAGTTTTTTAAGCTAGCAGTGAGCAGTAGTGGAGCTTTGAATTCGATCGTTAGCCATGAATAAGCAAGCGATGTGAATTACGTCTAGTAGGCGCCAGCCGTACTGGACGTTTGAAGCTCGCTAGGCGAGAGACCTTGGCTCGAGCCGGTGCCATGGCTCTTTAACGATCGAATTCAAAAGCGAAACGAATGCTCAGTCTCTCCTTGCGCTATGTTATATTGAAAAAGCCTTTCGACTAGCCAGGTAAGTGCTAATCGAAAGGCTTTTTAATTTTAAATAAGGTCTAAAACAATCCATGATAGCGCTGGTTAGTCCAGATAATCCGCCCCAGGCCCAGGACAAAGCCCAGGCCAAAGACCAACCAGGACCATAAGGATTGGGTCAGGAGAAGGCCCAGGCCGGTTAAGGCGACCGCAAGTCCGATGAGCCCTAGTCCCTGGCCCATCCCCCGGGCAAAGTTTGTCCGATCTTTGCCGGTCAGGCGGCCCAGCTGGTAGCCATTGAGCAAATCCAAGCGCTCCTTATCGGCGATTTGCTTGGCCTGCCAGCAGATCACGAGACCACAGACGACCATAAGTAAGGCCATGAAAATCGCAATTCCTGCCATCCGTCCGCTCCTTTCTTTGATTAGTTAGTGCAATCGGTAGAGTTCAAAGTGGCGGTTCCGCCCCAGCCAGATATTCTCACTGAAACCGAACTTGTCATAGAGAGCCTTAAGAACTTCGGGATGTTGGTTAAGGACATCGCGGTGGATCAATAACGTTACTTCATCCTCAACCGGGCCACGAGCCATCTGCTGGATCTTCTCCCTATAATCCCCCTGGCGCGCCTCGATCGGATAGATGGCTGGGAATTGGATAAGCTCCTCCGTATGCCAAACAATGCGTTGGGGTTCACTGGCCTGAGGAATAACAATGACTGGTGACTGATTATTCGCTTTCACGATGTGCATAAAGTCAACAGATTCGGGATATAAATAATCCACTTCATATTCCCGGTGTCCCATATAGGTCAAGCCCCCTAAGAAGCAGACAAGCAAGGCCAGCTTGGCCCAATCAAAATCTGGGATCGGCGCCAAAACTTGCTGGTAGAGAAGGCCTGCACAGGCAATGATTAGGGGATAAAAGGCGAAGATATAGCGGGCTGAAGGATAAGGGGAAACCAAGGCAATTAAGGCCACCCCTAAGACGGTAGGCAGAGCGAGCAGAAGAAAGCTGTCCAAGGCTTTTCGCTGCCAGCATAAGACAAGGAAAGCCAGGATAGCGAAAGCTAAGAGAGCTTTGCCGTAACCGGCTAAGAGCTGGTCCATGATTAAGTCATAGAAGGCCCTCAACTGATCGACTTGTTGGGTTCCAAACAAATTGCCCACCACTTCATTCCCCCGACCGCTATTGAGGAGGTGATCGATAGTACTTGGGAAGATGGCGATGCAAGCCAGCACGCTCAGGGCTTGTCCTAGGGCAAATCGACTCGCCGCCTTGACTTCTTTTTGTAAGCAGAGGAGAACAAAGAGGACTGCAGTCAGGATTCCCGCAAAGATATAGTAATAATACTGGGTCAGGCCTCCGAAGAGGGTGGTCGCCATGGCCGCGAGCAGGAACTTCCGACTAGGTGTTTTCAGATACTTGTAAGCGACATAGGCGAAGACAACTTGGATCAGAGCCAGCAAGAGATACATGCGGATATAGACAAAGGAGCTCAACCCACCCAGACTCAGCCCGTAGAAAGTCGCAAAGGCTAGGGCCAGCCAGCGATTCGCCAAGAGCTCGCGCAAAAAGAAATAGAGCACGAGCAAAATTAAGGCATAGACGACCAAGTTGAGTCCCAAACCGAGCCACTTAGAGAAGCTTCCTGGGAAGAAAGAAGACACCGTATGGAGGACCATATAATAAAAAGGCGGGTGGACATCCTGGGTCTGCTTATAATAAACCGACCCGTAGCTAAAGCGATCCTCTTTCGAAGTGGTGAGATAGTCCGCATAATAATCTGGGCTCAGCCACTGGTTATAATCATCCGGAAAGGGCTTATAGTAGGAATTGGCCAAGCCATAGGAATAATATTCATCCACATGGTAGCCTAATTTGTCTTGCCCTGTCCGAAAGGCCACCAGTAAGCAGATAGCCAGGGCTAGAATCCCGATTAGCTTAAAGGCTAGCGAATTTTTTGAATCGGTCACTTTACACGCTCCCATCATTTATTTTTTACTTAGCTATTATAACAAATTTTCTATGTCCCTAATCAAATTGTGTCGGTGAGCATTCATTACCTTTTAAATTTGATCGTAAAGAGCCAGAATCTATCGTCTAGCAAGCTTCAAGTTAAAGTGTGACAAAGGTCATTAAGCAATGATAAGATAAGGATAAATTATTCCCAGCTGATTGAAAGAGCCAAACTGACTTTTTAGCTCATCAAATAAGCTAAGCTCATTCCTGCTATAGATGACTAGTTCTGTTAGTGAATGAGAAAATTTTGTTTCAAAATACTCTAATCCCACGTAAAGGAGACTTCCTATGCGTATCTTAATTATTGAAGATGATCATTTGATTGCTCAACTGCTTGAAGACCACTTGCGCAAGTGGCAATATGATGTGACCTGTGTTCAAGATTTCACCCGCATCCTTGAGCATGTTGACACCTTCGATCCCCATCTTATCCTCCTCGATGTGAATCTCCCCATCTATAATGGCTATTATTGGTGCCAGGAAATCCGTCGCCAATCTCAACTTCCCATTATTTTTATCTCATCACGTACTGAAGCCATGGACATGGTCATGGCCATGCAGATGGGCGGTGATGACTTCATCAGCAAACCGCTTGAACTCTCTGTCCTCGTTGCTAAGATCCAGGCTCTCTTACGTCGAAGCTATGATTTCTCAGTACCTGCTAATGAATTGACCTATCATGACGTGAAACTCCACTTGGATACAAGCCAGCTGACTTACGGAAATCAAGACATTGATCTCACCAAGACGGAACTTCTTATCCTACAAACCCTATTCAAAGCGCAAGGTGCCCTAGTCAGTCGCGAAGCCCTAATGGATGCCTGCTGGCTAGACGAAGCTTATATCGATGATAATACCCTGGCGGTCAACATTTCCAGACTCCGGAAGAAATTAGCTCGCATTAATCTCCGCGAATTCATCCTCACTAAGAAAGGTTTAGGTTATGCGCTTTTCTTAGATAGTGAAGAAGAGGGAGGGGCAATCAATGAATAGCTTCTTTAAATCTATCCGCCTCGAGCTGTTTTGGGTCATCAGCTCACTTTTAATCTTAATGCTCATCTTCTTCCTCGCCGACATCAATCCTGCGGTCTCCAGGCTCGCCCTCTCCTGGCTAGTCTTCTTGTCTGGACTCTATTTCATCCTAACTTTCCTGTCTTTTAGGAGAAAACAAAAGATAGAAGATGAGCTAATCTCGACCAAAGAAGAACTTTACCAGCTCAAGTCAGATACCATCGCCAGACAAAAGGATATCGATGACTATTTCATCCACTGGGTCCACCAAGTGAAGACGCCTTTGTCCGCTCTCCAACTTATGACGGATAGTTCGGCCCCCATCAGTAAGGCCGATCTCAAAGAGCAAAGTTTAGCGATTGAAGGCTATACCCAGGCTGCGCTGGCTTATCTCAAACTTAGCCATCCTGATACCGACCTCGTCATTGCACCAGTCAAATTGGACGATATCATAAAGCCTCTGCTCAAACGCTATCGCTGGTCCTTTATTCATAACCACACCCAGCTTAACTACCAAGCGATTGATGACCAGCTTATCACGGATGCCAACTGGACCCAAGTCATGATAGACCAACTTTTAAATAATGCCCTTAAATATGCTAAAGGCCAAAGCATCACTATCTCCTACAAGGCAACAGATAAAAGTCTGACGATTGCTGATACTGGTATTGGCATCCATGAGAGTGATATTGCCAAGATCTTTGATAAGGGCTACTCTGGTTTTAATGGGCGGCTTAACCAGCAATCCAGTGGTCTTGGCCTCTACTTAGTTGGTAAGATCAGTCGACGGCTTAATCAACCGATCACTGTCAAATCTGATCCTGGCTCAGGTAGTCAATTCACGATTCATTTCCCTTCCCATCTTACAAAACTGTAAGTTTAGCGGGCTCCTTTGTAAGTTTAGATAAAGGCTGGCCCGCTTTTTGTGCGCTAAAATAAAATTAATCCAAAGCTTATAAAACAGGAAAGGACTTGATAATATGTTACTTAATGTTCAACATATTCAAAAAACTTATGGCAAGGGGCCAAACCAGGTCATTGCCCTTAAAGATGTTAACTTCACGGTAGAAGCGGGCGAGTTCATTGCCATTATGGGTGAATCAGGTTCAGGTAAGTCAACGCTCCTCAATATCATTGCAACCCTCGATCAACCTAGTGCTGGCCAAGTCAGCTTAAATGGGAAAAAGTTAGCGGATATTTCTAGCCAAGACACTGCTAAGTTCCGTCGCGAACAATTGGGCTTCGTCTTCCAAGACTTCAACGTCTTAAATACCTTTAACAACCAAGACAACATTCTTCTTCCCCTAGTCCTTTCAGGTTGTAAGGTCGATGACATGAAGTGAAAACTCGAAAACGTAGCCAGGCTTCTGGGCATTGACTCCTTACTTAAACACTTTCCTTACGAGATCTCTGGGGGCCAGCGCCAACGTGTTGCGATTGCTCGTGCCATCATCACCGATCCAGACCTTGTTCTCGCTGATGAACCAACAGGCGCCCTCGACTCTAAAACAGCGGACCAAATGATGCGCCTCTTCCAAAGCATTAACCAGGAAGGCAATACCATCTTGATGGTTACCCACTCTATTCGGGCAGCTTCAGCCGCTAAGCGCGTTCTTTTTATTCGGGATGGGATTGTCTTTCATGAGATATATCGCGGGCAAGCAAGCTCTCTTGAATTTCAAGAACAGATAGCTAATAGCCTAGCTCTCTTAAATCGGAAGGAGCAATACTAATGAACCAACGTCTATCCTGGCGGTTGGCCTTCCGAAACCTCAAGGCTTATCACCGCTTAAACCTTCCTTATATTTTTTCTGTTTCTCTAATGTTCGCCCTTGAATATGTTGTGCTTTCGCTCATCTCTAATGATTATGTCCGTGAACGACACGCTATCCTACCTACTATCATGGGAAATGGTGCCATTATTGGGGGCTTTTTCACAATTCTCTTTGTCATCTATGCCGATAACTTCTACCAAAAGCAGCGTAAACAAGAGCTCGGTATCTACAATATCCTTGGCCTTGAAAAGAAGCATATTCGGCGTATTATCGTTAATGAACAAATGATCAAATTTCTTATCATTACGGCTTTGTCTCTCCTAGCAGGCCAACTCTTGGGCGCTCTAATCTTCCTTGCCCTCAACAAAATTATGGGCCAAGTCGGTGTCCCCCTTATGGCTTATTCTTTTTCTGCTATAAGTGCAGCCATCATCGTGGGGATCCATCTCGCCATTCAAGTCTTCCTTTACCTTAAGCTCCGCTTCCAACTCTGGCGCTATAATCCTATCCACTGGCTCCACCAAGAAAAGGCAGGCGAGCGTGAACCCCGAGGAAACCTTCTTTTTGGCCTGGTTGGATTGGCTATGGTGATAGCAGGTTATCTCACAGCCAACCAAAATGTCCAAGTCATCAATGCCATCCCCCTTCTCTTCGCTGCCGTTATCCTTGTTATTATAGGTACCTATCTCATCTTCAGAGCCTTGATCATCCGCCTTCTTCTCGCTCTTAAACGCAGGCCCAACTATTACTACCAACCCACCCATTTCTTAACTTTATCTGGTATGCTCTACCGAATGCGAGCCAACGCCATCAGCCTAGCTAGCATTGCTATCCTAAGTACTGGCGTCATCCTAGTTCTTGGTTTAACGACTAGCCTCTTTGCTAGCATGCTTAGCCAGCCCAAACAAATCATAGAGACAGACTACCGCATCTCGACCCAAAGCCCTGACCTCAATAGCGATCAAGATGCGGTCGAACTTCTAAACCAAGGCCTTCAGTTAGCGGACCAAGAGCTCGAATTGACAGAGCACTTCTATCACCAGTCCTTCTCTAGCTTTGCCAGCCTAGAGGACCAGCGCTTAAGTCCAATTGAACCGAACACTCTACCTCAGAATGGACAAGTGGGTGTCTATCTCTTGGTGGAGCCCCTCTCAGACTATCGTAGACGTACAGGAGAAAGGGTTGAACTTAAAGCTGACGAAATTCTCCTCTCTGCCAATCGACCTAATATTCAAATTAAAGATAAAGTGGTTTTAAATACAAAGTCCTATGACATCCAGGGGCCAGTTAAGCATACCCTTGGCTATAATATTGGAGTGGAAGCTATTTCCATTGTTGTCCCTGACTCTGAAAGCTTCGAATCTGTCCGCCAGGCTTTTCCAACGGTCAACGATCCACAAACCAAACAAGTCTACCCAGCCCCTATTCGTTACGCTGTTTACTTCAACGGAGAAGATGATGGAGAAGCTTTGACGAAGCAGGCTGAAGACTTTGCAAACTTAGGGCTCGAATTTGAATCCCGGCAAGAAATTCAAGATAGTCTTTTTGAAATTAACGGCGGCCTCCTCTTCTTAGGGATCGTAACAAGCCTTATCCTCATCCTAGGAACCGGACTCATGCTCTACTACAAGCAAATTTCTGAAGGACTAGACGATCGTAAGAATTTCCAAATTATGAAGCGTGTTGGCCTAGAAGACCAGCTTATCAAGCGTACCATTCGCTCCCAAATCCTCTGGGTCTTCATTCTGCCCCTTGCTGTAGCCATCCTCCACACCCTAGCTGCCTCCAAACTTGTCTTCAATAATCTCTTGAGAATGATTCAAACTGTTCATACAGTGACTATTGTCTTGAGCGTAGTCGGTGTCATTGTGGGCTTCTCTATCTGCTACTTAATCTATTATTGGTTTACATCCCGCATCTACTACCAACTCATCAATGAAAGAGACAAAGCGCTCTAGTAAAATAGCGCCAGACGCTTCCTCATGTCTGGCGCTATTTTACTTGAATGTTGCTAAGGCTAATCCTATTAAGATCTCTCTCAGAGCATTACAAACTTTACTTCGTCAATTCCTTCCCCCTTCCCCTCCCATCGTGATGCCAGCACCAGTGACTGATCAGCGACAAGCCCCCTAAAAAGTGATAAGATAATTCCAACTTAAATGACACAGCGATCAGGAGGAAAACCATGTCTTACTTTGAAAAATTCTTAAAAACCAACCAAGCCTATGCTGACCTACATGAAGATACGCACCTGCCCCTCCCTCCCAAAACCCGGGTGGCCATTGTGACCTGCATGGATTCTCGTCTCCACGTGGCCCAGGCTCTAGGACTCGCTCTAGGTGACGCCCATATCTTGCGGAATGCCGGTGGGCGGGTCACTGATGACACGATCCGGTCCCTGGTTATCTCCCAGCAACAACTCGGCACACGAGAGATCATTGTCATCCACCATACAGATTGCGGGGCCCAAACCTTCACCAATGAAGGCTTTGCTGAGCAACTGGAGCGAGACCTCGGCGTCGACGTCAAGGGCCAGGACTTCCTCCCCTTCAGCGATGTGGAAGACAGCGTCCGCGAAGACATCGCTCGGCTCAAAGCCTCGCCCCTGATCCCCGATGATATCATCATTTCCGGGGCCGTTTACGATGTCGATACTGGTCGGATGCAGCAAGTAGATTAGTTTTTCATTAGATTCCTTCATCATTTTTAGCTTGTATAGCCCTTAAAATAAAAAAATATTAAGAAATTTAAGAAAAACATTTGACAATTATGAGAATCCGTCTTACAATGGGTTTAACTTTTGAAGACCAGAAAAAACATAGAAAAACGAGTAGACTTATGAAAGTTTATAGAGAGTAAGCGTTAGGTGGAAGCTTATAATGGCCGTAAGTTCGAAAATCATTTTCTTGATTGCAAGGCTGAAGCGAAGTAAGTCTTGCCGCAGTGGTGTGCGTTATCCTCCCCCGGCATTGTTGGATGCTTGAGCGCTTATTTCGATAAGAATAAAGGTGGTACCGCGGACTATTTCGCCCTTTGTCTATAGGACAAGGGGCGTTTTTTTATGGTTTTCAAAGTCAGAAATGTTGCTGGTTAGTTTTGGAAAATTAAGGAGGAATTATGATGAACAAGTTATCACGAAGTCAGTTTCTACAAACTTCTATCATGCTGTTTGGTTTATTTTTTGGGGCTGGGAACTTAATTTTCCCACCATTGCTTGGTAATCAAGCGGGGAGCCAAACGTGGTTGGCCCTGGTTAGTTTTGCGGTGACAGCTGTCATCTTTCCCGTCTTAGGAACTATTGTCGTTGGTAAGTCAGAGGGCCTCTCCCAGCTCGCTAACCGCGTCGGGCCTAAGTTTTCCATCATCTTTACCACAGCTATTTATTTATCCATCGGGCCTGGTTTAGGAATCCCTCGGGCAGGATCCGTTCCTTTCGAGATGGCAGTCGCCCCCTATATCCCCGAAGCCATGAGCCTAGGCCTAGCACGTCTGCTCTATACCTTGGTCTTCTTCGCCTTGGCACTCTGGCTCTGTCTCAAACCCAACCAATTGGTCAAACGCGTGGGTAAATATCTCACCCCTATGCTGCTTCTGATGATTGCCCTCATGTTTGTCCGGGTCATGTTCATGCCCAAAGGCGTCGCTGAACCGGTCGATGCCTATGCCGCAAGTCCTGTTGTCCAAGGTTTCCTCGAAGGCTACAATACTATGGACGCTGTCGCCGCCTTAAACTTCGGCTTCGTCATCTCCATGGCCATCCGCCGCTTTGGGATTCAGGACAAGAAGGAAGTGGCCAAGTATACCATGAAGTCCGGCCTCCTCGCTGGCCTGGTCCTCTTCCTAGTCTACGCCATGCTAGCCGCCATCGGTATGGTCTCCTCGCAAAAACTGGCTGGCGCAGACAATGGAGCCTTCATCCTGACCCAAGCTGTCCAAGCTTCCTTGGGTAACTTCGGCCTGGTCTTCCTGGCCGGCATCTTCACCCTGGCCTGCCTGACAACCTGCGTGGGACTTATCACTTCCGGTGCTGAATACTTCAAGCAATTATTCAAGGATAAGCTCTCCTACCGGGCTTGGGTCTTCATCTGGGCTGGCTTCTCCTTCCTGGTTGCCAATTTCGGCTTAAATAACTTACTGGCCTTCTCTGTTCCTGTCCTAACAGTTATCTACCCCGTAGCCCTAGTTCTTATCCTCATGGGCATCAGCCAGGACTATGTTTTCAACTTTGGCTCCCTCTCCTATCTAGTGGCTGCCACGGTCTCTGTGGCTCTACCCTTGGTCGACATGCTGCAGACTACTTTCAACGTCAGCCTGCCTGTCCTCAGTTCCCTAGTGGATTACTTGCCCCTATCCAGTCAAGGCCTAGGCTGGTTAGTCCCTACCCTCGTCGCCCTTCTCATCAGCCTGGCCTGTGAAAAAGTTCTACTCCCCCACTATGCCAGCAGCCCCGCTAACGAATGGACCCGCTAATTCAGCTTAGCCCCTCCCCTGAAAGTCCCAGGGGAGTTTTTTGTGCACAAAAAAGGCAGGGGGGACTATTGACTGGTCACCCCTGCCTTTACAAGATCATTAGGGATACTCACTGACGGCATAGCTAAGCTAGTCAGTTAGCAGCTGCTTGGCTTCAAGCAGCCAATCGCGGTAGAAGAAGAGCACAGCAGCCAAGTAGAGAAGGTAAACAAGGGCACCTCCGATAAAGGGCATAAAGTTAGCTACTGCATAAAAACAGAGGGCATGGCTAAGCAAGAGGAAGACCTCCCGCCAATGGTTCCTAAGATAAGTAAAACGGATTTGGCTAGTATAGAAGAACCAGCAGATATAGCAGAGGGTCGTCGCCATGGCAACCGTTAAGATATCATGCCAGACAAAGGATAGGCCCGCCACAAAGATAAAGGATAAAGCCGCATAGAGGGCGCTATCGCGGAAGTACTGACGTTCCGGGACTGTTGCCTTATAAATATTAGCCACCAAGATCCGCGACAACATAATATAAGGAATCGCAATAAAGGTGACCGATAAGAGCGTTGTGGCCGGTTCATACTTGGGCAGGAAGGTCAAGATAATCCATTTAAAGATAAAGAAGGCAAAACCACTCAAGATCCCCAAGAAGATACAGGCTCTTTTGATCACATTCAAGAGCATCTGGTCCTTACGCTTGGCAATGACATTGTAGAAGACCATGCCCACCGCGTTAACGATCAAGAGGATGACATTGAGGACGGAATTCTGGAAAGAATACTGGGCGAATTCCTCAATTGCATACCACCATTTAGTCACCCAACTGCCAATCAACCCCACGAA
This sequence comes from Aerococcus sp. UMB7834, assembly GCF_030215145.1. Classification (NCBI taxonomy): domain Bacteria; kingdom Bacillati; phylum Bacillota; class Bacilli; order Lactobacillales; family Aerococcaceae; genus Aerococcus; species Aerococcus sp. UMB7834. The sequence continues at coordinate 45,905 of NZ_JASOLI010000007.1, read as the reverse complement.
GGTCAGCGACATGTTGGCAAAAAGGATAAAGAAGCCCACCCGGAAGAGGCCCAAGTGTTTCTTCCAAGAGAAGATAAAGTTTGGACCCTGGTTCTTGATGAAGCGGTATTCATAGAAGACCGTCAAGAAGAGATAGGATAAGATATTGAGGACAATATAAAGATAGTAATTGTCACTTCGCATGAGGAAGATAGCGGCCAGCAAGGTCAGGATATAGAAGATGCTCTTGGAAATATTAGCCCGGGAGAAGGTCGCAAACTGTCCCGTTGCCTGGAGGAAATTCTGATGGTACATATTAATCGTATCGAAGAGAGTAACGGTTGAGAAGAGGGCTAAGATAGGATTCTTAACGGCTAGAGAATAGGTCAGCATCAAAGCAAACACACAGAGCTGGTAGACCACAATGAAATTATGCTCAGAGCGAATTTCTAGGGGATCCAAGTCCTCAATTCGCCTGCCCCCATATTTAATATAGATCCCATCATTATAACCAAAGTTAAACAAGTAAGTTATTGAAGTATACATGATATATTCGCGGTAATTGCCATAGTCAGCAACGGTCAGAATAGCTGGGAGGAGGAAGTTGATGATGAAACTTGTTCCAAAACCAATGATATTAGACAGGGCCACGTTAAAGATGTTCTTCAATAATTTCATTTCTGACTCCTTTCATACTCAAGGTCTGGCTGGTAATTTTTTATAGAGGTGAAACTCCCCAACCTGGTCGATTTCCTCATAATTCTTCTGGATCCAAGCCAGAAAGTCTGTTTCCACTTGAGACCGATCCAGGGGAGAACGCGCCTTGATCTTGTCTTCGATAACCAGCATCTGGGGCGGTTGACGGGTCAAATCCGAGCGGAATTCCTTGGCCACTGCTTCGGCCTGGTCTAAATCGACCGCCGGCAGGTTGAAATAGCGGCTAGGGGCCTGGCGGTCAGCTAAGAGATAGAAGGCCCCACCAATCCGGTGGCTATAGAGCGTCTCCCCCGGCTGGCTCTCAGCGACAATCAGCTGGCTGGCTGCTTCGTATTTGTTCTTAGTGGAACTCCGTTTTAGGGCCCAGACATAGCGCTCATCTGTCCCAAGAGCCCATTGCCAGTCGCCAGGTCCTTTGAGCTGGCCATTGAATCCAGGGCCCAGCTGGTCGACTTTGGCGACTAGGGTGGGATGGTCCTCCGCTAGGCTCACACTGTAGACCCGGTTGTAGAAGATATCAGCCGGATACTTAAAGAGATAGGCTACAAGAACGATTAGGACCAAGTTGACTAGCGCCTGTCCCCGCTTAAGATCAAAGAGGCGGAGCGCCTGGATAATTAATAGACTGAAGAAGGGCACGAGAACCATAAAGTAGTGGGGATAGAAACGCCCCGACAAGAGCGTCGAATAGAAGGTCGCTCCAAAGGCTAGAAGGTAACCCCCTAGACGCCAGTAGGTCTGACCCCTGCCCCGGTCCTTGACCAAGCAGGCCAAAAGTCCCAAGCCCTCCAGTCCTAGGAGATGGTAGAAAGCTAGCTTCTCTTCCAACTTCATAAGGATTTCTTCCGTCGTGAGTTTACTATCGTTCAGATACTGGAGGTTGAAAAGAATCGAAAAATTAACCATCTCAGCAAAAGCCCCTTGGTAGAGCAAATATAAAGAAACCGGCAGGATAAAAGTCAGTATCCCTAGACTGGTCCAAGCCACCGCACGCTTCATCTCCGCATAATTCTTATGAATCAATAAATGAACAAAGATCAATGCAATCAAGGGCAGCCAACTGATGATCATATTGGCCCTTAAATTAAAGACAAAGGCCCCGGACAAGCCGACCAAGAAGTAAGACCAAGCCGGTAAGGAGTTGGCTTCAAAATAACGCAAGTAAGCAAGCAGCGTCAGCATAATCCCAGCTAGAGCATAAAGTTCCGTCAAATTACCCGACTCAATCAGCGGATCCAAAACGAGTAAGCTCACAGCGACTGCTAGGAGCGACCGTGGCCGGTCTAAGACCTGGCGGCCCATGTGATAGGTCAGTCCCGTGAAGGCAAGGAGGGACAGGAGTTCGACCCAATAAATCCCACCAAAGCGGTTAACATGGGGCATCAGCCAGCCTAGGGCATTGGCTAAGATAATACTGATTCCCTTATGATCGGTAAAATCCAAGTAAGGGACGCCCCCTCTGGCCATCTCCCGCCCCATATAAATAAACATGGAACTATCATGGCCAGGAATGGCCTCGGCCCAAGGGCTTGACGTAAGTGACAGAGAGAAAATAAAAGTTAGGGTGAAGACCAGGCAAGCACTTAAAGCGGCAAATGCCCAGTCCCAATCGTTTCTTTGACTACTTTCCATCCAACTTTCCTCTTTTCATAGATTTTAGGCATAAAAAAACGACCCCGAGAAGAATCGAACTTCCGACACATCGTTTAGGAAACGAATGCTCTATCCGCTGAGCTACGGGGCCATACAAGAATTTTAACATACTTGTTAAGCTTCTTGTAACTTTATTTGTTAAATTCGACGCTTAATCGCATTTAAGGCATAAGAAATAAAAACATAGGAAGCCTTCCAGAGGGGGAGTCCTTCCAATACCCGGTAAGTATGCCAAGTCCGCTTGAGGGCTCCCAAGCGGTTACTGGATATGGAACCAGGCACTTGCCGGTAGTGGTTGAGGACTTCATCTAAGAGGTAGGCCTGGCAGCCCCGCTCGCGCATCAACATCAACCAAGTTGCCGTATCCTGTCCCTTGCGCACCAAGGGCATGCGGAAGTCACCGACTAAGTGACGGTCAATCATCACCGTGGAACAAGCAATGGCCGTGTTCTTCAATAGCCCGTCATAGTCCAAGTGCTGGGGCAAATCTGCCCTATCTTTAAGGACCTGCCCCTCTTCATCCACTTGGGCAAAATTCGTATAAGTAAAGCCATAAGCCTCCGCTTTCATAAAAGCTAACTGCTTGGCTAATTTATCGCTGGTCCAATAGTCATCGCTATCTACGAAGGCGATATAGCGTCCTTGAGCAACTTCTAAGCCGCGGTTGCGGGCGACAGCCGCCCCGCTGTTTGTATCTAATTTCAAATACTTAATGCGCGCATCCTCCGCCTGATAGGCCTTGATGATCTGTGCGCTCTGGTCAGGACTGCAATCATCCACCAAGAGCATCTCCCAGTTCTTATAGTCCTGGGCCTGGACGCTCTCAATGGTATGCGCCAAATACTTCTCTGCCTGGTAAACTGGTGTAATAATCGAAACCAAGTCGTCTTGCATGATTTCCTCCTTAAGCTTGGGTCAAGTGGACAATCTTAATCGGCACATGGTAAAGCTTAGCTAAGCGGTATTGGGCCTGGTACCATTGCTTATGGCTCTGGCCCGCTGCTAGGAGGATCACAATCTCATCCGCCTGGCCGCTAAAGCCCTCCAAAGTCTGCTTGCTAGCTACCGGAAGGGGCAAGCCTTCTTGTTCAGCTAAAAGCAGGCGTTCCTTGCCGTAGGGTTGACTGATAAAGTGCTGAACGCCTTCATCCAATGACTCAGCCAATAAGTGTTCATCCTCAAAGCTCCATACATATTCAAAAGCATAGCGGATCTTGCCATTGAAGAGTCGCCAAACAAAGAGGAGAAAGGCTGTAATAAGGAGAGCCACAATATACGCCGCTAGTCCTAAGAGCCAGACAGGGAGAGAGTTGCTCCCCACAATACTTGCAATGGTATTAGGGCTTGCCACCATTTCATACTGGGACAGGTCCAAGCGTTCACCAATTTCAGGCCGCCCCAACATAATCAGGTTAAGGTCCCGGGTAAAGGGCAAGGGCTCTTGGAGAATATCATAGTAGGCTTGGGCGATCTTCTTATTCTCTTCAGGGGTCTTCCCTAAGAGAACGCGAAGAGTGATTACCCCGCTGGAGGTGTCACGAACCGCTGCTAGGCCTCCGCGGAAGTCGCCATTCTTGTATAAGCCTAAGTTTTGTTCGGCTTCTAAGCTATCCGCAAATTCCACCCCACTCTTCTCCTCGGCTTCCTTGACCATATCAGGACGGGCCAAGTATTCATCAATGAGGAAAGAGTTGCTGAAGACATTCCCATCTTCAACCAAGGCGCTGAACTGAAACTCCGCAGGTTCTTGGCCATAGACCGTCTTGAGGCGTTCCTTCGAGGCTTCTAGCGTCGCCTCATTCACCTGAACAGTCTGGTCTGCAGAAGACGTCAGTGCTTCATCTGGATGGTCGGTCAGCACCATGCGCAAGCCGAAGAGTAAGGCCGTCAGAACAGCTGCTCCTACTACAATTTTCAATAGATTTTCCTTACAAAAACGCCACAATTCACTAATGATTGTTGCTAAGCTCATAAATCCTACCTCGTTCTTTCTCTGTAATTGTTAGGGACTTCTCGGCTAAGGCTAGGTAGCTAATCAGTAAGCCAAAGAATACCCAGTGCCACTCAATATACATGTTATTAGCGCTCGTCACACTCGCTGGAATAAATATGATAAGGAAAGCGATGACTTGGTTGCTGACTTGCCGCCACTTGGGATCCTGAACCAAGCGGATCCGGTTGAGCTGGTAGATCATTAAGGCATAGGCCACAACATAGGCGATAAAGACTAAAAGCCCATAGCCCACCATAATTTCCAACCACCAATTGTGCATATTGACAATGCCCTTGGTAGGAAGTAAAGGGAAGTCAGCCATCCAGCTTTCAATATTTCCGGCACCTACGCCTAGGCCCAGGGTCGTTCCCAGGAAGACTAAGCCATTCCGCCAGAGGTTGACCCGGCCAGTATCGCCTGAGATATAACCTTCCCTGCCTGTATAAATCAAGGCATTCAAGGCTTCTCGGATAGGAGGAAAACCCAAGTAAAGGGCAAGCCCCCCGCCGATAGCCAGCAATAAGCCGATCACATAATAACGCCGCTTCAAATCCCACTTGAACTGCAGGATAAAGAGCACAACAAAATAAAGTAAGGAGCACAACAAACTCATCCGCGAGCCAGATCTGAAGATGAGGTATTCAGCCAAGACCATAGCGCCTAGATAGACGAATTTTTGCCAGCTGACACGCGATAAGACCATCAGAATCGCACTGACCGCTAGATAGGCCAAGAGCATGGTGGCATAGTCATTCTGGTTCTCAAAATGTGTAATCGGTAACCGAGTCAGGGGTTGACTAGCGAAGGTCCCATACTTATCCAGCTTGGCCATATCGGCAAAGAAATAAATATTCGTGATAATTTCAAAATAGCCCCAAACCAAGAGAGCGGACATCATCCACCAGGCCGTCTGAACTAATCGCTTCCACTGGCGGAGGCTATCGGTCCATAAATACAGGGCGACCACACTGGAAATGCCAATCGTTAAAAGGAAGATAGCCTGTGCCCAGGGGCCAAGCGCCCGAGCCCAAAGCACAGAAATCAGGGCCCAGAGCCACCAGAAGACATAGGCCCCAATCATGAAGAGCCCATAACCTGGCCGCTTAAGCTGCAGACTCGGTCCCTTCAGCAAGCAACGATAAGCGATTAGCGGGACAACTCCCAGCGCTAAGACCCGGTAGAGCGTCATCTGGGCAAAAGGCGTTGGAATAGCCAGTAATTCTGTCCCTAAGAAGACACTTGCAAGTAAGATGAGACTATAGATGGCCACTGGACTGCCCCCCTTCAAAGTTAAAGTGCTGACGCTCAGCCTCTAAAAATTCAACAAAGAGCTGGGCAGAAGCTTCATTACTGAAGGCCTTGGCTTGTATAGCTTGTTCACGCTGGCTCAAGTCTGGTCGGTCTTTGGCAGCCAAGCGGCAAAGCGCGTGGAGCCATTCTGCTGGCCCAGCTTCAAGGGACAAGGCCTCGACTAAACCCAAGTCCAAGTCTACCTCATCCGTCACCCGATTAGACATCACGACAGGGATACCCAAGGCTTGGGCTTCAACGACCACTGTCGGTAAGCCTTCAGAATAGGAAGGCAAGACCACCGCATCTAAGAGCGGATAAAAGGCGGATATCGGGTTGATTCGACCAGTGAAATCCACAACATCCTCTAAAGCTTGAGCACGAACGGCCGCCTTGAGCTCTTGGTCACGCTCACCAGCACCAATAATTAAGAGCTTGGCGTCTAGTCCCTGGTCCTTAATGGCCTGGGCAATAGCAAGGCTTTGTTCATGGTTCTTAACCGCTGTTAAGCGGCCAATATGTCCAATCAAGAGGGTGTCCTCACCATAAGCATAGGCTCTCCTTAATTGCTTCTTCTGGTCTTCAATCCAAGCATTGGGGCGCAGATAGAGGTCTGTATGAATACTATTAGGAATGATCATCATCTCACCGAGATCAATAGCAGACCCAAAGATCGCCCAGATCGCCCGCTTACCACAACCGAGCGGATAAGCCGATAAATAACGATTCAATCGTTGTGAAAGCAGGACTTGGGCGCGGTTCATCAGACTTGCTCCCTGGTTATCATTTGAATTATGGGCATGAATATAGAAAGGTGCCTGGCTCTGACGCCGGCAGAGATAGTAATAAGGAAGGGCCCGGTAACCATTGATATGGCAATAGAAAGCATCATAGTCGTTATGGTCGAGGGCTTGGTTTAAGCTCTCTTCAAAAGCTTTGAAGCCTTCTTTCTTCGGATTTCTGAGCGGATAAAGCTTGCCTCCCGTGGCCTCAATAGCTTCACGGAAGTCAGCTGGACACTCGTCATAGGTCGTCACATCAAAGGCAATCCCATAGTGGGGCATTTCCTCAGCCTTATTCTTTATAAATGATGAAATGCCACCACCATAACCACTCATCAAGTGGAGAACGCGACGGACTTTGCCTGGATCTTTTGGCATGCCAAATTTCCTCATTTCTCTTCTAAGCACACAAAGACTTCCAGCCAAGCAAAGAGCGCTTGACTTGGAAGTAGTGTAGACTTTTTTAATTTTCGTTATAGATATCGCGGGTATAGACCTTGTCTGTCACATCTTCTAAGTCTTTAGCGCGACGGTTGGAGATGATCAGGTCGCATTGGTCTTTGAAGGCTTGAAGGTCATTTTCTAAGCGGTAACCTTGGAAGTCCTCACCCTCAAGACTCGGTTCGTAGACAATCACTTCGACCCCTTCCCCGCGTAATTTTTTCATGACATCTTGGATGGCTGATTGGCGGAAATTGTCAGAGTCTTGCTTCATGGTTAAGCGGTAAACCCCAACTGTTTCCGGCTTGCGCCGTAGGACAGAATCCGCAATAAATTGCTTGCGGGTGTCATTGGCATCAACAATTGCCCGGATAATATTGTTGGGAATATCTTCGAAGTTGGCCAACATCTGCTTGGTATCCTTAGGCAGGCAATAACCCCCATAGCCAAAGGAAGGGTTGTTGTAGTGGAGGCCAATCCGTGGGTCTAAGCCAATCCCCTCAATAATGGACTTGGAATCCAAGCCTCGCACTTCCGCATAGGTATCCAATTCATTAAAGAAGGAAACGCGGAGGGCCAGGTAAGTATTAGCAAAGAGTTTGACCGCTTCAGCCTCGGTTGGCGCCATGAAGCGGACAGAGATATCTTCCTTTTCTGCCCCTTCAATTAAGAGCTCAGCAAAGAGGTGACCTGCTTGACCGTCATCTCCGACAATAATCCGGGAAGGGTAGAGGTTATCATACAAGGCCTTGCCTTCACGCAAGAATTCAGGCGAGAAGATAATCCGGTCGCAATTCTTTTCTTCGCGGATGTACTCTGTGTAACCAACCGGTATCGTTGACTTAATGACAATTGGGCAGTCAGTATCATGGGCTAAGATATCGTCGAGAACGGCTTCAACAGCTGAGGTATCGAAGGAATTGGTCACTTCATCATAATTGGTTGGTGCTGCGATAATGATGAGGTCTGGCTCTGCATAGGCCAGGTCCGAATCGGTAGTTGCTGTCAGATCCAGGTCCTTATTAGCCATATAGTCTTCCATTTCAGGATCCTTAATATGCGGCTTGCCCGAATTGATAATATTGACCACATTTTCATTGATATCCAGTGCTGTCACTTGGTGGTTTTGCGCAAGCAAGATGGCATTCGCTAAGCCCACATAGCCAACACCGACAACTGTAATTTTCATATGATTCGCTCTCCTCTTCCAGTTCGTTTTCTTCATATAGGGCTAATTATAGCATAATGCCCTAGTAATTAAGCCCCCTCCCCTAGAAAAAAAGCAATTTTATAAGTTTTTTTATCTTCTGTTAGGCTTTTGTTCTTTTTGCTATAATAATAGGGAATTGCTTATTTTAACAGAAAGGACGACGCTTGTGCACATCCTCCATATTAATTCTTATTATTCCACCACCCCTCTCTACCAGAACCTCTACGACCGGCAAGTTGCCGCGGGAATGGCCCTCGACGTCTATGTCCCCATTGCCAAGGAATTCCCCAAGGACCGCCTGGCCGCTAAGGGGGACTACTGCCAGATTGTGGAAGCCTTCCACCAAGCAGACCGCTATGTCTTCCATCTCAAACATTACAAGATCTGGCAGGACCTCAAAAAGCGCTATGCCTTCGACCAAATCGACCTGGTCCATGCCCACTCCCTCTTCTCCAATGGCTGGTTGGCCCACAAAGTCTATCTGACCCATAAAATTCCCTATGTCGTGGCGGTCCGCAGTGCCGATATCCGGACCTTCTTCCAGAAAATGCCCTGGCTCCGCCGGCTCGGCCTAAAGATTCTTGCTGACGCTGAGCAAGTGGTCTTTATCTCTGAGAACTCCAGGCGGGAAGTCTTCGCCAAGTATATTCCAGACTCTATGCGAGCGGACCTGGAAGCCAAGACCCAAGTCATCGCCAATGGCATCGACGACTACTGGCACACCAACCGCTATGACGCTAAGCAAGCTGAACTCCACCAGCCCCTACGCTTTGTCTGTACGGCCAAACTCTTAAAAGAAAAACAGATCCCCAAGCTCATCAGCCTGGTGGACTACTATAACCAACATGCCCAAGCAGCTGAACTCCACCTCATCGGCCCTGCCTGGGATGAAAGCATCCTGGCCCAAGTCAAAGACCAGCCCCTGGTGACCTACTACGGCCCCAAAGACCACGATGGCATGCGGGACCTCTACCAGCAGATGGATATCTTCGCTCTGGTCTCTTCAAGAGAAACTTTCGGCCTGGTCTATGTGGAAGCTATGAGCCAGGGCCTCCCCGTCATTTATACCCAGGGCGAAGGCTTCGACAGCTACTATCCCAATTACGAAGTCGGCGCCAGCCTGGACCCTGACCGGCCAGATAACTTTGTCCACCATGTCCAAGCCATTCTCGCGGACTATCCAGGCTTCTGCCAACGCGCCCTGGCCCACTCCCAGGACTTCTCCTGGGACAAGATCAGTGGGCGTTACGACAAGCTCTATCAGGGCATCTTGAAGGCTTAAGCGGATTTTCTTGCTAGCAGCTTGAATTACTCATCAGAATAGAAAAAAGGAAATCATTGCGTGCCAAGAACAGCTAATGATTTCCTTTTTTGTTTGATTAGACTTAATTGATTGACTAGGCCGCTTCTTCATAACCCAATTCTTCTAAAGTTCGGGTAATCAGGTCGACCATCTCGAACAAGCTATCCACTGTCGATTGAACCAGCATAGCTGTTCTCGCCTGGTAAGTGACCTTATTGCCCTCTACTCTGACATTCTGCAAGTTTTTGTGTTTGGGCAGATGGAGGAGCAACTCCTGCCGGTCAGGTGCCTGGCCATCCTTGGTCAAGTGAAAAATAATATCATACTGCTGGCCAAGGTGCATCATATCCACTAGAAGCGTGTAGCCGTTGACCTTGCCGTGGATCAAACCCGTGTCCTTCTCCACCGTATAGTGGTCAGCCTTGGCAATCCGTTTCAAAACTTTTCCTAAGCGCATAGAAAACCATCCTTTCAGGGCACAATCAATAAACAGTGGCAGCAACGATGATCTCAAAAACTGCGTCCGAACTTTCCAGTTCTATTTTACCAAGAAAAGTTAGATAAATCTAAATAATGCACTTAATTAATTTATTTTATAAAAGAAGGCATTTGGGTCCCTAAAGTCTAGGCTCTGGCCCGCCCACAAGCGGTCCTGGCTCATATCGGAACCGTCATAAGCATCGGGCATCTTGGACTGACCGTTAGGGGTTTGGCCGGCGGGGATGACGATAATAAGGAAACCGCCGCCTTGAGCAACGCTCTTAGGTCCTATTGATAGACTCACGGTCCCATCAGAGTTGGCATGACTATTATTAATTGTTAAATCACCATAAGCAATGTCTTCCGGAGTAAATTCGTAAATCGTGCCATTCCCATCCTGCCAGGTGCCAGCCAGGCTGGAATAATCTCCTTCCAGGATGGCGGATAGGTCAAAGCTGGTCGGCTGAGGAGTTTCTTCCTCTGCCTGGTCCACATAAATTTGGTCAATCCGCTGCCAGTCCAATTGGTCATAATCGATAGGCGTCCGGCCGGCGGTAAAATCATCCAGAGTGCTGATGTTGCCCACTGAATAGCTTCCCTCTTCGACCACTTCTTCCGTCTGGGTCTCAGGATTGATACGGAGAATTCGAGCTTCGCCCTCCCCAGCTGTAGAGTAGTGGTAGGAATCCAGAACCGTGCCGTCTTGGAAGATATCGCTAGCTTGGCGCAGACCACCGGCACTGGCTGCATAATTTCTCGCCAGGAGTGTCGGTTCTTGGCCACCCTTTAAGTAGTAGAGATCGCTATAGTGGAGCTTGCCATCGTAGTCCGTAGCCGTCAGCAACTCATCCACCCCGTTGCCATCGATATCATAGAAGACAAAGTAATCGGGACGGTTCTCTTCAGCCTGGGCCAGTTCCTCGAGGGTAGGACCATAAACGGCCATGTTGTCGACTTCTGGCTTAACCGGCTCTTCTTTTGTCTTAGAGCTCGTCTTTTGACCAGTAGACCCCTTGGAAGCTTTCTGGCTGCTTGATCCTGATTGACTCGAAGAAACTTTCTCCGAAGCCGGCTCTGAGGAAGTTTGGTCATTATTCGACTGGTTTGTGTTATTTTGGCAGGCTGCAAGGACTAGGCCCGTCGAGAGGACCAGTGCCCATTGGTTGAATTTTTTCATGAGTAGACTCCTTTTCTTTTGCACTAGTAATATTGCCAGCTTAGCGATTAGAATGAGACCGGCAGGAAGGCAGCCAGAACCGCCAAGAAGACGGCGGGCAGCATGTTAGCGACATTCAATTTTTTGTCCCAGAGCAGGTTAATCCCAATACAGAAGATGAGGATGGACCCCACTAAGGAGAGATAATCCAGGGCCAGGTCAGTCATAATGGGGGCCAGTAAGCGGGCCATCAGGGTCACCCCACCCTCCAGGACAAAGACCGGAATGACAGAGAAGATGGCTCCCTTGCCCATGGCTGAAGTTAGGACTGTAATGATAATAGCATCCAAGACCGACTTCACAGCCAGCATGGTATAGTCGCCCAACAAGCCGTCCTGGATCGCCCCAACAATGGCCATGGCCCCAATAGAGACCGTCAGCGACGCCGTGATAAAAGCTTCCACAAAGAGGGGGTCTCTCCCATTCCCCGACTTCTGGTGAAGGAATTGGCCGAGCTTCTCAAAGCCGCGGTCAATCCCAATTAGCTCTCCGATCAGGCTACCCAGGGCCAGGCAGAGGACGACCAGCATGGACCGGCCGCTGACGATATTATCCCCTTGAAGGGTCAACATCCCATCCATAGCCCCGGCAATGGCGATAAAGATCACGCTCACCCCACAAGCCTTCTGGAGGGCCTCCTGCTGCTTAGCCTTAAACAAATTTCCCACCAAGCTGCCCACCAGGCCCCCCAGTAGAATTCCGACACAATTAATTAAAGTCCCAAGCCCAACCATTTCATTTCCCCATTTCTTTCATTCGTTTTCAATAGCTATTATTTTAGCATATTTTAATGAAATACTCATTTTAATCTGAGGACTTGGCCTTCACCCGCATCGCAAAGCTCGCTAAGCAAGTTGATAAATGAAGTATAGCATTAAAAGGCTTCCATTAGACGAATCTTACCTGAATCGTCGATTTAAGCTCCTGACCCGTAAATTTTACTGTTATTTACAGTAGTCCATGGGCAAGCAATTGCTCTCAGTTCGATCACTCTTACCAAATAGTCAAGAAAACGAAAAAGCGCCTGGGATAAAATCCCAGGCGCTCTAGAAAATCTGCATAAGCAAAATCAACAACAGAATATGAAAGGGAACTTCCAGATTAAGGAGAAGTTCCCCTTATAAGGTCGAGAAATTTCCAAAGTCTTTAGCTCAAAGCAAGATAGTGAATAACCACAAAAATTAGTGGAAACATACCTATCAATAAAATCAGGAGTGACAATTTAGCTTTTTTCTTATAGCCTTTATAAGCCTCCTGCTCCTTATGATTAAAGGGCCGACGGGTGTGTTTCCGACGAACGACTAAGTAAACAGGCAAAGCCCCTGCCCCATTACCATTAGGCAGGCTCATAAAAGCCCATAAACGCGGGCGAGGCATCCCTCTAGCTTCCGCATCCATAGCAATCATCTGATATAAATTGTAGCTTAGAAAGACGCTTCCCATAATGGCAACAGCCCCAGCTATAGCCATTATAACCGGATAAGTAGTCATTGCTATCCCTCCTCTAAAAGCGACTAATAATTTCAAAATAAACTATCCCAACCAAGGCCAATGTAATGGTGAAAATTGATGAAAGGACAAACTGCAAAGCTAGCCAAGGACTGATGAATAAAATCAACACAATCAACAAGACACCAAAGACAATCGTTCGAATTAAGTTCCGGTTACTCTTCACAATATCGGTACTCTCATCTAAATGCCCCATATAATCTTCACTCCCCTTCAGTAAAACATCTAAACTCACTTGGTAAAGGTCACTCAATCGAATGATGTTAATCACATCAGGATAAGTTTTATCATTTTCCCAATTTGAAACTGATTGTCTTGAGACGCCAATCGCTTCTGCAACTCCCTCTTGGGTCATGCCCGACTGCAAGCGAGCCTCCCTAAGCAGTTCTCCTATAGTCATTTTTACCTCCCTTCTTCACTTCCAACTTTAAATAATAACAGCTAAAAATACCATCCAAGCTCTTTGACATCAAGCAGTTTCCTTGTCAAAAAGCTTTGACAAGCTCCTTTTTCCTTATGAAACTCCCATTAAAACACATCGACTTCCAGTTAGCCTCCTATCATAAGTCCATTATAGCAACTAGCCTAAGATTACAAAATAGAAAAAGCCCCATCTCTGGAGCTTGTCTTTGGTCGGAAAAAGATCTAGAAAATCCCCTTAAAGGATGTATAGCCGTCTTCAACCATTACATTCGTGCCATTGATGGCGCTAGCTTCTGGCAGGGTCAGGAGGTAGATGGCATTGGCCACTTCCTCAGGCTCGATGACCCGTTCTTTCATATGGAGGCTGTCGCCAAAGTCCTTCAGGTCCCCACGCATCATGGAGGTATTGACCCAACCCGGTGAGACCATTAAGACACGAACACCATGGGGGCCGAGTTCCCGTGCAATCGCCTGAGTGGCCATCTTCACCCCACCCTTACTAGCGTGGTAACCAATGTTTTCCCCGTTGGCTAAGAAGGAACAGATGGAACCAACGTTGATAATGCAACCTTGACCAGCTTCCTTCATCTTTTGGCCCGCTGCCTGGCAGAAGTTAATGGTCCCCATCAAATTAATATCAATAATTTGCTTGATAGCTGACAAGTCATAGTCTAAGAAGTCGCCACGTTCGCCCGTAATCCCAGCCACATTAACAAGGATATCCAATTGTCCAAAGGCTTCCAGGGCTGTAGCCACCGCTTCTTGACACTGGGCAGGGTCAGACACGTCGCAGGCTACATGACGGATGGCTTCCGAGTGCCCCAAGGCTTCTAAAGCTTCTTCGACTTGCTCTTCTTTGTCCACACTGGCTAGGACCAGGCGGTAACCTTCTTGGCTCATCTTCTTGGCTGTTGCCAAACCAATACCGCTAGTTCCTCCGGTGATTAGTGCTACTTTTTCTGACAAAATCATCACTCCTTTAGATTACTTATCTTTAGTATAAGTGATATAATAGATCATAAATACTATGAATAAATAATCACTTAATAAGCTTATCTTATCAGGAGGCGATCTTATTTTCCCCCACAAGCTCCTTTACTTCCTCGAAGTGGCTAAATACGAAAACATGACCCAGGCAGCCAAGGCCCTTAAAGTCAGCCAACCCGCCGTCAGCCAAGCCATCAGTGACCTAGAAGACCAGCTCCAGGTCCCACTCTTCTACCGCCAAGGCCGGCGCATCTTCCTGACTGACCAAGGCAAGACCTATCAAAACTATTGCCAAAGCGCTCATAAACAGCTCCAAATTGGCCAAGACCTGGTCCGAAACCAACGATCGCTTGAAAAAGGCCAGCTCTCCCTCGCCATCACCATGCCCCACGTCTTTCCTGACTTAATCCAGCGATTCCTAGAAAAATACCCCGGTCTTAGCCTCAACCAATATGACCTCAGCCATGAAGAAGCGATCAAACAAATCCAAAATTACCAACTCGATCTGGCGGTCACATCAAGCCAGATGCAAGCACCCGGCCTTCAAAAGCAAGTGCTAGTCGATGATAAACTTTACCTAGCCCTCTCCCTTGACCATCCGCTCTTAAAGCAAGACCATATCTTACTAGAAAATCTCGAGTCCTTAGATTTCATTGGACTCCATAAGCACTATGCTTTCAGACAAGAAAGTGATCAGTTCCTCGCTGAACTCGGCCTCCGCATCACACACAAAATCAATGTGGATGATGCAGGCTCCATCTTGCGCCTCACCCAGACAGGACGCTATGCCTCATTAATCACCAGCATTTCCTTGCCCAATGCTCCAGATAATCTGGCCTATCTCCCCATCATGCCCCAGAAGACCTTCCGCCAAGTCAGCCTCATCTATCGGTCAGATCCCTATCCCAATCCCGTTCTTCAAGCTTTTCTAGACTTTATTCGTCAGTTAGCATTGAAAGAAAGCAGGACTAGCTTCCGGCCAATTGAGCACTGATCACTCAGCAAAAAGGCTTTGACAGCAACTTTTATTGTCCTGTCAAAGCCTTTTTACCTATTTCGTTTTAAAACTTAGTTCGCAACCTAACGAAGATGAGTAAGCAAAGCAAATAATAAAGCCCTGCAACAGTGATAGGGAAATCTTCTTGCACATAATAAAAGAGAAGAGCCGCAATCATCCCATTAGCAACAATGGAAGGGAACATACTCTTAGCATTGACAAGACCCACAGCAATATCCTTAGCCCCATCTCTTCTGATCCCCTTCTGATAGGAGGGAACCGAGCGATGATTGACAAGTAAGATCAAATTCTCTGTCTCCAGAACCAGGAACAAGTGCCCCAGAATTTGTCCCATAGCTAGCGTACTTTCTGGCTCAAAAGAAAAAATCTTTAATACATTAACCAACAAAAAGACTAATGCTAAGACGCCCGCTTCAAAGAGTAGGGTGAATGAATTCTTTGCCAGGGCATAGGCTAAGACTTCTTGCCACCCTTCTAGCCTCAAGAATTCCTCATGAAAGAGCGCATCCGTCGTGATGTAGCGAAAGACATTCGAAGCCAGCAGGGCACAGGCCAATTGGCTAAGGCCGAGTGGCAAGCGCATGAAGGCAAAGGTCAGTAAAAGAACTAAGCCGAGCAGGAAGGCATAACTATCGATACTCCCATCTTGAACAAAGAATTTCTGTACCGTTAATTTAAAAGAAGTCACAGCGCGTCTCCCCTCAATGACAAGCTTCCACATTGAATTTATTCTCCACCGGATTCTTTAATTTCCTAGCGTTGGGCCTTGAAGTAAGCATCGGCCTCGTCTCGAATCATCGCTACCGTTTCTTGCCCATGGAATTGGTCGAGCGCCCAGGCAAAGTAAATAGCCAAGTTATCTGAATCGAGGTCCTGAACTTCTTCTAGCAAGGCCGAGCGCTGGTCCTTATCCGCCATTTACATGGCTGCCTCAAACAAGTCCGGCGCCCGACTGGCGTCATCCTCATCATCAAAAACCAGCAAGCCCTCATTATGCAAGGCAATGGCATGGTCCATGACCTCATCAATACTATCGAAGTCTCCGCCGTGCTGGTCGAGGAATTTCTAGATATTTCTAAAAACACCTTCCGTTCCTAAAGACATGTCTTCACCTTCTCTACTTTGATTAAATTTTTTAATGAGTTAATAGCTTAGCATATAAGCAAATAGGCTAGACCGTAGACGTTGGATTTGGGAGTTACAAATCTCAGCCTTCTTCTTAATCGCCTATTGATAATCATCCACCAGATCGAATAACAATTTATAGCGGTGAATCAGGCGTTTAAATTCATTCGGCTTAGCTCGTTCAATGAAATTTTCTCGGCTGACTTGCCGATGATAAAGATCAAGAGCCGTTGTTTGATCCAAAAGCACTTTCCCCTTTATCTGATCAGTCTCTTGAAGCTCATAATAGGCTGGATAATTTCTTTTAGTTGTTGAGATTGGTGCAAGGATCGCTATCCGACTCGTTTGGAAGATGAGATCGTGACTTAATACAATGGCTGGACGACTATTTCTCTGTTCGTGCCCAATACTTGAGTTAAAATTAACATAAAAAATATCCCCCTGCCGCATCACCATTCGATCTCTTCTCCCACTGCTGGTCCCCAATCCATTTCTTCCTCATAAGTGAAAGAGGTCTTATAATCAGCAAATAATTCCTGAATCGTCTCTGCTTCCTGAGGCTTAATCACTAATGCTTGATCTTTGATTTCGAGTGAGAGCACTTGGTTATCCTTTAAATCGAGTTGTTTAACTAGGGTCGACGGAATTCTGATTGCCTTTGAATTCCCCCATTGAGCAATTTTACTTTGCATACTACCCCCTCCTCAAGCTCATTTTATCAAATGACTATACAAATGTATATACATTGCCCCTGTGAACGCTTTTTAGGATGATTCTCTCATTGAACATCTCCTAAAAACCACGCTCTCAATTCAGTTAATAAAAGCTGCCTTAACCCTTATGATGGTCTTCTTTTAATATCCTAATCTTATTCTGGAGATGTTTGATCTCTTCTAGGTCTACATTTGGATCAGCAATCATCTGATTGAGGCGAAAAGTTAGTCGGCTAATTTCTTTTTCCACTTTATCTGGGTTATTTTCCTGGTAGGCAGGACTCAACAACTTTTTATTTTTGATGAGGTATTGCTTGTTCACGCTATGGTTGACAAATTCCTGGTCATGGGAAACCAGTAGAATAGCAGCAGGATGGTTTCTGATAAAGTCTTCAACCTTTTCCAGGGTAGCAATATCTAAATAATTGGTCGGCTCATCGAGCAATAAAAGGTGGTAATCGCCTAGTAATAATTTAGCGAATGCCAAACGGACACGCTCACCTCCTGATAGCCACTTGACCTGATTGAACAATTTGTTTTTGTCGAAACCCAAAGAAGCTAAGATCAGACGAATCAAATCCTCTGCTTGTAAGCTTCCTTGACTGGCATTTTCGAAAATGCTCTTATCTAGCTGGAGTTGATCAAAATTTTGTGTAAAGTAACCGATCTTTAAATTTTCCATATAATAACCTGGCAGTTGCTGGTGATATAGCTGGCGCATGAAACTAGTTTTTCCTGCTTGATTGTGTCCCTGAATAGCTAGCTTATCCCCTGCCTGTATTTTAAATTCTGGAAATGCAAATAATAAACGTTCGCCAACATGGACTTGACCCGCTTCTAGGTGGAGCAACGTTCTGCCTGACTTCACTGCCAAATTTCCAATCGCTTTAAAGCTATAGCGCCGTTCTTTCTCTGGCTCTTTGACAGGTTCAAGCTGGTCAATCCTTCTTTGTAGCGCCTTAGCTGATTTGGCCATGGCTTTTTCCTGTCCATCATATTTTCCTGCATAGCCGCTGACTTTATAGTCTGACCGAGACATATTCTTTTTCTTCTTTTTAAAATTTTGCGCCCGCAGATTTCTGTGCTGGACCTCTTTTTCTAATTGCTGAACCTTTTTCTGGTAATTTTTATAAGCAATTTCCTGTCCTTGAATGGCCTTATCTTTGGCTGCCTGATAGTCGTCATAATTCCCCACATATTTAGTTAATTGGCCTTGGTCGAATTCCCAAATCTGATCTACGACTTGGTTTAATACTTGACGGTCATGAGAAACCAGCAAGAGAGTTCCTGGATAATTATTCAATTTTTGAATGAGCCAATCAATGTTTTCACTATCTAAATTGGCTGTCGGTTCATCCAGAATGAGGAGGTCTGCTCCTTTACTGAAGATCTCTTCTAGCATACGTTTAGCCTGCTCACCACCAGACTCCTCCGTTGTTTGCTTTAATTGAGGGAGGTAGGCATAGCTCGGCCGGACTCGTATTTGGCCTTGGTAGTCTTGGTCTAATCCAACTAGCATCCTCAATAAGGTTGATTTACCTGCCCCATTCTTTCCAATGAGACCGACCTTGTCTCCTTGATTAATGATTTGCTGATCAATTTGAAATAATTGGTGGTCTGCAATCTTTTTCGTAACATGTAATAATTTTATTTCTTCCATATTTAGCTCTCCTATAAGTTCAGTGCTAGCATCAGCGATATATCTGAGCTAAAAACGGATACACAAAAAGACATGGTTCATTTAACCAAGTGTCTGAGTGCATACTAGTCCCTTGATAACTAGGAAATTTTTTGCTCAGATACTTAGATTAAAATTACCATGTCTTTTTTACCTCGGATTTCTTAAGTTAATTTTATTATAGCAAATTGTTTCACCCTGGTATAGACCTTAATCATTCTCGCCTAAAGCATTTTCGATATTTCTTCTGCCATATAAAATACGCGAAATCAAAACTTTATGATTTTCTTCCTCCACAAAATAAAAAATAATAAAATGATCGCAAGGCATGACATGCAAGCCCCTACTTTTCCATGGTTCGAAATCTATGATAGGATACCGCATTGGAAATTGATCAAGACGCTTTATCGCTTTTTCGATTCTATTAACTTGCCTCTTTGCATTTTCTAACGATAAAAGATTAAAGGCAAGCTAAGCGTAAATTCCTCGCAAATCTTCCTCTGCTTCGTGAGAAATAGAAACTAGATAGTTCATTGATCAAATTCCTTACGGAGAGAAGCAAAGACCTCTTCTACCGGTCTGACATCACCCTCTATGATTGACTGATAGCCCTTTTCTAGCTCTTTATGTAATTCATCTTTGGACAATGCATTACTATCAAGTGCTTCTCTATAAGGAAGCTTAACATCAAAAGGTAAGCCTTGTTGCAATACGACTTGCTTATAAAACATCGTGATAGCACTTGATGGGGGTAGGCCCAGTGAATTTAAGATATGCTCTGCCTGCTCTTTTAATTCTGGGTCCATACGAACATACAAATTTGCTGTCTTTGCCATAAAATCGCTCCTCTCTTCAAAAATTATTTTATAACAATGTATTGGCATATGTAAGTTACTTTCTGCTTAATCATTTAGAACAAACAAGTGTAGCAGTGTTGGAATCGAAGTCTTCCAAATGAAAAAAGCCCCATTACTGGGGCTTCTCTCTTCAAATAATACGATAAAGTATAGCTGATCCACTATTGCCGCATTATTGTAGTAAAAGAGTTTCTATAGTTTTCATTGCTGATCTAAAGAAATAATAGTATTATATCTTTAGAAAGGATGATCAAAATGCCAAAAATTCAATCGAGCACTGATTTAAGAAATAACTATAATGCTATTTCTAATTTTTGTAATGAAAGCAATTCTCCGGTTTTTATCACTAAAAATGGTCGTGGCGATTTAGCTGTGATGAGTATTCAAGCTTACGAACAGCTCGTTGGCAAGCATGAACTTTATGCCTTATTAAAGGCCAGTGAGCAAGATGTTGCCGCAGGACGAACGAAGCCACTCAAAGAGGTCATGAATGATTTAAGAAAAGAGTTAGACCATGACTGATTATTGGATTGAAGTCACTGTTTCGGCCCAGGCTGACCTCAAAGAAATCGTTCGCTATATTCAAATTGACTTAACTTCTCCTCACACAGCTAATAAATTTCTTAACGGCATTGAAGAAGCTATGGAACAATTAACTTTTATGCCTGAAAAATTTCAACTCGTCAGAGACGATTACCTAGCTAGCAAGGGCTATCGTTACACAGGCTACAAAAACTATCGCATCTTCTACATCATTGATGACAGTCAACATACCGTATTTATTCATCGCATTCTACACGCATCAAGACAATGGGAATATTTAATTTAAAGATAATAATAGGCTCCCCTAAAGTAATGAAATCTACTTTAGGGGAGCCTATTATCTTCTCAGCACTTAAAACCTCTATAAAGCCTATCTGCTTTTCTTTTCAATCAATACTACGCACTCACCGGTTCGCTGTTACCGCATCACTTCGTCGCTTTGCTTCTTGTTCTCCAACAGCCATCGCATAAATCATTCGTAATTGATGGCCCTAGTATTAATCCCACTTCGTCATCAACACAACCGATTCCACATGTGTCGTCTGCGGGAAGAGGTCGACCGGCTGGACGGATTGGATCTGGTAGCCAGCTGCTGTGTACTTGGCCAAGTCTCGGGCTAGGCTAGCGGGATTGCAGGAGACGTAGACAATCCGGTCTGCATCGAGTTCAAGGGAGGCTTCAATAAAGGCCTCGCTCAGACCCTTGCGTGGGGGGTCAACGACCAGGACATCGCAAGGAATCCCTGCCTTGACCCAGGCTGGCATGACCTCACCGGCATCCCCGGCTTGGAAGCTGGTATTATTGAGGCCATTGGCGGCTGCGTTTTCCCGGGCCATATCGATCGCATCTTCGACAATTTCGACCCCATAGACATGCTTGGCTGCTTGGGCCAGGCAGAGGGAGATAGACCCAATCCCACAGTAGGCATCCATGACCTGCTCATTACCCTGGAGATTGGCAGCTTCGAGGGCAGCTTGGTAGAGTTTCTCAGCCTGGCTGGTGTTGACTTGGAAGAAGCTCTGGCTGGAAATCGCAAAGTCCAGGCCCAAGATCTGATCGTGGTAGCGGTCATCACCGTAGAGGACCCGAGTCTCCTTGCCCATGATGACATTGGTCCGCTCTTCATTGATATTGATGACCAGACTGACCAGGCCTGGGACTTCCCGGCGGATAGCTTGGACAATCTCTACTTCATGGGGGAGGGACTTACCGTTAAGAACGAGGATGACCATGATTTCGCCCGTATGCTCACCCTGGCGGACCCCCAGGAAGCGGAGGAGGCCGCGGTGGGCTTTTTCGTCATAGGCGGTGATTTGGTAGCGATTGAGGATCTGGATAACGGTCTGCAGGGTCTCGTCGATGTTCTTGAGCTGGATCTGATAGTCCTTAATGGGCACAATATCATGGGACCGGCGCTTGTAGAAGCCGGTATAGAGCTGGCCCGGCTCTCCTGCGACCGGCACTTGGGCTTTGTTGCGGTAGGCCCAGGGCTCTTCCATGCCGATGGTTTCCTTAACTTCTAGGCCTTGGTCGAGGCCAAATTTATGGAGGGAGTTAATGACCTGCTGGCGCTTGAAAGCCAGCTGGGCAGGATAGGCCAGGTGTTGGAGGGGCATAGTCCCCGTCCGCAAGCCGTCCTTGTCGCGCAAGGGAACCCGGTCGGGTGAAGTCTGGTAGCGGTCTTTAACAATCGCGAAGGCGAACTTCTTGAGAACCTTGACGATCCGAGCCGAGCACTTTTCACCAGGCAGGGCATCATGGACGAAGATGGGATAGCCATCTACCTTGGCCACTCCTAGGCCTTCATAGGTCAAGTCTTCAATGCTTAAATCATAAGTGGCATTCTTTTTGACAGGTGCTTGTCGCTTTACTTTTGCCATAATCGATTCCTTTCTTCCTATTTATTGGAATAATCTTTCCCATCATAGCATAATATCGCCGAGAACTCACAAGCTTGGTCGTCTTTTTTCAAAAAATATGAAGTCCTTAATTTTGCTTCTTGGAAAATCCCTTGCTACAATAAAGGTAAATCATAACACAACACAGAAAGGATGTTTTAAGATGACTTACCAAGATTTACTTCACAAACGCCGGTCCCACCGCCAACTCAGTGCGGATGTTGATGTGACCAATGACGACATCAGCCAAGCCCTGAAGACGGCCCTCGATGAAGCGCCCATGGCTTTTGGCGAACAGACCCCACGTGTAGCGGTTCTTCTCGATGGCGAGAGCCAATCCTACTGGCAAGCTGTCGCTGCTCTGAACCCAGACTATGCTGATCGCTACGAAAAATTACAGCAGGCTAAGGGCACCGTCCTCTTCTTCGAAGACCGCAACCATGTCTACAGCCTGACCGATAAGTATGCCATTGATGAGTCCCTCGCTGACCGCTATTCCGGTGAAAACCATGGCATTACTGCTGTTCTGAGCTGGCTTGCCCTGACTGACCTCGGTTTAGACGCTAGCCTCCACCACCCACGCCAACAAGACACCAGCAAGTGGGCCATCCCAGACCACTGGACCTTCAAGGGTGCCCTCGCTTTCGGCAAAGGCCAAGACAGCGTCTCCGAAGACAAAGAAAGCCTCTACGACAAGAAAGGCTTCTCCGTTTATCAATAAGATGAGCTCACTGGTAAAATCAAGATAGATTGTATTATCTTCTAGTATCCAATATTTATATACAGTATTATTATCGAGTAAAAAGTCCTGTACTCTTAATATTTATGACTAGTAATAAAAAATCGTGCTGATTATTTTTTGAGCAGGAGTGAAGCGTTGAAGTTGGGCCTTAGCCATGAAAAGCAAGCGAAGCGAATTACGGAACGTAGGCGTCAGCCGTACGGACCGTTTGAGTCTCGCTAGGTGAGAGACCTTGGCTCCAACCGGTGCTGCTTTAGCCGTTGGAGTGTTAGCGACTTACGGATAAAGTACAAGACGGCGAAAGACGTTCTTGTACTTCTAAATTCAAGGCCCAACTTCAAAAGCGGAACGGATGCTCATCGCTCATTCATACAATCTATTAAAGAATTCAATAAAAAAAGTGCCGGCAAATGCGGCACTTTTTCCATCTCTTCTCGTTTTATAAGAAGGAGAGGTATGAAGAATATGGTTAGTTCTACTAACCTTTTGGGTATGGCTATAGTATAAAACTTAAATGTTAATTTTCTGTGACTTTTCGTCATTTTTTCTACTTTTTATAAAATTCTCCTTACTTCCATCATGGCAATGAGCTTATCTATAGAAAGGAGCGATAAGAATGAAGATCAGCATCCGACGCCGGCTCTTGGGCCAGGTGCCTCTCCTCGAACTCGTCCAAGAAGACCGCAAGAATGACCGCCTGCCCCTCGTGGTCTACTACCACGGCTGGCAGTCGCGCAAGGAACTCAACCTAACAGCCGGCCGGCGCCTGGCCAAGGCGGGTTACCGGGCCCTCCTACCCGACGCTGACAACCACGGCGAGCGCTACCGCAAGTATTCCAAGATCCCCTCCATGACCTTCTGGCAGAGCATCCAGGCCAATCTCTTCGAATTTGGTTTTATTGTCGACCACTTCCAGCAGTTAGGGCTGGCTGATGACCGGATTGCGGTAGCCGGTGTGTCCATGGGCGGGATCACGACCTGCGCCCTCCTTTGCCAGCACCCCGAGATCCAGGCAGCGGCCTGCTTAATGGGCAGCCCCATGCCGGTCCACTATGCCCAAAGAATTGCCCGCCATGCCCGTGCAGCTGGTCGCTATTTCCCCAAAGACGCCCAGACCCTACTCGGCTGGCTCGAAGATTATGACCTGTATAGGCAAGCCGACCAGTTGGGTGACCGGCCTCTCTTCATCTGGCACGGTCGCCAAGACGACCGGATCCCCTTCCAGGAAGCGGCAACTTTTGTCCAAGCCAATCCCCACTTAAAGATTGACTTCCAAGCCGAAGACGAAGGCCACCTAGTCCGCGTTGAAACCATCAAAAGTATGGTCGACTTCTTTACCGACCACTTCCCCATTTAAACATTCAAAGAAAAAATAAAAGTCTGAAAGCTCTCAAACATAAGCTTTCAGACTTTTTAAATGATAAGAAGAAGCAGCAGCTTCGGACCTACTTCCTGTTTTTATGATTTAGCTCTTTGACCATAAAATTCAAAGTATCGATCTCTTATTCTGCGACTTCCACCACTTGGCGCTCGAAAGGATCCTTAGAGAAACCTTGGTCGAGGATATGCTTGGCCCACTCTTGAGCCCCAAACAAGGAGTGGTCCTTGTAGTTGCCGCAGCCCTTGCGTTCGACCCCTTGGACATCATCCCAGCTAGAGTCTACGATATCTCTGAGGACCTTGGTGAAGGCAATTGCTATCTCTTCAGGGGTCTTTTCTCCCCAAACGAGTAGGTAGAAGCCTGTCCGACAGCCCATGGGCGAGAGGTCGATCACCCCGTCCACATAGTCGCGGACAAGACCAGCTGACATGTGTTCAATGGTATGTAAGGCTGCTGTAGGAACAGCTTCTTGGTTGGGTTGGGTCAGGCGGATATCAAATTTCGTGATGACATCCCCCTTGGCACCTTCTTCCCGCCCAGCTAGACGGACATAAGGGGCCTTGACTGCATCGTGGTCGAGCTCAAAACTTTCAACTTTTGCCATTTTATTTCCTCCTTTGAAATAATGATCGTCACTAATCATTATCCCATATTTAGAAAGCAGACTCAATATTTAGCGCTTAGGCAAAAGATAGCAGCAGTGATCACTTGGTCTCCTTAACAACCGAAGGGCTTTCACTACCTTTCAGCCCATCTTCTTGGTATGATAGGCTTATACTGATAGCAGAGGAGTGACCCTAAATGGAAACTTATCAATTAGTAAATGGCCGCACAATTCCTAAAATCGGTTTTGGTACCTGGCAACTGGAAGACGGTGAGCCCGTGATCCAAGCGGTTAAGAATGCTTTGAACGCTGGCTACCGCCATATTGATACTGCCCAGACTTATGGCAATGAAGCCGGTGTGGGCCAGGCCATCCAAGCCAGTGATGTGCCGCGTGACGAGATTTTTTTGACTACTAAGATCTGGAATGATAAGGGCACTTATGAGGATACCCTAGCTTCTTTCGAAGAATCCCTCAATAAGTTACAAACCAACTATGTGGACCTCTTACTGATCCACTGGCCTAACCCCAAACCCTTCCGCCAAGAGCCAGGCTTTGAGACTCGTAACCGGGAAGTTTGGCGGGCCTTGGAAGACCTCTACAAAGAAGGTAAGGCCAAGTCCATTGGTGTCTCTAACTTCCTAGAGAAACATCTCGAGCCCTTATTCCAAACGGCTGAAATCAAGCCCATGGTCAACCAAATTAAATTGGCCCCTGGACTGAGCCAGGACGAGCTTGTGACCTACTGCCGGAATCATGATATCCTCCTAGAAGCCTATAGTCCCCTGGGCAGCGGTCAAATCTTTGACAACCAAGAGCTCCAAGCCATCGCCGACAAACATGAGCGTTCGGTCGCCCAAATTGCCTTGGCCTGGTCTTTGGCCCATGATTTCCTGCCCCTTCCTCGGTCTAAGACCCCTAAGCATATCCTCTCCAACTATGAGGTCTTCGATATCCACTTGAGCCCAGAGGAAGTCCGCCAGATTGACCAGATCCAGGACTTGACCGAAGCTCCCGATCCAGATACCAAGGACTTCTAGAAGTCCCATCGAAAAAGATTTTAATCATAAGCAGCGCATCCCCTGCCAAGTCGCTTGTCGGATGCGCTGTGTTCTTGTCCTCTAGGCTCATCAAAGCAGGCGGGAAAGAGGCTTTAGCCCACATGATGCCTCCTATTATTTCATGCTATAATGGGAGCAAGTATAAATTATGGAGGGATTTTATTGTCAGCTGTTATACCCATGCTTATCCTACTGGCTACCCTGTTTCTGGGCTATTGGGGCCAGAAGCAGCAACTCTTTACCGAATCGGCCCAGTATGATTTTTCAACCATGATTACCTATGTCTCCTCACCTGCCCTCATCCTCTCCACCATCAATAGTGCCGGGGAATTAGGGACGAAGAGTGAAGCCCTGACCTTCTTGGCCATTGCCTTTATTATTTATCTTTTCTATATGGCCTTCTCTTTTATTGTGCCTAAATTTATCACTGTGGCCAAGGAATCAGAAGGTACCCTACAGTTCTTAATGACCTTCCAGAACAACGGCTTCATGGGGCTGCCGGTTATCCAAGCCCTCTACGGTGCTGGGGCCATGTTCTATGCCTCGCTCGTGAATGTTCCCTCCAATATCCTGGTTTATTCCTTCGGGGTCTGGGCTATGAGCCGCTACAGTCAGAAGGGAAAGGGCCAGTTGAGCTTGCGTAAGATCCTTCTTTCGCCCGGCTTTGCAGCTTCCTTGATCGCCCTCGCCTTCTTTATCCTTGATTGGAAGATTCCCGAAGCAGCTGAATCCTTTCTCAGCCTCGTGGGGAATATGACCACGCCCTTGGCTATGATCGTGATTGGTATGTCCATGACCGAGATCAAATTCAGAGATTGCTTCAACGATTGGCGGATCTACTTGCTCATGCTGATTAAGATGGTCCTCTTGCCCATTATCATTTATTATCTATTCGGGACCTTCCTCAGCCATCCCATTATCATTAGTGTCCTGGTGGTCACGGCCGCTATGCCTGGTCCCTCCTCAGCAACGGCTTATGCCACAATCTTTGACGGGGACGTTGCCTTGGCCACCCGCTATGTCTTTGTTTCCACGCTTTTTTCTGTGTTGATTATTCCACTGATTATTTCCCTACTTAACTTAGCTGGATAAGCCAGCCATTAAAGGAGGAATTATATGTCAATGACTGAAGAAGAAAAGAACCACCTCTTGCTGTCAACTTGCCTCTTGGCGGGACGCATTATGATGGAGTCAGGCTCCGAATCTTACCGAGTGGAAGACACCATGCAGCGGATCGCCCAGAACACCCACCGCTTCGATACCGAAGCCTATGTCACCAATACTGCTATCTTCATGAGCCTCAACCAGCGGTCAAAGACCCAAATGACCCAGGTGCGCAAACTGTCTACTAATTTAGCCAAAATTGATGAAACCAACGAGCTCTCCCGGGCCTATGAAGCTGGGAAGTTAGACCTAGCCGGACTCAAAAGCGAACTCCAGCGGGTCGACAAGGAACCCAAGAACTTCAGCTTTCCCATCCAAGTTATCGCTGCTGGCTTTGCCAGTGCGGCCTTCATGTTGCTCTTGGACAACAACAACTATCGGGATATCTTGCTTGCCTTCCTTATAGCAACTATCGGCTTCTCCGTCTCCGAATTATGCAAGGAGAAGTTCGAGGTGATCTTCCTCAGTGATTTCTTTGCTTCAACTGTTATCGGTGTTCTCGCCCTCTCCTTCAATCGCTTAGGCTGGGTCAGCCACCTGGACTCCATGATCACGGGCTGCATCATGCCCCTCCTCCCCGGTCTAGCCATCACGGGAGCCCTCCGTGACCTCTTTGCCCGGCAATTAGTCTCGGGCATGGTGGAGGCTGTGAATGCCATTCTGATTGCCATTGTCCTCGGTATCGGTATTGCCCTTACCCTGCAGTGGTTGGGCTAGGAAGGAGGAAGTATGTTGCTTAGTATTCTTGAACAAGCTTGCCTAAGTTTCTTCGGGACCGTGGCCTTCTCAACCATCCTAAACGTCCCCAAGCGCGCCTTGATTTATTGTGGTTTGACAGGTACCAGCGGTTGGATGACCTATAAATTCTTCATGTACCTCTTCAATGAAATAATTGTGGCTAACTTCATGGCTGCCATTGTGATTGGGATCCTCTACATGCAGCTCTCCCGCCGCCTGAGAATCCCGGTCATTATCTTAAACACCCCAGCTATCCTGCCCCTAGTACCAGGGAATGCGGCCTATCTCTTCGTCCGCTATGCCGTTGAGGGCGACTACGTGGCTAGCGTCCAACACCTCATGACTGTCTTTAAGGTTTCGGGCGCCATT
The DNA here is from genome assembly GCF_030215145.1 of Aerococcus sp. UMB7834. Classification (NCBI taxonomy): domain Bacteria; kingdom Bacillati; phylum Bacillota; class Bacilli; order Lactobacillales; family Aerococcaceae; genus Aerococcus; species Aerococcus sp. UMB7834. Next base: position 18,031 of record NZ_JASOLI010000007.1, on the reverse strand, counting down.
GTCTTTGGCTTCATGTTTATCAGTCTAGCCGAGCAACAGATCCGCCGCCAACGCCAAGAACGTGCCCGCCGTCAACTCAAGAAAAAAGCCGCTAAGGCCGCCCACCACGAACAAAACAAGAAACGCCTACCTCTTCCCAAGACACCCAAATTCAAAATCAAGAATAGGACTTCCAAAGAATAAAAAATACGCTCGCCTCGGCCAAATTAAGCCGAAACGAGCGTATTTTTTGACGGTTAAGGCTCTAGAGAGGGAGAGCTTTAACCCGCTTCCCAGTTGAGGGCTAAGGGAAACGAGGAAACCGTCCATGCTTATTCCTTAACCCGTAACAAGTGGGGCGCTGCCCGGCAGATCAGGGCAACAATAAGCCCATCAACAATGAATGTTGCCAATGCGCTCGAGCCATTAACCAGGAAGGAATACCAATAAATATTCATCCCATCTGGCGCATAGCTTGACCAATACACCACCCCTGCAATGAAGTGGATGAAGTACTTAACAAAGACTGCTAGAGCAACACTCCAAGCGATGGTCCCATAAAGGCTCTCCTTTTGGGCAAGCTTCTGTTGGATAGTTTGGGCGCCGAAGCCAGCCAAGCCTGTCACCGCAAAGGCAAAAACATATTCCACAAAGACTTGGAGGAAGGAAAGCACCACAATATCTCCTGAAACGAGCTTGAGAATCCCCCAGAGGAAACCCGCTAGAATTCCTAGCTTAGGTCCCCTACGGAAGGCAAAAATCATAATGGGAATCATCCCGAGCTCAATCTCAAAGATATTCCCGACATCTAAAGGGATCAAGGCAAAAACAAAAGCCAAGACAGCCATCAAAGCAGCCTCGATCATCCCTAATAATTGCTGGCGTTGTGCCATTTCACATTTTCCTTTCTTTACTAAGAAAGAAACAAAACCCGTTTGCATCACACAAACGGGCTTAAAACTTGTATTCGGTAAGATAAACAGCTGGCAAGCTAAAAAGCTGCCTTGCTTATACACTTCCTTACGCTAGTCTTAACTAGATCAAGTTTTAAGGGTCTACTGACGTATCTCAACCTTTTGGTTCCCCTAGTGTTCTATGCGTTTATCTTAACTGTTTTTTATCAAAAATGCAAGTCTAGTACTCCATTACGGTTACATCACTGACTTCAAGCTCCAAATCATTCAAAGTGTAAGATGGCTTGGTTGCCATGCCTTCCATAGGGACTTCATCGACAATCATAATGGCAATATCATTCGCCCAGTTGCCTAAAAAATCGCTGTCAATCTCCCATTCAATCGGCGCAAAGTTCACATTGAAGTCAGAAACTTTAAGTTGCAATTTGGCCTTCAGTTCGGTAATGGTCTTACCTGTCATATTGACCAAGGCAAAAGCCGTTTGAGCGGTCTTAGTCCGCCGATTAGGATAAGCTTCCAGGGCAAAAATATTCAAAGAACCTTCTTCAAAATAAGCTTCATACTGGTCAACAAAATTTTGCAGGGTCGTCATCACTTCATTCACATCATTCTTAGCGAACGGTACATCTAACTCTTGGAGCTGGGTATTTTGCGCATGGGTCAAAGCTGCACGTACTTTTCCGGCCATAATATCATCCTTCACTTACTTATTTTAATCTTATTGTATCAAAAGTTCAGCTGCTTTAAAATAAAAGCTCTTCGCTTCTGGTCAGAAAAGCTGATTTAATTGCTAGTGTAATCATCGAGATCGACCAAGACCATGGAGACAAAGGATTGGTCGCGCTCAAAGCTAAAATCTTCATCCTCAGGAAGGTAGTCGTCTAAGGACAAGGAAGTTATCGGACTTGGCTCAGGCAAAGCTTGCCCACGCTCTAAAGCATCTGCTAAATGGATCCCCAGACAAGCACTGGCCATATAAAGCGCGTCGACTATATTCTTCCCCTGAGTGATAGCCCTGGAGATATCGGGAAATACTATCAAAAAAGGAATATTGCTTTCATCTGGGCTGAAGTAAAATAAGGCTGGGTAGGCGGCTAACATATCGAGTCCTTTCTAGATAAGAATGTCCGGTTGAGTTGGCTAACTTTAATCATCTTTATTCATGGCATTCCACATATCCTCTACACTATCATAAACTTCAACTTCACCACGCTTGACTTCTGCTAGGGCCTCTTGAAGACTAGTTCTCTTAAGAGCGAAAGGAATGCCCTGACAGGCATTTACTTTTTTAAGATACATCTTGATAGCCGTGGTCATGTCGAGCCCTAAGTCATCTAATATCTCTTGGGCGTTATTCTTTAAATTCTCATCAATTTCGATTGATAGAGTCACCTTTTTCGACATATTCACTAACTCCTTTGCTTCTGTTGCAATATTTATAGCAAGATCAATACATTTGTAATAGCATCGCATAGTAAACATTCCATGTCATCATCGACTTAGGCCAGAAGAAGCAATTGGGAATAGTTCCTAAAGAAAATTTAAATAATATGCACTTAGCTCTTATGAGTGTTGGTACTTATTAAGGGATTATTTTTAGTATTTTCAATTTCTTTTGCTTCTTCAGCTATCACTTCATCTTCGTCAATAGCAAAAGCCTTCAAAAAATCTTCTTTTGTCATATTTTTACCATCTAAGCGAAGATAGGGCTCTGTCTCTAGGCTCAAATAAACACCTCATCTTTGAATTGATTTGATATCTTTTTAATTTTTAGTCCTTCCTGCGCTAATCAGCTATAGAATCTTTCAGCAACTGTTTTATATTAATGCCTCGAACTTCAAAATCATCAAAGAAACTGTTGGTAAAAAATTCTTCTGGATTAATAATTTCAATCTCGCGTGTGCGGGAAGAAGTAGACCTGTCCGGTGACATTTAAGGCCTTGCCGGGACCACCCCCGCATATGCGGGAAGAAGAAAAGAAAGCGATCAAACCAGACTCCTTATTTGATCCCTGGACCATTTTTATGCACTTTGAAAAAGTCTATCCTACAACCTACTATAAGCCATCCTAATCGACTTATCTAGAGAAAAGCATTCAAAAATAAAACTCCTCAGTGCTATGACTCAGGAGTTTCTATTTATTCATGGTCATCAAAGATGCTCCCTGGAAGGACTTCTACCAACTGGGTGTTATCCTGTGATTTCACCACTTGCATCAGGGACTGGTAGTCGAATGGCACTTTACGGTCAGGGTTATGAACCTCAGCTAGGACACAGATGCCAACACAGCTTGCATTGAATTCTTTGGTCATGCTTAACATTCCGGTGATCGTACCGCCACCATTCAAGAAGTCATCAATAATTAAGACTTTCTCGCCTTCTCCCAAGCTGTTCTTGGTGAGTTCCATTTTTTCAACCCGGCTCTGGCCTTGGCTGGCATAGTTGATCGAAACCGTTGCTCCCTCTGTCACTTTAGAATCCCGGCGTACCATGACGAAGGGGATATTTAAGTACATGGAGACAGCCTGGGCGAGCGGAACGCCCTTGGTAGCGATGGTCATAATAGCTGTCGCACCAGCTTCCCGATAGCGACTAGCAATGATTTGCCCGATCAGTCGTAAGTGGTCGGGATCTCCCAGAATATCAGTCAGATAGAAATAACCTCCCGGCAGGATGCGATCATTATCCGTCAGCTCCTGGCAGAGGGCTTGGACTCTCTCCAGGGCCTGGTCTGGGGCAATGCTCGGACGAAAAATGACCCCCCCGCTAGCACCAGCAATCGTTTCAATGCTGCCGATATTAGAATTTGGAAATTCCTTCTTTAAGATGGAGATATCCTCAGATATGGATGAACGCGCCGATTGAAAACGTTCAACAAAATATGACAGAGAGACTAGGGTGTGGGGATGGGCAAGTAAGTAATGGGTCATTGCAATTAAGCGGTGGCTTCGATTAAGTTTCATATCAACCCTCCTTTCCGGTCAACTTATGATCGTCGTTTGGACTTCTTATTTTACCATAAACACGACAGACTTCGTTAAGATTTAAGAAAATAATTTTTCTCGGGTTTTAGCCCAGAGAGCTTCCAGCGCTTGAAAAAGATGGCCTAAACTAGCGGCTAATAGCGGCACGAGCAGAATCACATAGGGATAAACATACTGGCTCTTGCCCTCCCAGAAGGTATGGAAAATAATCCCGCCCATAAAGAATATAATGAGCACTGTCATTTGGGGATACTTGCGCACGAGGAAGAGCACAAAGACTAAACTGCCCCCGTAAATCAAGAAAATCAGCCCCTTCATATAGTGGAAGGAGGCAAAATATAGTTTCCCAAAGCGGTAGAGGGACAGCATGGGCTTTTTAGCTGTCGTCAGTTGGTCTTCTTTAAATTGAGGGCCCGACCAAATACCTTGGAAAGTCGGTTCCGCCCAAATACTAGCCCATTTATGGACAAAGAAGGTCTTGGCGTATTTAGGGCGCTCCTTGAAGTAGTCAACATTCGCCTGGACTCTCTGCCGACCAATCTCTTTGGTCTTCTCTTGGTCGAAACCCGTCCGCTGGAAAGGCTTGAGGGCCTTCTCATCATACCAACCAGGGGCCTTTGACGTATTCAAGGGGTCCGTCCCCATGGCCAGCCACAGCTCAGTAGGACTTCCCGGCCCCAAGTCGAAGCCATGAACCTGGCGATAGTAGGTCGGGACGGCTTCTTGGCCGACAGGAATACTTAGGGCTAAGACCCCAACCGCTAAGAGATAGCGCCAATTCCTCTGCCTGAAGAAAAGCACGATCTGGCCCAGAATTAAGGCAATCACCCAAATTAAATAATTCAAGCGGAGCATTAGGGATAGAGCTGTGAAGACAAAGGTCAAGATCAAATAGAGCAGGTGTTTCTTCTCCCCGTATTGGATAAGGGCCCAATAACCTGCTAATAAGCAGAAAAGACCAGGGATTTCTCCATAGGCAAAGCGGATAAAGAAGAATTGCGGGATAAATAGAAAGGACAAGACCAGGCTCATCAAGACCATCCCTTTTTTTTCCTTAAAATAATGATCACTGATCCGACAGATACAGTAATTAATCCCTAAAACCTGGAATAAATTGGCAACGAAGAGGAAGATCACCTGGTCTGAGAAAGCCCCGAGAATTCGCTCATAGAGGGCCAAGCCCATTTGATAGGGATAGTTATACATATAAGCACCAAGCATGGTGAAGGCATAGTTCTGATCAGCCATCATCTTACTTACGTCATGAACTGCCCGAGCATCTGCCCGCAAATGAAGTGCTCCGTTCAAGATCAAATAGAAGCCTAGAATGAGATACAGCACAGCTAGAAACTCAAAGACCTGTTCTGCCCGCAGGCGCTCTCTCAATAAGTATACAATTAAGAGGATCACTAAGACCAAGCCAACATAGGGCCAAAAAAGCGGACTCGGCGGATAGAAACGGACGACTTCACGGCCGTACTCCTCCACCTGGGCACTGAACTGGCTATTCAAAAATAATATGCCCAGCAAAAAAATGCCGGCAATCAGCTGGACACCCGAAATCGATAATTGATAGATAAATTGACTCAATTTTTTCACAAAAGCAGCACCTCTAGTTCCATTTTCGCTAAGAAGCATAGACCTATTATAGCTAGTTTTCAAGCTGGCGGTGTCTTTTTTTCCTTAAAAAATTTTAAAATTGGAAATTCTCCTGCTTGCTTGCAAAAAACTTGCATCTTCAGGCAAAGTGCGTTATAAAAGAAGCAGATTATATCAGTAAAGGAGCTTTCCAAAAATGAAAATTGCAATTGGCGCTGACCATGGTGGCGTTGACCTCAAGGCTTTAATTACCGACCACTTAGAAGAACGCGGCATCGAGGTAGTCAATTACGGAACAGACAGCAGTGAGTCCGTCGACTATCCTGATTTTGCCCATGCGGTGACCCACGCTGTCCAAGAAGAACGTGTAGACTACGGCATCCTCATCTGCGGGACTGGCATCGGCATGTCCATCACAGCCAACAAAGAAAAAGGCATCCGCGCTGCCCTCTGCGGTGACGTCTTCTCTGCCCAAGCAACTAAGGCCCACAACAATGCTAACGTGCTCTGCCTAGGTGCTCGAGTGCTAGGCCCTGGCCTCGCCCTCATGATCGTTGACGCTTGGTTAGATGCGGATTACGAAGGCGGCCGCCACCAAAAACGTCTCGACAAAATTGCAGCCATCGAAAACGCTCAAGACTAAGCAAAATAAGTTTTCAAAATAAATACCCACTGGTCAAAATCGATCAGTGGGTATTTTTAATATTTATTGCAGATTAATCACAGCACTAATCCCATAATGGTCAGAAACAATCGGCCCCCTAACCCCGTCAAATTGGCTCTGATAACGAGCGACTTCAAAATCATCCGTCATCAAAATCAGGTCAATACGCTGGGATTGGTCGGTATCGGACCAACCTGCAATCCCTGGGCCCATGCTATAGTCGCCCTCGCAAACAGCTGCTAGATGGTAAGCATCCCCAAGCCCAGCAGCCTGGGTCAGGCTATAGGATTCGCCTTCAATATGGCTCGGTGCATTGAAATCCCCCATCAATAAGCTGGGACTTTGGAAATTCTCAAAAGCCTTCCGAATACGGTCCCATTCATATTGGAACCCTTCTTCAACCTGGTCCGACCACCAAGATAAGTGGAGGGAGGCCACTTGCAGATCAATGTCAGGGAAATCAGCCAAGATCATCGCCCGCGTCCGATAGTCTTCAGGCTCATCCTCAGCTGATAGGAGGCAGCGTTGGGGGCTAAAAGGCCGCTTAGACAAGAGAGCTACCCCCTCTTCGTATCGATCAAAGCCAATGTGGTTAAAGGCCCAGGCCCAAAAATACGTCAAGCCCTGGTCTTCTAAGCCCTTCACCAGGACATAGGCAAAATTATCCTCACGAATGGGGCACTGGTCTTGGCAGGGGAAGAAGGTATCCCCCACTTGATCAAGCAAGGGGCTTTCTCGCAATTGGTTGACTTCCTGTAAGGCAATGAAATCATAGTCTTCTTGAACAATATGGTCAATAATCTGTTTGATTTTCACTTCTTGTTGGTCTTCAATCCAGGAGTGGCAGTTCAGGCTGAGTAATTTCAATATGATTTCCTCCTAACAAGAGCAGAAGGACTGGCAGAGCCAATCCTTAAGCTTTTTTATTCTTTTTCAATGGCATCAAGGTGAACATGACGATCTAAGGCGTCTTGAACATCATTCTTAAGGTTGTCGGCTTTAGGGCCGTAGACGGCTTGGACCCCTTGTTCCTTGATAATGAGGCCCATCGCCCCAGCGTCTTTCCACTGTTTCTCCGTCCCCACTAAGTCCGTATCCTTCACCGATACTCTCAGCCGGGTCATGCAGGCATCAACGTTATCGATATTATCTGATCCCCCTAAGAGACGGATGACTTGGTCAATTTGAGCATCGCCCGACCCCTTAGGATCCGCACTAGCTTCTTCCCCACTGCTAGTCTCTTCTGGGTTGGCATTCTCGTAGTTCCCCATCCGACCTGGCGTAGCATAGCCGAAGCGTTTGATCATGAAGCTTGCAATGAAATAGGTCAATACCGCAAAGACCAGGCAGCAAATAATGAAATTAACCAGGTCCCCTAGTAGGCCGGCATTGATGATCAACGGTGTCCGAGTCAACAATTCAATAACGCCGAAAGAATGGACGCGCAAGTTAATGATATCTGCCATGGCAAAGGCTACACCTTGGATGAGGGCATAGACAATGTAGAGCGGCATCGCAGCAAACATAAACATGTATTCCAAGGGTTCGGTGACCCCGGTCAGGAAGACCGCAATAGCAGCCGAGAGGAACATGGACTTGTACTTGTCGCGTTTATCCTTATCCACATTGCGGTACATAGCCAAGGTTAAACCCATCAAAATCCCCATAGAACCAATCATTTGTCCAACCTTGAAACGAGCCGGCACGAAGCTTTCGAGCAAATAATGAATTTGGCTGGTATCCCCGGCCCGGCGTAAGTTCATCAGGTCAGAAGCCCAGGCCAACCAGAGAGGGTCTTGGCCGAGAACTTGCTGACCAGCTTGAGCGCCAGTTAAGATCTCATAAGTCCCGCCCAATTGAGTATAGTTAATGGGAATCGTCAACATGTGGTGGAGACCAAATGGTAAGAGCAAACGTTCCAAAGTCCCGAAGAGGAAGGGAGCCAGCACTGGCGCCGTATCTTGAGAATTGGCAATCCATTGACCGAATGAATTGATCCCCGTTTGAATCACCGGCCAAATAAAGGCAAGAATGATCGACACAATAGCTGACCAAAGAATCACTACAAAGGGAACGAAACGCTTGCCGTTAAAGAAAGACAAGGCATCAGGCAGCTTGCGATAATTGTAGTACTTGTTATAAGCATTAGCACCAAGGAAACCCGCAATAATCCCCACAAAAACGCCCAAGTTAAGGGCAGGCGCGCCGAGCACATTAACAAAATAACCATTCACCGGAATCTCTTGACCAAACAAGGTATGGGTCACAGCTTGGCCACTAGGGTCCAGCAACATATCCATTGTCACCCCAAAGATAGACCCTGTAATCCGGTTAATCAGGATAAAAGCTGTGACAGCCGCAAAAGCTCCCCCTGCCCTTTCCTTGGCCCAAGAACCACCGATTGCCACAGCAAATAAGAGGTGGAGGTTGGAAATAATCGCCCAACCGATATTCTCAATCACTCCACTCGTCGTAATTAACCAGGCCCAGTCAGGATTAATCAATGGCAAGGCCTTCCCTATACTAATCATTAAACCAGCTGCAGGCATAACGGCAATAACAACCATCAAGGCTTTACCAAATTGTTGCCAAAAATCAAAAGAGAAAATTCTCTTGATACTGTTCATCATCATCCAACTCCTTATTTTAAAATTTTGGCTAAGTTAACGAAATCGTTTTCATTGTTCGAGCAAAGTATAACACTCCCCCATTTTTTTGTAAAGGTATATTTTAAAACGATTACATAATCAAGGGTGTGAGAGCGCGCGGTTAGAAGTGGACCTCTGGAGCAAAGCGACAAAGAAGACTGAAAGTCTTCGTCGGCACTTTGTGAAGAGGAGCCACTTCTGCGCGACCGAACCCGACTACACCAGGGTGTGAGGGATGGCGGTCAGCTTTCGTTCATTGGAAGCAGTTTTACCCTAAGCTGCCTACTCATTAGAGATAAAATCACTCGTCACACATTGGTAGATATAGCGTTGGGAGTGAGCATCTTCTGCTTGAGCGAGGACTTCTAGAAGTACCTGCATGGCTTGATAGCCCAAGTCTTGGCTGTGGAGATCAAAGTAGGGATAGCCCTCGATTTGGCCCAAGTCCGGATCACTGTAGGCTTTAAAAGTTACCATCCAAGATGGATCAAGTCCTGATTGCCGCATAGCTTGATAGGCACCTTCTGCCAATAGTTGGTCAGCAAAAACAAAGGCATCAAAGTCTTTTTTAAGGAGTTCTCGACGCGCTAGCTCATAACCGGGGGACTGGAGGAAGGGCAAATCATTATAAATCACCTCTTCTGCTAGGTCCAACCCTGCCTCTTCCATGGCCCGGCTGAAGCCAGCCAAACGTTCCTTAACGAACTGCTGCTTAGGATCGCCGCCAATAAAGGCAAGTTTCTTCGCCCCTCGCTCAATTAAGTGGTGGGTGGCCTGGTAGGCAATGGCCGGGTTATCATTGTCGACCCGGTTTACATCGATTCCGGGCAGGTTACCGATCACGACCAAGGGACAGTCCTGGCTAAGAGCGAATTGCAAGAGAGGATCTTCACGGCTAGCATAGAGGAAGATGAGTCCTTCCACTTGCTTACCGAGGATCATATTCTGGAGATGATCCAAGCGCGCCTGGTCACCCTCCCCTGTCGATAAGAGGAGAGCATACTGGGCCTGGCTTGCTGCTTCATTAATCCCTCTGACTACTGTTGGGAAGAAGGGATTACGATAGAAGGCATCACTAGCCGCCGGGAGGACAATCCCTACCGTCCGCGATTTGCGGCTAGCTAAGCGTCGGGCATTGTAGTTGGGATAGTAGTGGAGGTCAGCCATCACCTGGCGAACTTTCTCCTTGGTAGCTTGGCTAATAGATGGGTTATCAGCAATCACCCGGGAGACCGTCGAAGGAGCAACCCCTGAGGCCTCGGCGACATCTTTAATGGTTACAGTCATATTCGACACCCTTTCTTTTTATTTAAGAAAACGTTTGCGCTTATGGTCTAAGTTTACTATAATAAGTTTGTAAACGCCATCATATTATCAAAATTTTAGATTGGGAGGCTTCTTTATGGAAAGAACAAGCGGGGTTTTACTACATATTACATCCTTAGCCAGCCCCTATGGCATCGGCAGTTTCGGCCGGGCTGCCTATGAATTTGTCGATTTTCTAAGTGCGTGCAAGCAATCTTACTGGCAGATCTTACCTCTGACCACAACGAGTTACGGGGACTCCCCCTACCAATCCTTTTCGGCCTTTGCCGGCAACACCCATCTGATCGACTTCGACCGTTTAGTTGAAGCAGGCTACCTAAAAGCTTCCGATCTCGAAGATCTATCATTTGCTGAGAATCCGGAAGTCGTGGACTATGGGCGCATCTTCAAGGTCCGCCGTCCTCTCCTGGAAAAAGCCGTCGCCAGCTTCCAAAAAGCTAAGAAAGACAAGAGCAGAGACTTCAAAGACTTTGTCCAAGCTAACCAGGATTGGCTGGAAGCTTTCTGCCAGTACATGACCGTCAAAGATTCCTTCGACTTAAAGGCTTGGTACGATTGGCCAGAAGCCTACCGGACCTACCAAGTTGACCAAGTCAAGGCCCTCTGCCGGGACCATGCCGACCGCTACAACTACCACCTGATTACCCAATACTTCTTCTTCAAACAATGGGAAGCTCTCAAGGCCTACGCCAATCAAAAGCATATCCAAATCATTGGCGACATGCCGATCTATGTGGCCCGTGACAGTGTTGAAATGTGGACCCAGCCGGCTATGTTCAAAACAGATGCCAATAAAGATCCCTTGACCGTTGCGGGAACGCCACCCGATAATTTCTCAGATACCGGACAGTACTGGGGGAACCCGATTTATGACTGGGACTATATGGCTGACCAGGGCTATCAATGGTGGATCCAGCGCATGGCCAAGAGCTTTGAAATGTACGATATTGTTCGCATCGACCACTTCCGCGGCTTTGAGTCCTTCTGGGAAGTGCCTTATGGTTCTGAAACCGCCGCTTCAGGTCATTGGACCAAGGGACCGGGCCTAAAGCTCTTCAAAGCCTTAAAGGACGCCCTTGGCGACCTAGCAATTATTGCTGAAGACTTAGGTTTTATGACCGATGAAGTCATTGAAATGCGGGAAGCGACTGGCTATCCCGGAATGAAAATTTTACAATTTGCTTTTAACGGAAAAACAGACAGCTTAGACTTGCCACACCACTATTATGCCAATACAATAGCTTATGTAGGGACCCACGATAATGAGACCGCACGCGGTTGGTACGAAGAAAGCGCTAACCAAGCCCAACGCGATCAAGTGGACGCTTACTTAAATCGAAGAAAAGGCGAAGCAGCTTCCCATGCCCTCAACCGGGGAATCGCTGCTTCAAGCAGTCAAATCGCCATCTACACCATGCAGGATTTATTAAATCTGGGCAACCGCGCTCGGATGAATACGCCCTCCACCATCGGTTGCAATTGGCAATGGCGCATGGCAGAAGATGCCCTAACAGCTGACGTTTATGAACAATTGACAGACTTAACGGAAACCTACTTCCGTGCAAATCCTAAATTTAAGTTAGGCACAAGTATTACAAACAAAGGAGACTAACATGCACGCATTAGAACAACACGCTAAGGAGCTCTTCAAGAAGGAACTCGCCAATCTCTCTGACGCAGAAACTTATAAGGTCCTACTTGACTATGTTCAAGAACAAATGGTTAATTCCCCTGTTAATCAAGGGAAGAAAAAGCTCTACTATATCTCAGCTGAATTCCTAGTTGGGAAACTTCTGACCACCAACCTCATCAACCTTGGCCTCTATGATGAAGTCAGCCAAGTCCTCGAGGCCAATGGCAAGTCACTCCATGACGTAGAAAAAGCGGAAACTGAACCCTCTCTTGGGAATGGAGGCCTAGGCCGTCTAGCTGCCTGCTTCCTCGATTCCATTGCCTCTTTAGGGATTAATGGCGACGGGATTGGCTTAAACTATCACTTCGGCCTCTTCCGCCAAGTCTTCCGCGACAACCAACAGGCTTCTGTGCCAGATGAATGGCTCAACCATCCGAATTGGTTAGTAAAGACGGAGACCTCTTACGAGATTCCTTTCCGCCACTTCAACTTCAAATCCAGCCTCTACGAGATCGAAATCCCAGGCTTTGAGCAAGAAGCCCATAACCGCCTCCGCCTCTTCGACTTGGAATCCGTAACTTCCGATATTATTGAAGCGGACAGCATTAACTTTGACAAGATGAATATCCCACAAAACCTGACCCTCTTCCTCTATCCGGATGATTCAGACTATGTGGGCAACCTCTTGCGGATCTACCAACAATACTTCATGGTATCCAATGCAGCCCAATTGATTATTGAAGAAGCCAAGGCCAAGGGCAGCGACCTCCACGACCTCTATGACTATGCGGTCGTTCAAATCAATGACACCCACCCAGCTTTCATTATTCCGGAATTTGTCCGCCTCTTAACCAACTACCATGGTTTTGAATTCAAGGAAGCCCTAGCTGTCATTGAAAAGACAGTTGCCTTCACCAACCACACCATCCTCGCCGAAGCCCTCGAGAAGTGGCCCATGGCTTATATTGACGAAGTGGTACCTGAAATCGCCAAGATTATTCGCCAATTGGATGAAGAAATTAGATCGCGCTATCCTGACCAAGAAGCGGTTCAAATCATCGACCAGGAGGACCGTGCTCATATGGCTCATATCGCTATCCACTTCTCCTTCTCAACTAACGGCGTAGCCAAGCTCCATACTGAGATCCTGAAGAATTCTGAGCTCAAGCCTTTCTATAAGCTTTATCCAGACAAATTTAATAACAAGACGAATGGTATTTCCTTCCGCCGTTGGATCATGGCAGCCAATCCCGAGCTCACCCAGTTACTGGATGAAAAGATTGGCCAAGATTGGCATAAGGATGCTGACTTGACAGCTTTTGAAAAAGAAATTGACCAGGCAGATAGCTTGGAACGCCTCCAAGAGATCAAGCACCACAATAAACTGCAACTCCAAGAATACCTGGCTGACCAACAAGGCGTCCAATTACACGATAATGCCATTATCGATGTCCAAATCAAGCGACTCCATGAATACAAACGCCAGCAAATGCTTGCCCTCTACATCATCCACAAATACTTGGATATCAAGGCAGGCAATGTCCCTAGCACACCGATTACCATCCTCTTCGGTGGCAAGGCAGCCCCAGCCTATACCATTGCCCAGGACATTATCCATCTGATCCTCTGCTTATCTGAATTAATCGCTAAGGATCCTGATGTGAGCCCTCACCTCCAAGTTATCATGGTTGAAAACTACAATGTGACCAGTGCCGAGAAGCTCATCACAGCAGCAGATATTTCAGAACAAATTTCCTTGGCCTCCAAAGAAGCCAGCGGGACTGGTAATATGAAATTCATGCTCAATGGTGCCCTCACCATCTGTACCCTAGACGGGGCCAATGTTGAGATCGCCGAACGTGTGGGTGAAGACAATATCTACGTCTTCGGTCAAGACAGTGAAACCATTGTCAAGCTGTATGAAACCGGCGACTACCACCGTCACTTAGCTGACTACTACCACCGTGAACGCATCAAACCTTTAGTTGACTTCATTGTAAGCGACGAACTCCTAGCGCTCGGCCAGCACGACCGCCTCTACCGTCTCCATGAAGACATCAAGTACAAGGACTGGTTCATGGCCCTCATCGACCTCGAAGAATTCATCGACGTCAAAGAAAAAGTCTACGCCGACTACGAAGACCAAGAAAGTTGGACCAAAAAAGCTCTCACCAACATCGCCCAAGCCGGCTTCTTCTCATCCGACCGCACCATCCAAGACTATAACGAAGACATCTGGAAAATCTAAAAAGGGTGTGAGGGCTGGCGCTTAGCTTTCGTTCACTGGAGCAAGTCACCAGAACAGTCTGAAAGACTGTGGCGGGGACTTGTGAAGTGACACGAAAGCTGCCAGACCGAACCCAACTAGAGTGTGAGGGCTGGCGCTTAGCTTTCGTTCACTGGAGCAAGTCACCAGAACAGTCTGAAAGACTGTGGCGGGGACTTGTGAAGTGACACGAAAGCTGCCAGACCGAACCCAACTAGAGTGTGAGGGCTGGCGCTTAGCTTTCGTTCACTGGAGCAAGTCAACAAAAGAAAGCTTACAAACAAATCCCCCAGACCTTACCGGCTGGGGGATTTTATCAGGCTTTTTTTACCACTCAAGGCCTAAAAACAACCGCTCGGCTAAAACGGGACGACTTTTTGCCAGTTCTGCCTTATACTAAGGTCAGAAAGGAGGAGAGCTTCTATGACAATAGAAAAACTAGTCATCCAGCGTATCCTTGACCAAGACGAAGACAAGCACCAAGTGATCCTGCGTGCCTCTGACAGTCAGTGGCTAGACCGAACTTCTGACCTGCTCTACCAGCTAGAAGGAAAGCACCAGCCTGACCGCTTGACGATCAAGACCCAGGACACTTACCAGGTATTAGCTATCCGTGACATCCTCTATGCAGAAATCAACCAAGGCGAACTAAGCATCTGGACCAAGGCTAAGACCTATCCTTGCCGGCTCAGCCTAAAGAAGCTAGAAAGTCTCTTACCAAAGAACGACTACTTACGAGCAAGCCGCTATAGCCTCGTCCGCCTAGATGCTATCCAGAGCCTAGAACTCGCTTTTTCCGGAAATATGTATGCTCAACTTAGTAACCACAAGAAAATTCTAATCAGTCGTCGTTTTCTCCATCAGTTCAAAGAAAGACTTGGCCTATGAAAGGAGTCCCACCATGAAAGAATTTATTCAACGAAGCCTCCAAGGAATCTTTATCAGTATAGTTATCTTTGCTGTCATGGGCGCCATCTATACTTCCTCCCCTGTTTATCTTAAAATGTTAATCAGCTGGAGCCTAGTCGGTTGCGTCTGCGGAGGAGGATCCCTCCTCTACCAAACAGATAGGCTCAGCCCCCTCTTAGCCGGCTTCTTCCACCTGGCTTTAAGCCTACTAACCTTCCTCGGCCTAGCCGCATGGAATCACTGGTTCCCTCTGACTTGGGACATTATTCTCTCGGCTAGCCTACAATTTAGCTTGATTTTTGTCCTGATTGCCCTGGGCTACTACTTCTACTATAGCAAACAAATTAAACGAATTAATCAGAAAATTAACAAAACGTAAGATAGCTCTCGAAAGACAAAAACCCCTGCTAGGCTTAAGCATCGCCTGGCAGGGGTTCTTCTATCGATAAATTGATTTCTAATGTGCAAGTCTTTAACGCCACCACTGGTCATAGACATTGACCGGCAGCTCTCGCTTGTGCTGGCTAGATTGATAAAGTTGTTCAATGCGTTCAGCATCGGCTTCAGCAAGGTCCTTACCTTCTAGGTAGTCATCAATGGCCTGGTAGGAGACACCGAGGGCTTCTTCATCGGCTTGGCCCGGTTTATCGTCTTCTAAGTCAGCGGTTGGCACTTTTTCATAGAGGCGAGGCTCTGCCCCGAGCGCTTGGAGCAAGGCTGCCCCCTGGCGTTTGTTGAGCCGCCAGATAGGCATGATATCCGCTGCCCCATCACCGAACTTGGTATAAAAGCCCGTAACGGCTTCAGCCGCATGGTCAGAGCCTGCCACAATCCCCTTATCGGCTCCAGCAATGGCGAATTGGCTAATCATCCGCTGACGAGCCTTGATGTTCCCCTTATTGAAGTCCGTGATTTCAAGACCTGCTGCTTCTAAGGCAGCCACTTGGGCATCCACAGCTGGCTTGATATTGACGGTCAATACCTGGTCAGCCTGGATAAAATCCAAAGCTTTCTGGGCATCATCCTCGTCCAACTGTTGGCCGTAAGGAAGGCGGACAGCAATGAAACGAAGGTCTTGCCGGCCCGTCTCTTCGCGCAATTCTTCCATGGCTAACTGGCAGAGCCGGCCCACTAAGGTCGAGTCTTGGCCCCCACTAATCCCTAGAACTAGGGTCTTGAAAAAAGGATGCTTCTTAAAATAGGCCTTAATAAAGTCAATCGATTGGCGGATCTCTGCATCTACATCAATACTTGCTTTCACACAGAGTTGGTCAATAATATGCGCTTGTAAAGGACGCATTATTCTCCTCCTTTATCTGCTGCCACATTTGCTTTAATCTTTTCCTTAATCTGCTTAATGCTGTTCATCTTCAAATCATAGAGCTCCTGCGAAAGGTCGACTGGGTACTGTTCTGGATTTAAAATCCGCTTATACTCATCCCACAGCGAATCAAGGCGTCCTTTAGTATAGTCTTTAATCTCGTCTAATTCTGGTTGGTCATAGACCAATTCCCCCTTATCAAAAATCGTCTGCAAGAGCGGACGCGCCGTATAGTCAACAACGGTCTTATTGATATAAGGATAGGTAGGATGGAACATAAAGAGCTCATCCAATTGGTCGGGGCGCTCGTGTTTAAGCGCGACATAGTCCCCTTCAGACTTACCATCTGAGTTACGTGTAATGCGCCAAACCTGCTTGTCACCTGGAGTAGTGGTCTTTTCAGGGGAACTTGAAATCTTCATAGTAGGGACCAAATTACCATTTTCATCTTCCATGGAGCAGAGTTTGTAAACTGCCCCGAGAGCAGCTTGGTCAAAGGAAGTAATTAACTTCGTTCCGACACCCCAAGAATCAATCTTCGCCCCCTGCATCTTCAAGTTAAGGATGGTCTTTTCATCTAAGTCATTGGAGGCCACGATGATGGCCTCTTCATAACCTGCTGCATCGAGCATGGTCCGGACACGTTTGGATTGATAGGTCAAGTCTCCACTATCCAAGCGAACCCCAATAAAGTTAATCTGATCGCCCATTTCATCGGCCACACGAATCGCCGCTGGGACGCCAGAATTCATCACATCATAGGTATCCACTAAGAATACGCAGTCCTTGTGGGATTGGGCATAAGCCTTGAAGGCCTCATAATCGCTCTGGAAGGATTGGACCATAGCATGGGCATGGGTCCCCGATACAGGAACGCCTAAGGTCTTGCCTGCCCGAACGTTAGAAGTCGAATCAAAGCCGCCAATATAAGCAGCCCGTGCTCCCCAAACTGAAGCATCCATCTCTTGAGCCCTGCGTGCACCGAACTCTGCCAAGCCATCGTCACCACAAACCGTACGGATGCGGGCAGCCTTGGTTGCAATTAAGGTTTGGAAGTTCACAATATTTAAGAGCGCAGTTTCTACTAATTGGCAATCCACCAAGCGCCCCTCAATCTGAATCAGCGGTTCATTGGCGAAGCAGAGTTCCCCTTCCACCATGGACCGGACTGTCGCTTGAAAGCGGTAGTCCTTTAAGTAATCTAAGAAGGCATCAGGGTAGTTTACTGTCTCCCTTAAATAAGCGATATCTGAATCAGTAAAGCGTAAATTCTTAATATAATCGATCACCCGTTCCAGACCTGCGAAGATCGCATAGCCATTATTGAAGGGATTCTTACGAAAATAAATTTCAAAAACCCCAAACTGTTCAGCCTTGCCACTTTCCCAGTAGGTCTTCATCATATTGATCTCATAGAGGTCAGTATGTAGGGTTAAACTGTCATCTGGATAATTCATAAAGGCACCTCTGTTTGTCATTTTTCTATCATTATAACACTTCACCCTAACTTTGTCGCAAAAAAGCCAATCCCAAGCTATCTAGCCGGCTTATAAAAATCAAAAAAATAGAAAAAGAAAGAGCCGGGGATACAAGTCCAGGCTCTTTCTTGTAAAGCTATAGGCAAAAAGCTTTATTTCATCAATGTTTTTTGAGGTCTTACTCCAAGTAGAGAAAGTTAAGCGCTCTTGCTCTCACCCTGTAGTCGGGTTCGCAAGAGCAGACTTGAAGTGATTTCAGCGCATCGAAACGTCTGACTAGCGTCAGTCTTATTCGATGCGCCTCCAATCA